>NZ_CP076643.1:2732392-3064785 GCF_019226825.1 Vibrio ostreae
AACTGCGCATCGCCCAGCAGCATCTCAATGAGATCACCGGCGAATTCAGCTCCGATGATCTGCTTGGCCGCATCTTTTCGTCGTTCTGTATCGGGAAGTAAAATAGTAAAACGCATCAAACCAAATCAAAACAACATTATGATTTTAAAATAATTTTGTTTTACTTGGTGGGAAGTGATTTGAAGGGTTTTGTCGATTCTTGCGCCACGTGTGCGCCACAGATAAATTCTGGCGCACATATGGCGCACAAGATGAGAAAAACCTATGAAAATCAGCATACATAAACGAGATCCAGATAAAAATGGCCTGCGAGCTATCAGGCTTGTTTACTATTATGGATCAAAGACCTCGGAAGACGGCTCAAGAGCTCAAAAACGCTCATACGAGACGTTAAACCTATTTCTCTACGCCAAGCCCAAAAACGCAGTTGAGCGCGAGCACAACAAAACCACATTGCAAAAAGCCGAAGCTATTCGTGCCAAGCGTCTACTGGAAATGGAATCAGCCAAACACGGCTTAGATGACCGCACAAAACTCAATGCCAGCTTCTTTGACTATTTCGACCAAATTACAGCGAGTAAAGCATCCGGTAGCAAATCCAACTACTCAATTTGGGTTTCTGCGGGCATTCATCTCCACCGTTATCACCGCCACGCAGAACTCACTTTTGAACAGGTAGATAAATACTTTTTGGAAGGATTCCGCCATTACCTACAGCATGAGGCAATGACAAAATCAGATACTGGCCTCTCCAGGAATACCGCCTGTAGCTACTTCAATAAAATTCGGGCAGCACTCAACCAAGCACAACGAGACCGAATCATCAGAGATAACCCTGTTGAACAAGTCAAATCCATCAAAGCAGAGAGGACACAGCGCACTTACCTCACTCTGGATGAGGTAAAGGCCCTTACCAAGGCTGAATGCCGTTACGATGTGCTACGGAGAGCATTTCTGTTCTCCTGCACTACGGGTCTACGCTGGTCGGACATTCATAAACTGGTGTGGGGTGAAATTGAACTATTTGCTAATGGGCACTACCGAATAATCTTTTCCCAGATAAAGCTCAAAAACTCGGGAAATGGTCTGCAATACTTGGATTTACCGGATTCTGCAGTACGTTTGCTAAACTTGGAAAACAGGGGTAAACCTACTGAACGGGTTTTTAAGGGTTTACGTTACGACAGTTACAGCAATGTCGCGCTAGTACAGTGGGCCATACGTGCCGGGATAACCAAACACGTGACCTTTCATGCTGGACGACACACCTTTGCAGTAAACCAACTTGCCCGTGGCCTGGACATCTATTCCCTTTCCAGATTGCTTGGCCACAGCGAACTCAGAACAACAGAAATCTACGCAGATATTCTGGAAACCCGTCGCACAGAGGCCATGCGGACCTTTCCTAATATCTTCGATGAGTCATCAAACTAAGAGCATTATTAAGACCAAAAGACGACATCTTTACAAAGAAAAGGGCACCTAGACAGTGCCCTCCATCAACCACATAAGATCGTTAGTTTTTACAGCCGTTCTTATCGCATGTGATTTTCTCGTGGGAATTAACCCAGTGATCAGCATTTTTCTTTGTGTCAGTGCCGCAGCCAGTGGTGCCGCCTTTAGCACCGCTGTGTACAACACCTGTTGGTGTATGTTTAACAGACATTTTTACCTTCCCTAGCTATTGATGTGTTGTTGGTGTCAAATGACACAATAAGGAATAGTAGTCCAAAGCTCATATGTCAAAACAATACGATTACTTTAAGCATAGGCCTGTTATTTGGGTGACTAAATGCACATCGATATATATAAAAGTAACTTATTATACTGAAGTGCAACAGAACACTTCACCAATGAAGTCTTTTAATCTCATAATTTTATAACATTCGCATGGAGGCGTATCAATGCCAGACATCCCCCCTGAGACCGAAGTATCCAAAGGTATTAAGCTTCGATTTGTCGAACTTAGTAATTTCCGTCGGCTAGGAAAAGTGCAGCTGAACATTGATGAAAAAACCACAATTTTGGTTGGCGCCAATAATAGTGGAAAAACATCTATTCTTGCGGCGCTACGACATTTCCTTGCTGATGGGTCTCCCTTTAGTGCTTTCGACATCAGTATTTCCAAATGGTCAAAGCTGCGAGCCCTTGGCAAAGTTTGGGAAGAACTGACTGAAGACCCTTTAACTGTTACCGAACCAGAAGAAAAGTGGAAAGAGCAACTCCAGATACTGCTAGAAACCATGCCAGTATTGGACCTCTGGTTTGATGCAGATGTCGGAATGTATCACTATGTTGCTCCATTTCTATCCAAATTTAGCTGGAAAGGTGGCGCTGTTGGTATTCGCCTTCGACTGGAGCCGGTCACCAATATTGAAGAGCTCAAGCAATTAGCATGGACTTACTGCTCTGCACGTTCACCAGTTAAAGATATGGGACAAGATTCATTAGCGTGGCCCATAGACCTACTTGATTTTTTTCTGCGTGAGCCATTGAAGCTTGGGCGCGTTCGTGCATACAAATTAGATACCGATAACAACCCGATTACAGGACTGGTATCCTATGAAACTCAGACACTTGATGTCCAAACAAGTCCGATTGACCGAAAGCATCTATCGAGATTGATTCGTGTTGATTTCATCGCAGCTCAGCGTGGATTCGGAAGTGAAGAAACTGAGTCGCGGCCATCATCCGCTCTTCAACGAGTTGGCATGTTTTCAAACCAGCTAATCAAGTTTGCTCAACAACACTTAAACGTTGCTAGCTCCGGACATAGCCAGCGTGTAGACCTTATTAAGGCAGTGGCACTTGCTCAGAAAGAGTTAGACAGTAAGATTCAAGAAGCCATAGCCGATTCAGTTCAGGAAGTGCAAGAGCTTGGCTATCCAGGGTTGCATGACCCTCAAGAGATTCGTTTTCGTACACGTATCCAAACTGCTGACCTTCTCGATCACAGTACTGCGGTCCAGTACAGTATGCAGAAGGATTCAATAGAAGAACTCCTACCAGAATATTCTATTGGACTTGGTTACCAGAATCTCCAATCTCTCAGCTACCAACTAGTTTCATTTAGATCTGCACGACTTAAGCCTGAAAAAGGCTCCCCTGTCCCCGTACACATAGTAATGATTGAGGAGCCTGAAGCCCACCTACATGTTCAGGTGCAGCGTATATTTCCAAGCAAAGCACATAAACTAATTAGTCCGACTGAGAAAGAAGCTTCAAGCCTAAATAGCCAATTGATCATAAGCACTCATTCAAGTCATCTAGCTCATTCGGAGAATTTTGACCGGCTCAGATATGTTCGCCGTGTGGCTAAGAGCGATACGATTCCAATGCCGACGACAGAAGTTGTCAATCTAGCCGAAGTCTTTGGTGATGATAAAAAAACACGCCAATTCGCTGAGCGTTACTTCCGTGTTCAACATACGGACCTTTTGTTTGCTAACGCAGCTATTTTTGTGGAAGGAGTCGCGGAGCGAATGTTGGTGCCACTTTTCATAGAGCGTTATTTCAATGAACTGAACAGTCGTTACATTTCCTTTGTCGATATAGGTGGAAGCCATGCCCATCGACTCAAACCTCTCATCGAAAAGCTCCGGATCCCTACAGTAATAATTACAGATATCGATCCTTGCGAAGAAAAGGAAGGCAAGCCTAAGAAAAATGGTGACCCGACCAAGAAACTAGTCGCTGTTGCAAACACCGGGCAACCCGAACTTCAGTGTGGTAACCCTACCTTACGTGGCTGGCATCCGAAACTGCAAAAACTTGATGATTTCAAAACCCCGACTGAAGGTCAGTTGGTATGGAATGAAATCGAAGATTGCCATGTATATTTCGCTTGGCAGTTACCTATAGCCAAAGCTAACAATTGTTGGCCCAGCACATTTGAGGATTCACTGGTTCTTACGAATGTCTCTTGGTTCAAAGGGTTGATGGATGAGAAATTCGATGAAAATGGAGTAGAGATTGAAGTTCCCAAAGGGGCTCTTGGCTCTGTTGCAAAAAAGGCGGTAGAAACCGAAGATTTTCAACAGCTACTTAGTGAACTGCACTATCTGATGCACAGCTCTTTTAATAAAGGCGACTTCTCTGCCAGCATCTTTGAATTAGTATCTTCAGGCGAGGATATTGAATGTCCGGGGTACATTGCCAATGCATTAACTTGGTTGCAGAAGCAACTTGAACCAAGCGGAGTGATGGAATGAGCAAACAAAGTATCATCACTGACAACGACAGAGATGCGGGAGTAGTCGAAGAAATTTGCGGCTACCTTACTGAAGTTCCTCCTCGCAGCTACTTTCTTTTCGCTGGAGCTGGTTCTGGGAAGACGAGAACTCTCGTAGAGGTCTTGCGGCGGATTACTGGAGTCGTAAAACACGAAAAAGGGGAGCTCCTTGCAAGAAACTTGCGTTTGTATGGGCGTTCAATTCGAGTGATCACATACACGAAAAACGCGGTTGGGGTCATTAACGGGCGCCTAGGGGAGAATGACCTCGTAAAGGTATCTACGATACACGCATTTTGCTGGGAGCTCATTAGTGGATTCAACGATGATATCAAGGCGGCTCTTATTGCAATCAAAGAAGCTCAGCTTGAAAAGGAAACCGAGGAAGCACTTGCAAAACCAAAGGGCATCACTCCTGCTAAACAACGGGATTTGGATGAGATAAGAGAAGATATCGAGGGATTTAGAAACACAGACCTATTTATCTACCACCCGGATCGTATGACATATGGTCCAGGAGCGCTTGCCCACAATCATGTGCTTGACGTAACAGCATGGCTTTTAAAAAACCGACCAACCTTAACGAGGATCCTAAAAGATCAACATCCAATTGTGCTGATTGATGAATCTCAGGACACAATGAAAGGTATGCTGGATGCCTTATTGACTATTGCAGAACCGAGAGGAAGTGGTCTAACTATAGGACTTCTAGGAGATCACCGACAGCGAATATATATGGATGGGCATGCCGATCTTCCGAGTTTAGTTCCTGATAGCTGGGCGATGCCAGAGCTGAAAATGAATCATCGTAGCCAACGCAGAATTGTTGACCTAATTAATACAATTTGGGAAGCGAAGCTAGAAGGACGAACCCAACCTGCTAATGGAATAAGGCAGCATTCAAGAACCGAGAAAGCTGGCGGTTTTGTACGAATTTATATAGGTGATACAAAGATATCTCCAGAAGATAAAGCTATCGGTGAACGTTGGTGTGCAGATCAGATGTGTAGCGCAAGTGGCGTTGAGGCTTGGTCAAAAGGAGAATTTCAACTGCTCGCACTTGAGCATAAGCTTGTTGCTACGCGTGGATCTTTTCTTGATATATTTAATGCAATGGTTCTACTAGATCCAAATGCGGCAGCACCCAGTGGCAGTGGAGAGAATAAAGGTCCGGCTATTGTGCAAGCCTTATTGAACGAAATTATCGATTTAGAGGGGTGTATCAATCCCAATGGGACAATTGATGAGTTTAAAGTCACTGAGGTTTTTAGGCGCTATGACTGTCTTGATGGGATACCGGAAGATACAGTAGAGCGAGCAAAGCGTGTTGAAGAAATACTTAGAGCAATTGAAACTTTCGCCGCAGCTTGTGCAAGTCCTCTTGCGACCGTGGGAGAGGTGCTCGAACCAATCTTGAGTGCCAAATTGTTTAACGTTGATACTCGCTTAGCTGTTGGGTATGCAGACAAATCACCTCCACCTTCTGTGCCAGCGAGAGGTGAAGAAGAATCCAAACAAGATAGGTTGCGTCGCGGATTGTGTGCACTATTTTCAGCCCCTTGGAATCAATTAAAAAAATACTGCAACTATCTATCTGGCAATTCAGTTTTAGCTACTCACCAAGTAGTAAAAGGTTCAGAATTTCCACATGTGATGGTTGTCATGGATGATAAGTTGGCTGGTGGCAACCTTTTTTGTTACGACAAGATTTTTGGTGGTGTTAATCTAAGCAAAAGCGACAGCGAAAACATAAATAAAGGCAAAGAAACAACCATTGATCGAACACTACGTTTACTTTACGTAACATGCAGTAGAGCTGAAGAGTCTCTCGCTCTTGTGCTTTGGTCATCAGATCCAACAGCAGCCCTAGAAAGAGTAAAGAATAGTGGTTGGTTTATTGGCAAAGAAGTTGAGGCGATACCATCCCCGTAAAAACATCATATCGTTACATGTCACGATAGCATAGTCGTGACATGTAACGCCCAATTCTACGAATTTTTACTTTCATAAAGTTAAAGCAATATTTAGTATCTCCGGCCATACAATTTTCGGTTAGCAACTAGATGATCAGCAGCGGCTTTATCAATCTCATCAGAAGACGCCACACGATTACTCTGCAGCCAAGCCAAGATATCTGCTCGCCTGAAGAACACCCGATTGCCATTAGGTTTGAAAAATGGGATCTTGCGTTCGTGAGTCAACCGGTACAAAGTGCTTTTCTTTAACCCTGTCAGCTCAGCACATTCCTCAACTGTCAGGATTTCCTTTGTTGTGTCAGGACGTTGCTCGTTTTTGATATGATCGGTAATCAGTTTTTTAAGCAATGACATATCCATCAGCATGCGCTGAAGCATCTCTTTTTCAGTCATGTTGATACTCCTTTACCTCAAAATCGAACAGGGAAATGTGGGAAAGTGGGAACACTGAGCTAGTCGTCATGTTCAACCCTCTCTAAATCTTCAAGATGGCGCCTAACTTGGTCAGGTTTGAGCGCAAAAAAACGTTGAAACTCACCATTAATCCGCGTCTTATAGGTTCCCCTAGAGCGCTCATTCGTTACCAAGCAATTGCGTTGTAACAGCACCTCCACTTCCCTCATGTAATGGGTCGGCAGTCCGAGCCGCTTCAGGAAGTGCGATTTATAAATCAACCACAACTCACATCCCTCGTGCGAGCGTCGAAAACCAGCGACCCCATGACCTCTCGCTTGCTCAATATCACTGAGACTGCGCTCCCAGACTTTCATTGCTCGTTCCAGCGCTTTGAGAAGCCGGAATTCCTCGGAATTTCTGGAGTGGCCTCGATTGTCCAGCCAAGCCTTCAAGGTTCGGTGGACGGCTGCCAAGGACTCTTCCTCGCTCCAAGGGAGAATAAAATTCCTACTACCGAGACAAAGTGCCGCCCCGATGAGGGCAAACCGCCTGATGACTCGTTGCACCTGCGATGCCATCTGGTCGCTTATCCAAATACCGCTTAGGCGACCAATTTCGTGACTCAGGTAGCTATTCAGCTCGTCATGACGCTCGGTCAGTAACGAAATCCACTCGCGAATTACGGTGCCATGGTAGTGCTGACAAGACGATTTAAGCTCGTCCACAAATTGCTGAGAATGCTTGTGACCATGCAATTCGTCGAACGCACCGTAGGTCCCAAACACAGGGAGCTCCACCAGGCGTATCTGCTGGCCAGCGCGTAACGGTTTACCGATCTGCTGAAGTAGCTCTGCAATCCAGACTTCTCCACTACTTAACACCAGCGTTCGCCAATGAGAAGTCATGGCCAGCTCGCCGGAAACGTTGGCGCGTAGCTTCCCAGAGCCGTTCATGATCTGATAAATGGCTGTATCGATGTCTTCCGGGCGTGCCATTCCGATTTCGTCCAACGGCAACAACATGTCGTTATGCTCTGAAGAGACTGCCGCTAGTCCGTTACTGGTTGAAATCCAACTGCGGACATAGCGGTTGCTCCCATAGACGCTGGCCGCCAATTGCAACAAGGTCGTTTTCCCAGTCGACGATGCCCCAACCAGATGAATGGCGCCATTTTCCATACCAGAAGATGCGATTAGTGGGGCAGCCAGCGCCGTTCCAATACTGAATATTGCTAACGGGTTGCCTCGGCATAGCTGACCGACATAAGTCTGCCAATCGCTGAGACTTCCGGATTCCTCTAACGTTGTAGAACCAGATAGCTGACCTACGAAATGGTGCGGTTCGTCAGCTGAACCGATAGTCCAGTTACTGGTTGCAAACACTGAACCATGCCAGCCTGTTCGATTAACCACTGTCGCCGGAGCAGCAAGAGCCATCTGCTCTATTAGATAATGTTGAAGCCTACTCCAACTTGACTGGCCAGGAGTTAAGGGATACCCAGTATCGACCAGCATATCCCTGATCTGACGTGCATTATCACTATTCAGGTCTCTGGCATACACAACTTCACGTAACCTAACCCCATCAAAATTTTGCCACTCTAGCAGCGCTCCATGCCCATGTCGTTTGTCAGTTAAACGAGTGCGAGCCAACACCTGAATCCAACCACCTATTCGCAGCCACCGATCAGAGGACAAGCAATAGAGCCCATCATCCTGCAACTTATATTGCATCACTAACCCCCATCACAAATCACTCAACCAAGCTGTGATGTCGCTGTACCGAAAGCGAACAGTACGACCATTGGGATTGGGTTTTATTGGAGGAGGAAAACGTCCATCGCGCACGTAACGGCGAAGTGTGGCTTGTGACGTTTGCAAAACGTCACACACTTCAGCATAAGTCAGTAACCGTTCTTCTTGTTTAGGTTGGTTATTACCCGTCATGATGACTCCTGTTTATTATCTAACTTGCAGGAGCAATCATCTCGAAAAAGACAAACTAAGCAGACCGCTGGAACTGCCCTTTTTTGGAACTTCAATAATAAACTTCAAGATGCTGATATTTAATGACATTTATTCAACATGTAGATTAAAAACAGCCACTGAAGAGCAAAAATCTAAGCCACTGATGAGTTGGCCGACATTACCGTATCAATTTGTGCGCCAGTGAATACTCAGAGAAAACTTTCACATGTGAAAGTTTAGAGACCTAGTGATTTACACCTCTTAACGCCATGTCCCCCATTAAAAATGAATCATTTAGCTCAGGTCTTTTGAAGACGATGTCGCTTGTATGGAATAAACCAGTCTAGGTCCCCCATCAGATAATTATCTGGATAGGAATTGGCTAGGTCTCCTGGCTAGGGCGTCATACCAAAAAGACCTAAGTGCCCAAAAAGGGCATGAAGACGGCGGATGAAAGAAGGCATGCAGCAATAGACTGACTATGTATTTACGACACAGAGGATAATTCTATGACTGACACTTCTAATCCATTTACGACTTTGGAAAAACAAATTGCTGCTTGGAATACTTTTGTCTCAAGCGATGACAAGAAGATAGATCACGACGAGGCAATGCTTTTCACCCATTCGTCATCACAACAGTATTTACGTTACGTACACAAGTCTGTTGAGCTGGAACAACTGCGTTATTACTACATAGCACGCCGGATTTCAGATCTATTTTGGCAACATAACAAAGTTCATCGAGGTAAGGAAACACCCGGTTATCCGGGACACTACGGCTGCAGAGTACGACTACGAGATAGAAAGTTTGAAATGTACTGGTTCTACAATGAGTTCACTCGTAAAAAAGGAACTGATGGCTATAACGTCATCAGCCATTATTTGTCTCGTGGCGACCAGTATCGCTATCTACGATCAACCTTTTCCCTTGCTCAAGACTGGGAAAAACCTGTGATTGAGGTAGTTGAGGACGCTTTTGCCATCATCCGTAGAGCTAACGCTAATCTGATGAGAATGCGCCAGCTATGTAAGTGGAATGACACTAACCTCTTCCAAATGGCAGGCAATATCGACGATATCAAGAATGAAAACCCTTTATAGTCAATACATTAAAAAGGTGTGATACTGTTTGGTCTGAAGAGCTCGACTAGTCTCTTGATTGAATGGTTCATAATCAGCCCCAGATTTCAGATAATAACTGCACCACTTATGGTTAAACGGTTTACCTCGTTTAGAACCAACCCTGTAGCCTACAGACAAAATTGCATCGAACTTGTAGTGGCCAAGTACCTTCTAATCCAACTATCCGGAATTTCCGGATAGTTGCGTTTTGTACAAACTATCTCTTTTAACCAAAGGCCATTCATTCAGTTAAAAACCGTATCAGTCCCTGATACATTGCATACTGCCAATGATTCACAAACTCACACTCATCTAAAACTGGCTCTAGTAAGTCTTCGATAATCTCTTCGACAGGGACATTTTTATTTAAATTTCGATTAATTTGCGCGAGTACAGTTTTCAAATGTTTCGCAGCTTGCGTAGCGTATCTAGTAGCTAAATCAAAATCCTTAAAATACTTTTCAACTCTCTTTTTATCAGTTTCAGACCATGTGACTGGCGGCACAACACAGTATTCAAAAAAACCAGGATCATCGTCACCGGTCCCAGCTGAATAATTTGCGAAGATCCACTGCTCATTAAAGAAATGTGCAGCTTCAAAGTATGGGTGGATTATTTGCTCTTCTTCTTTTATCGCGTAACCATGCCCTTTACTCTCCATATTGCAATCCCTGCATGCTGGAACAAGGTTAAAAGGCAAAACAGAAAATTGCGGAAAATGAGCTTTAGGTAGAAAGTGATCAACATTTTTGGGCGTCCCTATCCCACCACAAAATGGACAACTTTCTTTGGCTGAATTTTTAATTGCATCATACACCTTCCTGGCAGGCTTATTTTTATCTGCAAAATACTGAGTGTAGAGCCTCTCAAGATCATTTTTTTTCAAAGGGCCAATAACATTAGGGTTTTGTGTTGTGCTTGTATCTATTGACGGTATAGAAAAGAGCTGGGATTTGGTTGCTGCTTGTTCATATTCGTCTTTAAATGGCAAGAAGTTTGCGCGCTCATTATAAACTTGCTTTCTTAACTGAGCGTTGCCGGTTATACCCTCTGCACACAGTTCCAAAACATCATTGTAACTATAGTCTTCTGATAGTTTTATCTTAATCATCAGAGCGTCCCTTATCACGATCTGAAATTAGCGCCTTTAAGATAGCCCGACCTTCATACCCAATTTGATTCCCATAACCCTGGAGAATTTCTTGGTATGAGGCGCCGTTGTCTACGGACTTCTTAAGCATGTTATGAAAACCTGATAGCTCAACCTCTAGGCTAAAAACTTCGCTGGTCAAGACACCTAGATTCTCAGCAAAGGTTTCAACTTTAGGCCGATCAACTATCGTATTGTCACCTTGACGATAAACCTTCCACACACACTTTCTCGGTATTTCTTGAAGTACAACAGGTGAGTGCGTCGCAATGATTGATACTCCATTCATTGCCAATAGCAACTCTGAAAGCGCACGAACAAAAGCCGCTAGCAACGGAGGGTGAAGATGACTTTCTGGCTCATCGATTAAAACTAAGGTTTTCTCCTGAACTGTTGCAACTAATCTAGTTATAGTTAGCAATACAATAGCGTGCCCAGAGCTTAGTCCGTCTAGGATTGGCTTGATTTCACCAAGATAACTTTCTTTAAAATCATTTGAATCAATCTGCTTTTTCATTGTCTGTTTAGTTTTGAAAAAGCACTCCCTCAAATTCAGTAAATCAGCAGAAGAAAAATTCTCATCATAACCAAGATCTTCAATGGCATTGCACCACAATTTATCTTTGTCAGGATCGTTGAAACAAGTCGTTAGCGCTTTGCAACAATCAGCCTGCAATGAGTCTATATCTCTATGATATCCTTTCGTGCGAACGTCCTTTAAACCAATGTAATAGTAACAAGTACCCTTTGCTGGGTCTGGTTGTTCATTTGGAGGTACAAATGGGTCAAATGCACTAAAAGAAACAGACACTAAGCTACTAAAATATTCGTCATCTATATCACTCTCGCGCCACCCAGATCGATCTATAAATTTCCCCATAGAAGCGGAGGAATTGGTCACTGCGTTGATCATGTCATTGAGCAACGTTGTCTTACCAACGCCATTTCTCCCGATAATCGCATGGATATTAGTACTAGGCTTTGACTCGACGGCCACATCAAAATCGAGTGTAATACTACTAAACTTTTCAGAACCTTCTCTGACATAGGAAAACTCAAAATCGGTAAGCTCTTTGCCTCCGTTTAAGACTCTTTGATACTGTCCTTTAATCACCGATAGGCTTGTATCTCTTAACAGCGATACACTAAAGACATCCTCCTCTCTAATACTTTCAATAAGAGCTGGGGTACTGGCTAGATCGTTCAACTTCTTTAATATGTTACGCCCTTCATCACCAAGTGCTGAGATAGCTTTATAAAAGCCGATAGACTCTCCCAGTGAGAAATACTCGTCATCAAGCTCTGTAAATACATCGCCAAGCTTTTCATAGGTAGCTGTTTCAATTGTTTGGCCTTTAAAGCCAATTTTGACGTCACCAATATCATGGCTAGTACCATGTTTGTCATACACAACCATGTGAAACTGCGTCACGAAGGAATAATCATTCCAATGATCAATACGCAGGAAAACAACGTTGCAGTGCGCCCCAGATATCCTGGTATCGCGCTTAATTACTCTAAATTCCATTTTAATAATGCTCTTCTATGTACCCATACGCCTTATTAAACAGCTCTTTGTCTTTGCCCAAGCCAAACTGAGCCAGTGTCACCAATAGTGCCTTCTGGATTTCGCGCGGACCACTGTTGGAGTTTTGCCAGCCTTCAAACCGGGTGGCTTTAACGATTTTGTCGATCTGCTCTACCACATCGCCGATTAGCTTTGGCGTGGTTTCTGGGCGAGTTTCCAGAAAGAGCTTGGTTAAGGCCTGTTTGTTGTCCTCTTCCGTAACGACATGCTCGCCGGTTTCACGCTCGGCCTGCACCGTGTCTTTAGCGGCATCTAACAGGCCTTTTAACCAGTCGATGGCTTTGATGACACCGGCTTCGTAGTCTTGGCGTAACTTTTCTAGGCGTTCACCTAACTCGACAAACTTAGGGTCGTTACTGCCACGCAGGCGGCCCATCAAGTCAATTTCCAGGCGTTTGGCGCGTTGCTCTTGTTCTTTGTCGGTCAGGGTGAATATGGCGTGCTCATCCATGATCAGCTCGTCGATATCGTCGCGGATACGATTGATGTCGGTATGCTCATGGATCATCTTGATGGTTTCAGGGCCAAGCGCCGCCCACACCAAAGCACCGGTCTGGCCGACTGGGCGCACCGATTCATAGATCTGTGCCAGCCATTTATAGTCTTTGCGATACGGGGCTAAGAAGGTGTCTGGGTTAATGGCCGACCATAGCTTGGCTAGTACGCCAAAGCTGGCGGCAAATTCATCGCGCTTTTCATTGGTTGGCAAGCACTCTTGTGCCGCCATAATGCCTTCGAAACCTTCCAAGGTACGGTCAACACCCGGGAAGAAGGACAAACATTTATCTAACTGGGCGGGTAATAATTCTTTAAAGGCTTCAATGCCTTCTACCACGCCATCGATTTCTTCCGGGTTGTAGGCCAGCGCGGTGCGCAGGTTTTCAAACACACCGAGGTAATCAATGATCAGGCCCATGTCTTTGCGCACTTCGTCTGTTTCGTACAAACGGTTGGTACGGCACATGGCCTGCAACAGCGTGTGGTCACGCAGCGGCTTATCTAAGTACATGCAATAGCAGATAGGTGCGTCAAAGCCAGTAAGTAACTTGGCGGTGACGATGATCAGCTGCAACGGATGCTTGGGGTCTTTAAAGCTTTCGATTAAGTCTTTCTGGGTTTGGTCTTCGGCATCAATCTGCTGCCAACGCTCAAAATCTGCCTGTTTAATCGGCAACTCTAGATCGTCGTGCCATTTACGCCAGTCTTTATTGAGCTTGTCTTTTTTACCGCCTTCTTCGGCTTTTACGGGTGCCTGGTCGACGTTCATCACTACTTCAACGGCATCAAAGCCGAGCTTTTCACCCAACAAGTAGTACATCTGCACACAGGCTTCGCGGTCGTACACGACCACCATGCCTTTCATCTTTTTCGGCATTACGTGGCTGGTAAAATGTTCAGCAATATCATTGCTGACGGCGGCCATGCGTTTAGGCGCTTTGAGCATCACCGCTAGCTTACCGGCGCGTTTTGAGAGTGCAGCCTTTTCTTCGTCGTCCAAGTTATTTTCTTTGGCAAGTTTTTCAAACTCTTCGTTAATCGCATCCCTATCAACCCGCAATTCCGCCAAGCGAGGTTCAAACTTCACTGGGTTAGTGGCGCCATCGCGGATCGACTGCTTGTAGCTGTAGCGATTCATGTAGCGACCGGGGTCTTCCTCGGCACCGAATAGCTTGAAGGTATTGCGGTCGATACCCGAAATCGGTGTACCGGTTAAACCATAGAAGTGCGCATTGGGAAGGGCCCAGCGCATTTTCTCGCCCAAGCCACCTTCCTGCGTGCGGTGGGCTTCGTCCACCAACACAATAATGTTGTCGCGGCTGTTGAGGCCGTTGGGGTTGCTATCGTCTATCTCGACATCTTTAAACTTAAAGATGGTGGTAATTAAAATGCCACGGCTGTCTTGCTCGATATGTTCGCCGAGCTTTTTGCAGCTTTGTACCTTGATAAGGTTTTTAACATCCGCACCACCAAAAGTCTCGTTGATTTGGCTATCCAGGTCGCGGCGGTCTACCACGATCAATACGGTGGGGTTTTTCAGGGCATTGTCACTGCGCAGCATCTTGGCGGCGTAGAGCATCAATAACGATTTACCCGAGCCCTGGAAATGCCAGATCAGTCCTTTCTTCGGGTAGCCTTTGCGCACACGGTCTACAATTTGCTTGGCCGCTTCAAACTGGGGGTAACGCGGCAGAATTTTAATGCGCTTGGGTGGTGTGTTCTTACCGGTTTTAACCGTTGAAAACAGCGCGAAAGATTCCAGCAACTGCAATAAGGTTTGCGGGTTTAACAAACCCTCACAGCTGTCCAGCACCGATGCCAAGCCGGGCAGAATGTCATCGCGCAGGTCGGTATTGTGCCAAGGGCCCCAATCTTTTACCCGAGCGTTAATCGCGCCATAAGCAAAGGTTTTGCCTTCACTGGCAAAACACAGCAGGTTGGGTACAAAATAGGGTTCAACATTCTTCCAGTAGTGCTTTTTGCCGCCCATAAAATCAGCGGCGCCGTCTTGCCAGGTCACACTCGGGCGGGTGGCAGTTTTCACTTCGCCCACCACCAGTGGAATACCGTTTACATAGAGCACAATATCAAAATAGACTTCGGTCGCCGCGATATAGTGCACCTGTTGCGACACCACAAAGTGGTTATTACTGATATTGTCGAAATCAATCAGGTTGATAGTGATATGGTCGCCATTCTCACCAAAGGGCAAGGTCTTTTCGGCCATTAACCATTCATGAAAGTTCTCATTAGCTTTTACCAAGCCGGTGTGACGCACTTCCAGCACCACACCACGCAGCTTATAAATCACTTCATCGGCGTAATCCGGCTGCTTGGCAATATCAGGGTTTAACGAACACAACGCGTCTTTGAACCACTCATCGACGAAGATATCCTGCGCTTGCTTAGGCAGGTTCTCACCGTGGCAGTAAGTCCACTTTATGCCGCTTAAAACTTTTAAGCGGTCGATAATTCCATTTTCTGTGACGGTCTGTTCGTTAAACATATTAACCTACCAATTCCTCTACAACACTTTTTCTAAGCTGAATCAATCTATCCTTCTTGGAACATGACTCCTCATGAGATAGGCGTAAATTTGATACGACCTTACAATAAGCTTTTCCTATTGAGGTATCTATTTTCGGAACCATAATTGATGCGAAACCAGCTTTGTTTATTTTCTTCATGCTGCCACTTGTTCCAGCTGCTAACTTCTGAATTGATAGCCTTCCTTGCGGCGATAGTAGAAAATTTAAAATTAGCTCTTTATCAACACCCTGCTTAAAATTTAGTCTCCACATGGTGTCGGGAAAGATAATGTCATTTCGAGCCAAATCGAAAATTCCACACAGCCCAACAAGCTCAAATGTATTAGCTCTTGAGATTAAAAAGTCTCCCTTAGATAAGGCTTTTCCAGCAGAAAAGTCAGCCTCAAGAATTGGTTTTAACTTTGAAAATTTATATCCAGACTTTGTTAAACAGCTAAGATTTAATACGTATTTTTTAGTGTCTTCCCAGTGCTCATTTGGTGAGTACCCACTTTCTGGTACCCCTTCTAGAATAGAAGACATCTTAACAAAACTCTTCGCGTTACTACTGAAGAAATCATAAGAAATCTTTCTTTCAAGAATGTTCAAGCTATCCGTGAAATATTCTAAATTCTTTAAATTATCCTCAATTTTATTTAACAGAATAAGAAGCTCTCGTTGCCGAGTCTCATTGGGTGGAATGAATTCAAACTCTTTCAAATCCCGCCATTTAGTAAATGGGTTTGTTGACCCAACTTGGACTGACTTTGCATATTCATGAAATTTATTTGAACTAAGCACATACTTAGCCATTCCCGGTATCAGCGTCTCAGAATTTTTAATCTCGTTTAGAACAAGCGTTGTATTTGCCGCAACCCCCTCAAAATCTGGTTGAGCAACCTTTCTCAATCTGGGGTTTCTCGTCATATACAGAATTTCGTAAGGTTTGAAGTGCCTGTGAAAAGTCGGCCCAGCTTCATGCAAAGGAGTTTTTCTTCTGAAGAACAAATAATCAGTATCAAAATCTTCATCCCTAACACAAAACTCTATGTTTTCACTTTCCGGATTGAAGTTTTTTCTGGGCTGCTCAAACAAGACATCTTTTAACTTTACCATTACAAGCCCACCTCATAACCTATTGAAGACAAACCCGAAAGAGCATCAGAAACGTGGCGTTTTGATTTAACCTTTGATGCAAAATACATTTCAACGACTTCTTGTGTTGATATATCTTCATTTTTTCCAAAATCAAAATACAAGGCTAAATTCAAGCTGTACTGATTTCTTGCAACCTCTTCAATAGAGACATCCACAACTTGGTTTTCTGCCCCTTCACCTCTATACAGCTCAAGAATTTTGCTTATGTTTGACTCGGACAAGAAGCTATAATTTTTGGACTTCGCGAGCTCATCTTTACAGCTAACCAGCCGAATAAAACCTTTTCGATTTTTATTTGCACTCAGAATAATTACACATGATTCCATCGGCGAGTTGTAAAACAAGTTTGGCCCAAGGCCAATCACCGCCTCGATAATATCCGACTCAATCACTTGTTTACGAATGCTTTGCTCGGAATCACGGAACAACACGCCGTGTGGCCAGAGCATGGCGGCGCGGCCAGTGTCGGGTTTCAGACTTTTTATGATATGGGTGTAAAACGCATAATCGGCACAGCCCTGCGGTGGTACGCCGTAGAGGTTGCGGCCGTAAGGGTCGGCGGCAAACTTATCGCGGTTCCACTTTTTGATGGAATAAGGCGGGTTAGCGAATATCACATCAAACTGCTTGAGTTGATCGTTTTCAATAAACTTGGGTTCGGCCAGAGTATCGCCGCGCAGCACATCGAACTCTTCGATGTCGTGCAGGAACATATTCATTCGGGCGATGGCTGAGGTGAGCAGGTTTACTTCTTGGCCATAGAGATGCACTGATCTCCATTCTTTGCCCTGAGAGCGTAAATCCATTACCGCATTAAGTAACATGCCGCCGGTGCCGCAGGTGGGGTCATAAGCTGTTTCACCGGGTTTTAGACCCATGATGCGCGTCATTAGATGTACGACGGTGCGGTTGGTATAAAACTCGGCGGCGGTATGGCCTGAGTCGTCGGCGAATTTTTTGATTAGGTATTCGTAGGCCTCACCCAGGTCATCCTGAGCGACCGATTTAATCCCCAGCGGAATTTTACTGAAGTGCTCAATCAGATCAGACAGCAGGTGATCGGGTAAACGCTCTTTGTTAGTCCACTGGGCATCACCAAACACCCCATGTAAGCGCGGGTTGTTGGCTTCAATTAAACGCAGTGCGTTTTGAATGGCTTCACCAATGTTTTTGCTGGTGTGGCGCACCTTTTCCCAGCGGGCTTCCTTGGGAATATCAAAACGGTGGAACATGGGCATGGCAGCGTATTCGGCATCGCCTTCATGGATCTCCAATGCTTCGGTGTATTCTTCCAAATACACATCCGACAAGCGCTTATAAAATAGTAGCGGGAATATGTACTGCTTGTAGTCTGAGGCGTCGATTTGGCCGCGTAAAAATTCGGCTGCGCCCCAGAGTAAGTCCTCTAATTTTTTCTTATTTAATGCGCTCATGATGTCTTCTTATCGCTTAGTTGCTGCTTTAGCTGCTGACCAAGCGCGGTTAAACGGTATTTTTGGTTACGGCTGGTTGGCTTGTCTGGAATGGTCATTTCTACCAAGGCTGGGGTGATCTCCAGCGCCGGTTTTAAGTAGTGCTTACGGAAATGCTCAGCGTTTTTCAGTGCCATTAATGCCATTAATTCGTCGCGGCTGTGCTCTTGGCTCATGAGGCTGATCATCCGTGCGACTTCCGTGGTGACTTCCGTGGTGACTTCCGTGGTGACTTCCGTGGTGACTTCCGTGGCGAACAGGGTCAAAGTCACGCCGGTGCTGCTGTCGGAGTGCCATTTTGGCGCGGGTAGGCCCGCTGCTTTGCAAGCATCTTGGATCACCACACTGCCGCGGCCAAGCTTTTCCATATAGCCTTGCAGGTATAAACCGTGGGCGATGTCGGGGTTACGCAGTACCGAGATATGGCCTTGCTGAATTTTGTGCTCGTCGATGCCTTGCGGAAACGCACCGGCGTTCCATATTTGCAGGTGCGCAGGGCTAACTTCAACCTTAATGCCGCCGGCAAAGTTGCTGTAATCGCGGTGGGCAAAGGCATTGACAATGGCTTCGCGTACCGCTTGTTCTGGGTACATGGGGATGTCTTCGCGCTGATTATTAGCGCTGCTAAAGCGTGCGCGCGATGGCGTATTGCGCATCACAAAGGTAATCAGCTGCTCGATCACCTCGGCCATTGGACCATCGAGGTGCTGTAAATCCTGATATTCGTCGTCGGCCTTATGGCGATAACACACAGCACGCACGCGGGCTTGCGGATGGCGTTTACCCGGTGCACTGGCCAATAACACATCGGCGGCATTGGTTAAGCGGCCGTATTTGGCCAAAGATAACAATTGCAACTGGTGCAGTAAGCCTTGTTCGGCTTGCGCGACTTCTTTGGGAATGCGTTTGGCGGATAGCAGTTTTTTACAAGCGCTGGCTGATAAACCTTGTTCGTCGAGTTCAGACGAGAACAAACGCTCCCAGCGGGTAGGCTCTACTTGCTTGCGCATGACCATGTCGCGGATGGTATCGACATCGGCTTTTTGGGTTTGTTCGCCAGCACGTATGTAGATGTCACTGTTAAAGGCGTAGGGGATGTCTTTTCCGGCCGGGACTTCAACCACTAATAACTGTTTATTTTCAACTTGCTGTACTTCTACCGAAAACAGTACTGGCGGTTGAATGGCCGATTTAAGCTGGCTTTCGAGCTGTTCAGCTACTTGTTCGGCATGCTCTACGCCCTTGATTTGGCCATTGTCATCGACTCCACATAGCAGGTAACCACCTTGGGTATTTAAAAAGGCACATACTTGCGGACCGCAGTGTTTTAACTCGCAGCTTGTAAGGTATTCAAGGGTTTGATTTTCGCCCAGCGACAATAGTTGCTTGAGTTGTGCGGCCGTTTTACTCATTGCTTGCTCCTACTGAGGCGCTCACTTGACTGACATTTTGAAAATGTTCGGTCAGGCGCTGCTCTACGTCTTGATAGCGAGAGAATTGCGCGACCACAAAAAGGTTGGCGTCGTCGTCACGATCGAACTTTTGTACCCAGTTGCCTTGGCGATCATCCAGTGGCAGTTGTTCCATGGTGGCGTCTTCGTATAAGTCGATCACCTTAATATTGGAAATGGACGCTGCGCCTTTGCGCAGTGTCAATTCTGAGCGCTGTTCTTGGGTTTTGTAACCTAAATCCATTAATAGGCGGCGGGCAAAGACGACTTGATCGTGCGCTAAAAACCAGCGAGGTTTATTGAGCTCGATGGCTTTTTTCATCTCTTTATGGGTTATGGATAGGCCAGTTGCATCAACGCCACTACCGTATTGCGGGGTAATAATGCCTAAAAATAGGTCGCATTTTTCTACTGCTTTTAAGCAGCTTTCAAAGGCGGTTTCGTTAGACGATACCGGTACTGTGCCTTTATGCGACATCCAAACTTCATAACCAAAGGCGGTTAGCAGTGAATATACGCGGTCGAGCAGCTCTTCTACGCCATAAACTGTGGATGACACCATCACCGTGAGCTTTTTGCTCATAGTTCAAACCCTTCCTTGATCAGCAGTGCTTCCAGTTCATTTTCGGCTTGCTCCAGGGCGGCTAGTTTTTGTTGGAAGTCTTTTAGCGCTTCTTCCACTGTGATGGTTTCTTCTTCCAGTGGTTTTTGTACATAACGCGCGATATTGAGGTTGAAGTCGTTTTCTTCAATCTCAGTTAACGCGACCCAGCGCGCAACGCCTTCGATTTCTTCGGCTTTAGGGCCTAAGGTTTCTTGCTGACGATAGATGTTAAAAATTTTGTCTGCTTGCTCATTAGACAGGGTATTTTGCGCACGGCCTTTGGTGAAGATTTCTTCTGCATTAATGATCAGCACGTGGTCTTGATGATCGGCTGGGCGTGATTTGCGCAGCACTAAAATACAGGCAGGAATGCCTGTGCCATAAAACAGGTTTGACGCTACGCCGATGATGGCTTCGATGCGGTTTTCTTGCAGCAGCTTGGTGCGGATTGCACCTTCGGCCCCACCACGAAATAGTACGCCATGGGGCAATACCACTGCCATACGACCTTGATCGTTTAACGAGGCAAACATATGTTGCACCCAAGCAAAATCACCGTTGGTTTTAGGTGCTAAACCATATTGTTTACGGCCATAAGGGTCGGCAGACCAGAGATCATAGCCCCATTCTTTGAGGCTAAATGGCGGGTTGGCGATTACACAATCAAAGGTTTCTAGGCGATCATTCACCAAAAACTTAGGCTCGCGCAGCGTGTCGCCACGAACGATGTCGAAATCTTCCTGTCCATGTAAAAACAGGTTCATGCGGGCAATGGCTTCGGTGGTGAGGTTCTTTTCTTGGCCTTTAATTTTTAACAGGCGTGGGTCTCCGCCGTTTTCTTTTACGTGATGGATGGTTTCAAGCAACATCCCGCCCGTACCGCAGGCTGGGTCGTAGACGCTTTCACCGGCTTGCGGGTCGAGGATATTAACCATTAAACGAACAATGGTGCGCGGGGTATAGAATTCCCCGGCTTTTTTGTTAGCTTTGTCTGCAAAGCGCTTGATGAGGTACTCGTATGCTCGGCCCATATCATCGTCGCGAACAGACGCCACCCCCAGGTTCACTTTGTTGAAATGGTTAAGCAGGGTAGCTAAGAGTTCATCCGACAGGCGTTCTTTGTTGGTCCAACTGGCATCACCGAATATGCCGTGTAGCTTTGGGTTAGCCAGTTCAATACCGCGAAACGCATCTTTTAAGGCTTGGCCTATGTCTTTGGTTTCGGCAAAAACGTCTTTCCAGTGGCACTCTTGTGGAATTTGAATGCGGTGAAACATGTCGCCTTTAGCAAGCTCTTCATCCCCCACTTGCTCCATGGCGTCGATAAATTCCTCGTCGTACACATCGCAAATGCGCTTAAAAAAGAGGATCGGGAAAATGTAAGTCTTGTAGTCCGATGCATCGATAGGCCCGGTAATAATGTGGGCTGCATGCCAGAGATGTGCTTCGAGGTCTTTGATGTTAATTAGGGTCATTTTGTATTCTCATTCACAGCGGAGGCCGCGGGCGATTTTTCGAGTAGTTCGTGTATATCGCAGTTAAACAAATCGCACAGTTTATCTAATGCCTCTAAGTCCACCTTAAGCGCAGTTTCTTTGTACAGTAGCGTGACGGTGGTACGGCTGAGGCCGGTTTCTCGCATCACGTCGCTAATGCGCATTTTTCTCTCACCCATTAATCGGGCTAGGTGGCAGCGGATCATGCTCTCTCCACGGTGTTTTTTAACCATAAAATTGGGGAATTATCACGGTTGCATACCTTATCACTATTATGGTTTTTCTCAACTTATTTGAGTTGAAACCAAATTTTTGGAGAAGTGATAACAGATTGTCAATGTGAGGAAGTTAGATTGCCGTAATCAAGGAAATGATACGGCAGAAAGTCGTGGAATTACTGCCCTGTACTACCGAGATTCTTCGAGATAGTTGCAATCAGGTGCCGCGAACATCCCAGCATGTCCTGAATGTCACTATAGCTATGGCCAGTCTTCAATAGACTGGCTATGTGCTGATGACGTTTCAGATCTGGTTGACGCCCATTATATTTACCATCGGATTTCGCCTTTGCGATCCCCTGAGATTGACGGCGTCGCCGGTCATCATAATCTTTACGAGCAACGGCAGCGAGCATGTCCAACATCATGGCATTGACCGCCTGTAAAATAGCGCCGGTAAAGTCAGTTTCGCTATGTTGTTGCAAAGCCAGCCAACTGGTAGGAAGTTCCGGTGAAACAATGGCTAGACGTTTGCTGGCCAGCTTTTGTTTCAACGTATCCCAATCACTTTGCTTGAGCCGCGCCAGACGGTCGATTTGTTCAACCAGCACAATGTCACCCTCACCTGACTCGACAATCAAACGCATCAACTCAGGCCTATACAACGTGGCCCCAGAAACATTCTCTATATAAAAGGCAGCAATTCGCTGGCCATGCTGAGCAGCAAACTGAATGAGTGATTCACGTGCCCGTTCTGCATTTTGTTCTTTGGTTGATGCGCGAAGGTAAGCTCGAATGAACATCTAAGTCTCCACAGTCTGTTATAAGTAGTGCTTTATCTCTGGTCTGGTTTAGGTGGTTCTGTTGGTAGTAAAACCAGTATGATGGCTAGTTCCATTGATGTGTACTCAAAAGGAACCAGCTAAGGACCAAAAATCAATCATCAAACCTAATATGGTTTCGGTAGTCGTAATCAAAGCTATCAGGAATGCCAATACCAGTACCTAAATGCCCGCGTTTATCTATATCTATTGAGGTGTAATCACCATAGAACTCTGAATCGTGCTTACGACTTTTCACCTTTTTACGATTCTTTATTTGGTAATTACTATTTAAATCAATTGGATATTTAAAAATTGCAACCACTATATATCCAATCCAAAGCGCTAAAGACATTTGCCAACACAAATAAGTAAGTGCACACCAAAATGGAACGGCTAGCCACCATTTGCGTTGGATAAATGCGAAAGCTTTAAAACACCAAATAGCTAATGGCAAACCTGCAAGCAAGAATCCCCATCCAGAGTCTTGAGCCAGCATCAATCCGAATAGCAGAACACCAAGCAACATTATATTTACTAAATCATTTTTGAGATTTTGACTCATGTTTTCCCTCCCACTCTTCAGCTTGAGATTTGCCTTGGCCTGACAATTTCTGGTTGGCCCTATAGCTGTAAAGACACCAGAAGGTGACCAAACTAAAAAATAGGAATAGCCCAAGCATTCCCCACTCAAATGCAGTCATAGCAACCTCCGCTCACTCGAGTATCCAGTCCTTGCACACTGAATAACTTGGAAAACATAAAATCAGTCATTTCATCGAGTTCAGATGGTTCGAATTCGGGCACGGTAAGGGGCATACCGAAATACTGAAGGTTCCGGTAGGATGATGGCTCGAAAATGCCTTGCGGATAACGGTCGAACGTGTTGAAAGCCTGATTCAGTCTAAGATCAACAGTCCAACCACCTGAAAGCTCAATCCAGCTATGGGGATAGACTAATTCTCCCGTGCTCTTGCATTTGACACATCCAACTCTAGGCTGATGAAACACCGAATTTCTCGTCAATAGATGACTGATCAGGTAAGTAAGAATTGTGGGATCCGTTTGGACTTCATCCATCGCCAAAACAATATTGTCTAGATCCTGATATTCACTTTTCATAATGCAGGCTCCTTAAACAGCAGTTGTTCCCCTTGCTCATACAACACTGGATATGGGAGAGATTGGCCATTCTTCACCACATGGTTTGGTGGAAAATAGATCACCATCCACGATGGCAATGCAGCACTGACGGCTCTATAAAACTCATCAATTGGAAAGTCTTGTGATCCTGACTGACGGAACACAAAGCGAGAATAGTTCTTCAGGTGATTAGCGGCGATGTTATAGCTTTCGGACTCACCATCTTTAATGTAGAGCGGGCTCTTCCAGAGATAAGGAGTAGTAATGTTGTAAGCAACCACACATTGACCAATACCGCATCCATGCTCAGCGCTTTCAACAGACCAAAGAATCATGGGATGACCATCAATTTCTGGCGTTTCTACATTACTCAGTTTAGTGACATTCAATGCCATATCATCGGCCACATGCTGGATAGCCTGATCGACAAGATGCACATATTTCTCATAAGCCTGAGATTCTGAGGTAGCAGCAGATGCGGGCATCCATCCCATTAGACTTGGTCTAGCCGAGGGATTGTCTGGTGTAATCATTATATCGGTAGCGTTAAACGCGAACGTCTGCGTACCAGAAAGACGCCGAAGCGGATCATCAAATGAAGTAGTTAGCCTAGCGAGATCAAGCAATGGAACCAACATCCCCTTGCTATAAGAGTGGGTACCATCGTGGGAATCTCTCAAATCCAAATCGTAGATGCCCCCGGCTCGCGCTAAATTCAAAGCCCGAGATTCGTCTTGAGCATAATGACGAGGTCCAGCTGCACAACCTGACAAGGACACACATAAAGCAATTAATGATAAAGACGGGTATTTTTTCATGATTACCTCCTGCTTTATAAAGATTCGCATGGAGGAAGAAAAACGCAAGAAGATTTACTATTTTATTATTTAAAATCAATAGTTTGTACTGATAGAACAAACTTCAAAATGAGTAACAATAAAGATAATAATTTTGTCCCACTTTCCCAGATATCCCACTTTAAAAATGCTGCAAATCGCCTAGAATGGGTTCTTCCATGGCAAAACCTAACAAAAGGTTGCACTCCATATGTGCGCCAATAGCTTTCTAACACTTTGAGTGGTTTTACATTTTTAGTTTCTGTATCGGCAAGTAAAGCGGCGACATACCCACAGCGGGCCTGACGTTAACGCGTCAGGCCCGTTTTTTTTTGTGGATCCCACATCGCCCCCACCCTGGCCGTTATGCATTGTGGATAACTCTGCCCACCGCAAGGATCCTTTTCTATTCATGGACAAAACATGATCTTGCCCTTTACTATCCACAACTTACCCTAGTATTCTGCTAGCCTGAATTACCATGTTTCCATCTTATGACCACATACCGGGGTTCTTATGATTCATATCATCACAGGCAGTACTTTAGGCAGCGCGGAATATGTTGGCGATCACCTCAGCGATCTGCTTGAACAACAGGGCAAAGAGACCACCATTCACAATCAACCCGATCTGAACGACATTCCGGCGCAAGGTATCTGGCTGATCATTACGTCCACCCATGGTGCCGGTGAGTATCCGGATAACATCCAGCCTTTCATCATGGCGCTGCAAAATACCCCGCCCAATACCCGGGATCTCCAGTTCGCCGTGATCGCCATCGGTGATTCCAGCTACGATACGTTCTGCGCGGCAGGACAACACGCGTATGACCTGTTGGAAGATATCGGCGCCACCCCGCTGACAGACTGCCTGCTGATTGATGTGCAGAAGCATCCGGTACCGGAAGATGCCGCCGAAGAGTGGCTGAATGACGTGATTGAGCGTTTTTAACCTCTGGCGAGCGGCTGTCACGGCCGCTGCCACCGTATTTGGCCCTACTCATTTCCAATCGGCCATGTTCCGTCGGGATAAAAACCCCGAACAATTGAACGTTTATTGACCACTTAGCCTGTGCATAAGTCTGAACTTATCCGGTGATCAACCTATAGTTATCCATAGAACAAGTTTGATCACTGCGAGGCCCTGTGTATAACTACCCATTTTGATCCCAGCTAATCCTCGTACTGATCAGTTGATGATCACAAGTTGCGATCCAGAAAAGATCCATGATCTTGTTGATCATTTCCTGGTTATCCACAGAGATCGTCGATCCTAATAATAGATCCAATAAAAGATCTCTATATAGATCTTTATATATTATTTACTTGAAAGTCCTTTGCGTAAAAAAGCACAAAAGCGATTTTCTAGCCAGTGGAAAGAAGGTAGAATACGCCTCCTTTTATTTTTCCCGTAGTCTCATTGAATACCTGAGGTCGTTCATGCTTTATCACGAAACATTTGACGTCATTGTGGTTGGTGGCGGTCATGCAGGAACGGAAGCCGCACTCGCAGCCGCTCGTACAGGCCAACGCACATTACTTCTCACGCACAATATCGATACCCTGGGCCAGATGTCCTGTAACCCGGCCATTGGTGGTATTGGTAAAGGCCACTTAGTTAAAGAAGTGGATGCAATGGGTGGTCTGATGGCACAAGCTATCGATCACGCAGGTATTCAATTTCGCACCCTGAATGCGTCTAAAGGGCCGGCAGTACGTGCCACCCGCGCTCAGGCTGACCGTGCGTTATACAAAGCGTACGTACGCAACGCGCTGGAAAATACGCCCAATCTGACGTTGTTCCAGCAAGCCGCCGATGATTTGATCGTCGAAAACGATCAAGTGCGTGGTGTGGTGACTCAAATGGGCCTTAAATTCCACGCCAAAGCCGTGGTGCTGACGGTAGGAACTTTCCTGGGTGGTAAGATCCACATCGGGATGGAAAACTTTTCTGGTGGCCGTGCCGGGGATCCTCCATCGATCGCTCTGGCTCAGCGCCTGCGTGAACTGCCGTTCCGGGTTGATCGTCTCAAAACCGGAACCCCCCACGTATCGATGCCAACAGCGTGGATTTTTCTGTGCTGGAAACGCAGCACGGTGATAATCCGACGCCGGTGTTTTCTTTCATGGGTAACCGTGAACAACATCCGCATCAAATTCCGTGTTACATCACTCATACCAATGAGAAAACTCATGATGTGATCCGTGCCAACCTGGATCGTAGCCCGATGTATGCCGGTGTGATTGAAGGGATTGGCCCGCGTTACTGTCCGTCGATTGAAGACAAGGTGATGCGTTTTGCGGATAAGAACAGCCATCAGATCTTCATTGAGCCGGAAGGCCTGACATCAACAGAACTGTATCCGAACGGTATTTCCACCAGCCTGCCATTTGATGTGCAGCTGCAGATTGTTCGTTCGATGAAAGGGTTTGAAAACGCCCATATCGTGCGTCCGGGCTATGCGATTGAATACGATTTCTTCGATCCGCGTGACCTGAAACAGACCTATGAAACCAAATTTATCCAAGGCCTGTTCTTTGCCGGTCAAATCAACGGCACCACAGGCTATGAAGAAGCCGCGGCACAGGGGCTGATGGCCGGTCTTAACGCTAGCCTGTACAGCCAGGACAAAGAGGGCTGGAGCCCTCGTCGTGACCAGGCATACATGGGCGTGTTGATTGATGATCTGTCCACCATGGGCACTCAGGAACCGTACCGTATGTTTACCTCACGTGCTGAGTACCGTCTGCTGCTGCGCGAAGACAATGCCGACCTGCGCCTGACCGAAAAAGCCCGTGAACTGGGTCTGGTCAGTGATGAGCGCTGGGCTCGCTTTAACCATAAAATCGACAATATGGAAACCGAGCGCCAGCGACTGAAAGAGACCTGGATGAATCCGAAATCGGACGGTGTTGAAGCACTCAACGCGCTGCTGAAAACCCCGATGTCGCGCGAAGCGAGCGGTGAAGATCTGCTGCGTCGTCCGGAGATGACCTACGAACTGGTCACTTCTCTGCCAGCGTTTGCGCCGGCCCTGGAGGATCGCGAAGCGGCGGAACAGGTGGAAATTCAGGTTAAATACGAAGGTTACATCCAGCGTCAGCAGGAAGAGATTGAAAAATCGCTGCGCCATGAGCACACCAAGCTGCCGGTGGATCTGGATTACCAGGACGTTAAAGGCCTGTCGAATGAAGTGGTGTTGAAACTGAACAACGCTAAACCGGAAAGCATCGGTATTGCATCACGCATTTCCGGTGTTACTCCGGCCGCGATCTCGATTCTGCTGGTGCATCTGAAAAAACATGGCCTGTTGAAGAAAGGGGAAGCCGCCTGATGAACCCATTGCGCATCAAACTCGATGCGCTGATTGCTCAGACGACCCTGGAGGTTTCTGAGCAACAGCGTCAACAACTGGTCGGCTACGTCGAAATGCTCAACAAATGGAATAAAGCCTACAATCTGACTTCAGTGCGTGATCCGCTGGAGATGCTGGTCAAGCATATCCTCGACAGCATGGTGGTCAGCCCGCATCTGAGCGGCGAGCGCTTTATCGATGTCGGCACCGGCCCTGGCCTGCCGGGGATTCCGCTGGCGATCATGAATCCGGACAAATCGTTTGTCCTGCTCGATAGCCTGGGTAAGCGGATTCGCTTTATCAAACAGGTGATTCACGAGCTGAAAATCTGCAACGTCACTGCGGTGCAGAGCCGGGTGGAAGAGTTCGATCCACAAGGCGGATTCGACGGCGTGCTAAGTCGTGCGTTTGCTTCTATCACAGATATGGTAGAGTGGTGTCATCACCTGCCTTGTGCAGACAGCGGCGTATTTCTGGCATTGAAAGGCCTGCTGCCCCAAGACGAACTCGCTCAGTTACCTGAATGGTGTTCTGTGACCGACATCAAAGCTTTGAAAGTTCCTGAGTTGGAAGGTGAGCGTCATCTTGTAATCTTATCTCGCAAGGGATAACAGCGAGGCATTACCGTGGGTAAAATCGTAGCGATCGCCAACCAGAAAGGTGGCGTAGGAAAAACAACAACTTGTATTAATTTGGCAGCGTCAATGGCGGCCACCAAGCGTAAAGTGCTGGTGATCGATCTTGACCCGCAGGGTAACGCCACCATGGCGAGCGGCATCGACAAATACCAGGTTGATGCAACCGCGTACGAGTTGTTGGTTGAAGATGCGCCATTTGAAGAAGTGGTGTGCCGCACAACCACGGGCCATTATGATTTGATTGCCGCTAATGGTGATGTGACCGCCGCGGAAATCAAACTGATGGAAGTGTTTGCCCGCGAAGTTCGTCTCAAGAATGCTATCGCGTCAGTTCGTGATAACTATGATTTCATCTTTATCGATTGTCCACCGGCTTTAAACCTTCTTACAATCAATGCGATGGCTGCGGCCGATTCGGTACTGGTACCGATGCAATGTGAGTACTTTGCCCTGGAAGGTTTAACGGCTTTGATGGATACGATCAGTAAGCTGGCGGCAGTGGTGAACGAGAATCTTAAGATCGAAGGTCTGCTCAGGACCATGTACGATCCTCGTAACCGCCTCGCGAATGAAGTCTCTGATCAGTTGAAAAAGCACTTTGGCAACAAAGTGTACCGCACCGTTATCCCTCGTAATGTACGCCTCGCCGAGGCGCCTAGTCATGGCAAGCCTGCCATGTACTACGACAAGTATTCTGCCGGAGCCAAAGCGTATTTAGCGTTAGCTGGCGAGATGCTGCGTCGTGAAGAAGTACCTGCATAACTCCAACTAAAGGATTCGTTTACATGTCTAAACGTGGTTTAGGAAAAGGGCTGGATGCACTTTTGTCAACCAGCTCTGTAGCGCGTGAAAAACAACAGCTGGCCACGCACAGTCAGGCCCTGTCCAGCGACGGTCAGTTGACTGATCTCGCGATCACCAGCCTCAAACCGGGCATTTACCAACCCCGTAAAGATATGTCAGCAGAAGCGCTGGAAGAACTGGCGGCTTCGATTCAGTCCCAGGGTATTATCCAGCCGATTGTTGTGCGTCCGCTGACCATGGGCGGGTATGAAATTATTGCCGGCGAACGTCGCTGGCGCGCCGCACGTCAGGCTGGGTTGAAACAGGTGCCGTGTTTGATCAAAGCGGTCGAGGATCGTGCCGCGATCGCGATGGCCCTGATCGAAAACATCCAACGTGAAGATCTGAATGTGATCGAAGAAGCCCAGGCGCTGGAGCGACTGCAGGACGAATTCAAACTGACCCACCAGCAGGTGGCGGATGTGATCGGTAAGTCGCGCGCGACCGTGAGTAACCTGCTGCGTCTCAACCAGCTCGACGACAGCGTGAAGCGCCTGGTTGAAACCAAGCAGCTGGAAATGGGTCATGCCCGTGCGCTGTTGATGCTGGAAGGTGAACAGCAGGCCGAAGTGGCAGAGCGGGTCGCTAAAAAGCAACTCACCGTACGCCAGACAGAACAACTGGTGAAAAAGTGCCTTTCTGAGACTTCTGATGCAAAAAATGTCGTGGAAGACGAAGAAATACAACAAATGTCACAAAATCTAAGTGAAAAACTCGGCGCTAAAGTGTCAATTAGCCGCTCGAAGAATGGTAAGTCGAAGATAACGATAAATCTTGATGAACCTCATAAATTCGAGCAATTGATTGCCAAGCTACAGGGCTAAGTGAGATAATTGATTTAAATCAATTGTGCAAAATAAGTTTTCTTGAGCGAAATATGTCGATGTGTGAACAAAATTGTAACTTTTTGCAGCGTTGTAATTGCAATCAGTTGCCGTCACCGTATAATTTTCGCCAATTTCCGGCCCTTAATAAAAAAGCGTTGGATATTACTAGAGGTACGAATACATGGTAGCTGCGTTAGCTAGGCCAGGACGAGAGCTTGCAAAGCGATTGTTAATGATCCAGTTTGGCGCGGCTATAGTTGTGGCAGCAGGGATGGCGATTGCCGTAAATGCTGAATGGGGAATTTCAGCGCTAATTGGCGGGGGCATATTTGTCATCGCCAATGCAGTGTTTGCGCTGTGTGCTTTTATGTTTAGTGGAGCTCGGGCTGCAAAACGCATCACGGCCTCTTTCTACACGGGTGAAGCACTCAAAATCCTCATCACTATCGCACTGTTCTCTGCAGCCTACATGTATATGCAGGTGGAACTTGTTCCCCTAAAACTAACCTATTTGCTGGTTCTGGGTATTAATATCTTTGCACCAGTGCTTTTCATTAACAACAAAAAATAGGATGAGTTATGGCTGCGCCAGGTGAAGCGCTAACATCGTCCGGATACATTGAACACCACCTTTCCAACCTATCGTTATACAAGCTAGGTATGGTCGCGGAGGAAACAAGTTTCTGGAACGTACATATCGATAGCCTGTTTTTTTCTTTGTTTACCGGACTGATCTTCCTGTGTGTGTTCCGTTCTGTGGCGAAGAAAGCAACAGTAGGTGTACCAGGCAAGCTACAGTGTTTTGTTGAAATAGTGGTTGAATTTGTCGATACCAACGTCAAAGACACCTTCCATGGACGCAATCCGCTAATAGCACCGCTGGCACTGACTATCTTTTGTTGGGTATTGCTAATGAATATCATGGACTTAGTGCCAATTGATTTCTTACCTTATCCAGCAGAACATTGGCTAGGTATCCCTTATCTTAAGGTGGTTCCTTCTGCTGATGTGAACATCACCATGGCTATGGCCCTGGGCGTATTTGCTCTGATGATTTACTACAGCATCAAAGTAAAAGGCCTGGGAGGGTTTGCGAAAGAATTGGCGTTACATCCATTCAATCACCCAGTTATGATTCCGTTTAACCTGCTTATTGAAGTGGTATCGCTGCTTGCTAAACCACTGTCACTAGGTATGCGTCTATTCGGTAACATGTTCGCGGGTGAGGTTGTATTCATTCTTATCGCAGCAATGCTACCATGGTGGCTACAATGGATGGGTTCACTACCGTGGGCTATTTTCCATATTCTGGTAATTCTGATTCAGTCTTTCGTGTTCATGATGTTGACAATCGTATATCTGTCAATGGCACACGAAGACAGTGATCATTAATAAAAATATTTAGCTTTTATTTGGGCTCATAAGCCAACAACAATAATTGGAGATAGTAATGGAAACTTTACTGAGCTTTTCTGCAATCGCCGTAGGTATCATCGTCGGTCTTGCTTCTCTTGGTACTGCGATTGGTTTCGCACTTCTGGGCGGTAAATTCCTGGAAGGCGCTGCACGTCAACCAGAAATGGCTCCTATGCTGCAAGTTAAAATGTTCATCATTGCAGGTCTGCTGGATGCGGTTCCAATGATCGGTATCGTAATCGCACTGCTATTCACTTTTGCGAACCCATTTGTTGGTCAACTAGGTTAATCACTTTTTGCCAGAGACAAACCGCGTCACGTGGTTTGTCATTGATTAACACTAAGTCCATATAGAGGGGTAGCTGTTGTGAATATGAACGCAACTCTGCTAGGTCAAGCAATTTCATTCGCACTGTTTGTGTGGTTCTGCATGAAGTATGTGTGGCCGCCAATCATGAACGCAATTGAAGAGCGTCAGAAGAAAATTGCTGACGGTTTGCAAGCTGCTGAGCGTGCAAAGAAAGATTTGGACCTAGCACAAGCCAACGCTTCTGATCAAATGAAAGAAGCGAAGCGCACAGCAACTGAGGTCATTGAGGCAGCGAATAAACGTAAAGCCATGATTTTGGAAGAAGCACGCGAGGAAGCTCAGGCAGAACGCCAGAAAATCCTTGCTCAAGCTGACGCCGAAATCGAAGCTGAACGTAACCGCGCCCGCGATGAGCTGCGCAAACAAGTTGCAACTCTGGCGATTGCTGGTGCTGAGAAGATCCTTGAGCGTTCTATCGATAAAGATGCGCACAAAGACATTCTCGACAACATTACTGCAAAACTTTAAGTCTGGGGGCGCCGAATGTCTGATATGACTACAATTGCACGCCCCTATGCTAAAGCAGCATTTGAATTTGCGGCGGACAAACAGCAACTGGCCCAATGGGGTGAGATGCTGGGTTTCGCTGCTGAAGTCGCGAATAACGACCAGATTAAAGAGCTGTTAACCAGCTCTACCTCTGCCGATAAACTGGCAGAAATCTTTGTCGCAATTTGTGGTGAACAGTTTGATGCACATGGCCAGAACCTGTTACGGGTGATGGCAGAGAACGGCCGTTTACAGGCCCTTCCGGATGTTTGCGCTCAATTCCATATCCTGAAACAGGAATATGAGAAAGAGATCAACGTTGAAGTGATTTCAGCGACTGAGCTTACTGAGCAACAAAAAGCAGACATTAGCAGCAAACTTGAGCAGCGTCTTGAACGCAAAGTTCAGCTGAATTGCAGTGTAGATGAGACCCTACTTGGTGGGGTTGTAATTCGAGCCGGAGACCTGGTCATCGATAACTCAGCGCGTGGTCGTTTAAAACGCCTGGGCGATGCCATGCAGTCTTGATGGGGATTGGAGCATGCAACTTAATTCCACGGAAATTAGCGATCTAATTAAACAGCGTATTGAATCTTTCAACGTTGTTAGTGAAGCTCGCAACGAAGGTACTATCGTTTCGGTAAGCGATGGTATTATCCGAATTCACGGCCTAGCGGACGTGATGCAGGGTGAAATGATTGAATTACCGGGTGGCCTTTTCGCACTAGCACTTAACCTTGAGCGTGACTCGGTAGGTGCGGTAGTAATGGGCCCGTACGCCAACCTGAAGGAAGGCGATAAAGTAACTGGTACTGGTCGTATTCTTGAAGTACCGGTAGGTCCTGAACTGCTGGGTCGTGTGGTTAACACTCTGGGTGAACCAATCGACGGTAAAGGTCCGATTGATGCGAAACTGACTTCTCCAGTAGAAGTGATTGCACCTGGTGTAATCGACCGTCAATCTGTTGACCAGCCAGTTCAAACTGGTTACAAATCAGTGGACTCGATGATTCCAATCGGCCGTGGTCAGCGTGAGCTGGTTATCGGTGACCGCCAGACTGGTAAAACAGCGATGGCGATCGATGCGATCATCAACCAAAAAAATTCAGGTATTTACTCTATCTACGTAGCGATCGGTCAGAAAGCATCGACTATCGCCAACGTGGTACGTAAACTGGAAGAGCACGGCGCACTGCAAAACACTATCGTGGTTGTCGCGTCTGCTTCTGAATCTGCTGCACTGCAATACCTGGCGCCTTACGCGGGTTGTGCAATGGGTGAATACTTCCGCGATCGCGGCGAAGACGCACTGATTGTTTATGATGATCTATCTAAACAAGCGGTAGCTTACCGTCAGATCTCTCTACTGCTACGTCGTCCACCGGGCCGTGAAGCTTTCCCTGGTGACGTATTCTACCTCCACTCACGTCTGCTAGAGCGTGCTGCTCGTGTCAGTGCTGAGTACGTAGAACGTTTCACTAACGGTGAAGTGAAAGGTAAGACCGGTTCTTTGACTGCTCTGCCTATCATCGAAACTCAAGCTGGTGACGTATCTGCATTCGTACCGACCAACGTTATCTCTATCACCGATGGTCAGATCTTCCTGCAAACTGAACTGTTCAACGCGGGTGTTCGCCCGGCGGTTGACCCAGGTATTTCAGTTTCGCGTGTAGGTGGTGCGGCGCAAACGAAAATCGTTAAGAAGCTGTCTGGTGGTATCCGTACCGCTCTGGCTGCATACCGTGAGCTGGCGGCATTCGCACAGTTCTCATCGGATCTTGACGATGCGACTAAACGTCAGCTGAACCATGGTCAGAAAGTAACTGAACTGATGAAACAGAAACAGTACGCTCCAATGTCTGTTTTTGATCAGGCTCTGACTATCTACGCAGCTGAGCGTGGTTACCTGAATGATGTAGAACTGTCAAAAGTTCTGGATTTCGAGGCAGCCCTACTATCGTTTGCTCGCGCGCAATACGCTGAACTTGCAGCGCAAATCGACCAGACGGGTGCATATAACGATGAAATCGAAGCTCAGCTGAAGAAGCTGGTTGATGATTTCGTAGCAACCCAAACTTGGTAATAGGTCGGTGGCATTCTTTGCCACCAACTAATGGAGAGTAACGATGGCCGGCGCAAAAGAGATACGTAATAAAATCGGTAGTGTAAAAAGCACTCAGAAAATTACGAAAGCGATGGAAATGGTGGCAGCTTCAAAAATGCGTCGCTCGCAAGAAGCGATGGAAGCTTCCCGTCCATACGCAACAACTATGCGTAAAGTGATCGGTCATGTCGCTCATGCAAATCTGGAATACCGTCATCCGTATCTGGAAGAGCGTGAAGCGAAACGTGTTGGTTACATCATTGTTTCTACAGACCGTGGTTTGTGTGGTGGTTTGAACGTTAACTTGTTCAAGAAAGCCATCACAGATATGCAAACCTGGCAGGAGAAAGGTGTTGAAGTTGAACTGGCGATTGTCGGTTCAAAAGCAACCGCTTTCTTCAAAAACAGCGGCGCGCGCGTAGCGGCTCAGGTGTCTGGTCTGGGGGATACCCCGGTACTGGAAGATCTGATCGGCTCGGTCGGTGTGATGCTGAAGAAATATGATAACGGCGAATTGGATCGTCTGTACGTGGTGTTCAACGAATTTGTAAACACCATGGTACAACAACCAAAGATCGATCAATTACTACCTTTGCCTAAATCGGAAAGCGAAGAAGTCAAGCGTGAGCATTCATGGGACTACATCTACGAGCCTGAACCAAAACCTCTGCTGGATGCGCTACTGCTGCGCTACGTAGAGTCTCAGGTTTATCAGGGTGTGGTTGAGAACCTTGCTTGTGAGCAAGCGGCTCGAATGATTGCGATGAAAGCTGCGACGGACAACGCGAGCAACCTGATTGACGAACTGGAACTGGTGTACAACAAAGCCCGTCAGGCGGCGATTACACAGGAACTGTCGGAAATCGTAAGTGGTGCGGCAGCGGTTTAAGCTTAGGTAAAACAAACAGTTTAGAGGATTAACGATGGCTACAGGTAAGATCGTACAGATCATCGGTGCGGTAGTCGACGTAGAGTTCCCGCAGAGCGATGTACCTCAGGTATACGACGCTCTAAACGTAACGGACTCCAAAGAACGTCTGGTTCTTGAAGTTCAGCAACAGCTAGGCGGTGGCGTAGTTCGTTGTATCGTAATGGGTAGCTCTGATGGTTTACGTCGTGGAGTAGAAGTAGTAAATACCGGTGCTCCAATTTCAGTACCAGTAGGTACTAAAACCCTAGGTCGTATCATGAACGTTCTGGGTGATGCGATTGATGAGCGTGGTGAGATCGGTGCGGAAGAGTCTTACTCAATCCACCGTGCAGCACCAAGCTACGAAGAGCAATCAAACGAGACTGCACTCCTGGAAACAGGGGTTAAAGTTATCGACCTGATCTGTCCATTTGCTAAAGGTGGTAAGATCGGTCTGTTTGGTGGTGCTGGTGTAGGTAAGACCGTTAACATGATGGAACTTATCAACAACATCGCACTGCAACACTCAGGTCTGTCTGTATTTGCCGGTGTAGGTGAGCGTACTCGTGAGGGTAACGACTTCTACTTCGAGATGCAGGAAGCGGGTGTTGTAAACATCGAGAAGCCGGAAGAATCAAAAGTAGCAATGGTTTACGGCCAGATGAACGAGCCACCGGGTAACCGTCTGCGTGTTGCTCTGACTGGTCTGACTATGGCTGAGCGCTTCCGTGACGAAGGTCGTGACGTACTGCTGTTCATCGATAACATTTACCGTTATACCCTTGCGGGTACTGAAGTATCGGCTCTGCTGGGTCGTATGCCATCAGCGGTAGGTTACCAGCCAACACTGGCTGAAGAGATGGGTGTTCTGCAGGAGCGTATCACGTCAACCAAGCAAGGTTCTATCACGTCTGTACAGGCGGTATACGTACCTGCGGATGACTTGACCGACCCGTCACCAGCGACGACTTTCGCGCACTTGGATGCAACCGTTGTACTTAACCGTAACATCGCATCTATGGGTCTGTACCCTGCGATCGACCCACTGGATTCGACTTCACGTCAGCTGGATCCACTGGTTGTTGGTCAGGAGCACTACGACATTGCGCGTGGCGTTCAGCAGACTCTGCAGCGCTACAAAGAGCTGAAAGACATCATTGCGATTCTGGGTATGGACGAGCTGTCTGAAGAAGACAAGCGCGTGGTATCTCGTGCACGTAAGATTGAGCGTTTCCTGACTCAGCCTTACCACGTAGCGGAAGTCTTCACAGGCGACCCGGGTACCTACGTACCACTGAAAGAAACTCTGCGTGGCTTTAAAGGCCTGTTAGCTGGTGACTACGACGACGTTCCAGAGCAAGCGTTCATGTACTGCGGTGCAATCGACGAAGCTCTAGAGAATGCGAAGAAGCTATAAGGCTAACTAGGAGGCGATATGGCAGCAATAACCTTTCATCTGGATGTAGTCAGTGCTGAGAAGAAAATCTTCTCTGGCCTAGTGGAAACATTTCAGGTGACCGGTAGCGAAGGTGAGCTAGGTATTTTCCATGGCCACACACCGCTGCTGACCGCTATTAAGCCTGGTATGGTGCGTATTGTGAAACAGCACGGCCACGAAGAAATTATTTATGTTTCTGGTGGTATTGTTGAAGTTCAGCCTGGCACAGCGACTGTGCTGGCTGATACTGCAATTCGTGGTGAAGACCTAGACGCAGCGAAGGCAGCAGAAGCTAAGCGTCGCGCTGAGGAGAATATCCAGAATCAGCACGGCGATATGAACTTCGCACAAGCGGCCAGTGAACTGGCTAAAGCCATTGCTCAGCTTCGAGTGATCGAGTTGACGAAAAAACGTCGTTAATCTTTAGCGATGTGATGACAAAAGGCGGCCTCAGGGTCGCCTTTTTGCTTATTTTTTATCAGAAATTTAACCCAATCATTTAACACGCCTATAGTAAGCCGCTAAAATGCGGTCAGTTCTTTTTATTAAAACGTCAGACAGGTACAACATGAAATTTAGCGCAGTGATCCTTGCCGCTGGTAAGGGAACACGCATGCACTCGGAGCTGCCGAAAGTGCTGCATACTCTGGCCGGTAAGCCAATGGTGAAACATGTGATTGATACGTGTCATTCACTGGGAACCCAGAATATTCATCTGGTGTACGGCCATGGCGGCGACAAAATGCAGCAGACACTGGCTCAGGAGTCGGTCAACTGGGTTTTGCAGGCCCAGCAGCTGGGGACCGGTCATGCGGTTGATCAGGCATCGGCTCAGTTTGCCGATGATGAAAAAATCCTGGTGTTGTACGGTGACGTGCCGCTGATTTCGCCACAGACCCTGGAGCGTCTGCTCGATGCCCAGCCGGAAGGTGGGATTGGTCTGCTGACGGTTGAGCTGGACAACCCGACCGGTTATGGACGTATTGTGCGCCGGGACGGTCAGGTGGTGGCCATTGTGGAGCAGAAAGATGCCTCTGAAGAGCAGAAGCTGATCCGCGAAATTAATACCGGTGTGATGGTGGCAACCGGCCGCGATCTCAAACGTTGGCTGTCTGGCCTTAACAACAATAATGCTCAGGGTGAATACTACCTGACTGACGTGATCGCGGCGGCGCACGCGGATGGCCGTATCATTGAGGCGGTGCACGCCGCCAGCGCAACGGAAGTGGAAGGGGTTAATGATCGCATTCAACTGGCGCGTCTTGAGCGTGCTTTCCAGTCCGCTCAGGCTCAGGCATTGCTGGAGCAGGGCGTGATGCTGCGTGACCCGGCCCGTTTTGATCTGCGTGGTACTATCCAGTGCGGGCGCGACGTCGAAATCGACGTGAATGTGATCATCGAAGGTAATGTGTCGATCGGCAACAACGTTGTGATTGGTGCCGGTGCGATTCTGAAAGATTGTGAAATCGACGATAACACTGTGATTCGCCCATACAGCGTGATTGAAGGTGCCACGGTCGGTGAAGACTGTACCGTTGGCCCGTTCGCCCGTCTGCGTCCGGGCGCGGAAATGCACAACGATGCTCATGTTGGTAATTTCGTTGAAATGAAAAATGTCCGTCTGGGTCAGGGATCAAAAGCCAACCATCTGACCTACCTGGGCGATGCGGAAATTGGCCAGCGCACCAATATTGGTGCCGGTACTATTACTTGTAACTACGACGGTGCTAACAAGCACAAAACCCTGATCGGGAATGATGTATTTGTCGGCTCTGACAGCCAGCTGGTGGCACCGGTCGTGATTGCCGACGGAGCGACAATTGGCGCGGGCACCACATTAACCCGTGATGTGGCCGCTGGTGAGTTAGTGATTACTCGCGCTAAAGAGAAGAAAATTTCTGGCTGGCAGCGTCCGGTGAAGAAAAAATAATTCATCGCTGATTGATATAAAAAAAGCCTGCATGATAATGCAGGCTTTTTTGTGGTCGCCATCAGCAGAGAGTTAAAGACGATTACTTCTCTTCGGCGACACGGGCATGGTCCGCCGCTGTGAACTCATCATGCTTGGCGCGGTTAGCCAGCCAGTAGCCGCTCCACAGACCGAGCATACAGACCAGAATAGCTACGCCAGTAACCAGTTGGGCCTGGCTGGCCAGCGCAGCCACCAGAGCACTGGCCAGGCTGGAGACACAAATCTGCAGGCTGTTTTGCAGTCCTGCTGCCGTTGCCGGGCTCTGTTTGGCACTTGCCAGGGCGCGGTTGACCACAATCGGGTACAGAGCGCCATTGGCGACCGCAATCAGGCAGAACGGTGCCAAGATTGGCCAGATAGAGGTCAGTAGCCACTGCGAAGCAATAAATACTAGCAGCGTGGCCACAGTAAACAGTGCCAGCAGTTGTTTCAGAACCCGCTCATCACCGTATTGGCGTACACACCATTTACCCAGATAGCCACCGGTCATAAAGGCGATGGTTTGCGGAATAAAGCTCAGGCCGATATCGCGCGCATCATAGCCAAGTTGGGCCATGATTTCCGGCATCCCGGTCAGGTAGGCAAAAAACGCTGCGGACGCGGTGGCAAACATCAAAACGTGACCGGTATAAGTCCGGCTGCGCAGTAGCGCTTTGATATCTTGCCCGACTGAGGTGGTCTTTGCTTCGGGCGCGGTGTTGGTTTGTAAGCCCGTACTTACCGCCAGTACCAGACCTATCGAGGCCAGGACAATAAAGATACTGTTCCAGCCAAAGTGATCGGTCAGCACCACACCCAGCTGCGGGGCCAGCGCCGGAGAGAGCGCCACCAGCGGCATAATGGTGGCAAAGATTTGTTGGCTGGTTTTGCTCGGGTAGCGCTGGATCACCATGGCCTGCCAGATCACCGCTGGTGCACAGACACCAATCGCCTGCATAAAGCGCAGGCTGAGCAGCTGCCACACCTGATCGCTCCAGGCCAGACCGGCAGACGCCAGAGCAAACAGCAGCAGGCCGCTGATGAGGGTATTACGATGACCAAACTTATCGCTGGCCAGGCCCCACAGCAGCTGACCTGATGCCATGCCGACCAGGAAGACCGTCAGTGACAGCGCAATCTGTTCTGGTCCGGTGGCAAAGTCCTGCTCCATCAGCTTAAAGGCGGGCAGATACATGTCAGTGGCAACGAAGCCGAGCATAGAAAGTGCAGCCAGATAGAACAGCTGCCATGACGATACTTTCATTCTTATTCCCATCAAAAAAATTAACTGAAATTTATCCTGTCTGTTGAGTTGTTATGCAGGATTTATCGAAGCTGCCATTCTATTTTTGCTTTAAGATAAAATGAAACGCGAAATTTATTAGTTATCAGTCAAATTTTTTGAAAGGTAGGGCGTGATGTTTGCAAAGTCTTCACTGGAGATGCTCGATACGGTGGCCAGGCTGGGGAGCTTCACTGCGGCCGCCGAGCAACTGCATAAAGTCCCCTCGGCGATCAGCTACGGGGTGCGTCAGGTCGAGAGCGAACTGGGAGTGGTCTTGTTTCGGCGCCTGCCGCGCAAGGTGGAACTGACACCGGCTGGGGAACTGTTTATGGCCGAGGCGCGGCTGTTACTGCGTCAGATGGAAGAGGTCAAGGCACAAACCCGGCGCGCGGCGCGTGGCTGGCAGGCCACACTGAAGGTCACGCTGGATAACGTGGTTAAGTTGGATCCACTTAAAGCTATGATCGAAGAGTTTTATCGCCGCTTTGAATTTGCTGAGCTGCAAATCAACATGGAAGTGTTTAATGGATCCTGGGAAGCGATCGCTCAGGGCCGGGCGGATGTGGTGATCGGCGCCACTTCTGCTGTGCCGGTCGGGGGCGACTTTGAAGTGCGTGATATGGGCGTGCTTGACTGGGCTTTTGTCGTTGCCAGAGACCATCCTTGTGCCCGTGAGCCGGAGCTGAGTGAGGCCTTTGTCAGTCAGTTTGCTGCGATTTGTCTCGATGATACGTCCAGTGTGTTGCCGAAACGGCATACCAGCCATTATCCGCAGCAGCGCCGTTTGCTGCTGCCCAACTGGCACAGTGCGATCGAATGTCTTAAAAACGGGCTTGGAGTCGGCTATATGCCGCGCCATATGGCGCAGGGCCTGCTCGCCAGCGGTGAGCTGGTGGAGCGTGATTTGACGGATCACAAGCCACTCAGCCAGTGCTGTCTGGTGTGGCGTAAAGAGGACAACCATAAACTGATTGGCTGGATGGTCGACTACCTCGGCAGTAGTGAGCAGCTTTACCGCGACTGGCTTCAGGCGTATTGAGCCAGGTCAGGACACACTAAGCCAGGCCAGAAAACCCAGTCCCGCTCTTGGCGAGCGGGGCTGGAATCATCATGCCAGCTAGCACGCGACCGGGTTTGGCCGCGCACGTATTCCAATTTCAGTACCAGTAGCGACTACGGGCGTTCAAAAATGGTGGCTATGCCCTGGCCAAGACCGATACACATGGTTGCCAGACCATATTTGGCATGGTTGGCTTCCATCAGATTAATCAGTGTGGTTGAAATACGGGTACCGGAGCAACCCAGCGGATGGCCGAGAGCGATCGCGCCGCCATTGAGGTTGACCTTGCTCTCCATTTTATCCAGCAAGCCGAGATCTTTGGCGCATGGCAGAGCCTGGGCGGCAAACGCTTCGTTGAGCTCGACTAAATCAATGTCATCGATAGTCAGTCCGGCCCGCTGCAGCGCTTTTTTGGTCGCCGGTACCGGGCCGTAGCCCATGATGGATGGATCGCAGCCGGCGACGGCCATTGACTTGACCCGGGCTCGGATAGTCAGTCCCAGCTCTATCGCTTTGTCCTCACTCATGATCAGCATCGCCGAGGCGCCATCTGATAACGCCGAAGAAGTGCCAGCCGTGACTGTGCCATTGGCTGGGTCAAACACCGGGCGCAACTCCGCCAGACTGGTGGTCGTGGTTTCCGCACGAATCACTTCATCACTGTCGAGCATGAATAGGGTGCCATCTGGTGCATGCCCTTCGGTAGGCAGAATCTCATTGGTAAAGCGACCTTCCAGTGTGGCTGCGTGCGCGCGCTGGTGGGAGCGGGCAGCAAAGGCATCCTGTTGCTCACGGCTGATACCGTGCAGTTTACCCAGCATCTCTGCCGTCAGGCCCATCATACCGGCCGCTTTAGCGACCTGTTTCGATAAGCCGGGATGAAAATCAACGCCATGAGTCATCGGTACATGGCCCATGTGCTCCACGCCGCCGACCAGGCAAATATCAGCATCGCCGACCATGATCGCACGGCTGGCATCGTGCAGCGCCTGCATCGAAGAACCACACAGACGGTTCACCGTGACGGCGCCGACTTCAATCGGTAACCCGGCCAGCAGAGCGGCATTACGAGCAATATTAAAACCCTGCTCCAGTGTCTGTTGCACACAGCCCCAGTAAATGTCTTCGATAGCGTGTGCATTAACCGCAGGGTTACGTGCCAGCAGGCCTTTCATCAGGTGGGCGGATAAATCTTCTGCGCGCTGGTGGCGGAAGGCGCCGCCTTTGGAGCGTCCCATCGGTGTGCGCAGGCAATCTACAATCACTACATTTTTCATTCTGTTATTCCTTGTGCAAATCGACGTAATCACGAACGGGCAGAGGGAGCCGGATAAAAGCTCTCAGCACGGGCTGCTTTGTCCAGCAACAATTGCGGCACCTGATACAGCGCACCCAGCTCTTGGTACTGCTCCGCCATAGCGATATAGGTGTCCAGCCCCAGGCTGTCCAGATAACGGAATACACCGCCGCGGAAAGGCGGGAAACCAAGGCCATAGACCAGCGCCATATCCGCTTCTGCGGCTGAGGCGACAATGCCTTCCTGCAGGCACAGCACCACTTCGTTGATCATCGGAATCATCATGCGTTCAATGATGGTCTGTGCTGCGGGTTCGCTGCGTTCGCCGCACACGGTTTCCAGCAACGGCATGATCTCGAGCGAGAATGATTTTTTCGGTTTGCCTTTTTTATCCAGGCTGTATTGATAGAAGCCGCTGCCATTCTTCTGGCCAAACTTTTCCGCTTCGTACAGCGCATCAATGGCATCACGACCGGTTTTGCCCATGCGTTGCGGGAAGCCTTCCGCCATCACGGCCTGGGCATGATGAGCGGTATCGATACCCACAACGTCCAGCAGGTAAGCCGGGCCCATTGGCCAGCCAAACTGGCGCTCCATCACTTTATCAATTTGGGTGAAGTCGGCGCCGTCACGCAGCAGCAGGCTGAAAGCAGCAAAATAAGGGAAGAGTACCCGGTTGACGAAGAACCCTGGGCAGTCGTTAACCACGATGGGGGATTTGCCCATTTTAGCGGCGTATGCGACGACCCGGTTGATGGTGTCATCTGAGGTATGCTTGCCGCGAATGATCTCAACCAGTGGCATGCGATGGACCGGGTTAAAGAAATGCATGCCACAGAAATTCTCCGGGCGCTGCAGCGATTTGGCCAGCAGGTTAATTGGAATGGTCGAGGTATTGGAGGTGATGATGGTTGCATTGTCGACCTGCTGCTCCACTTCGCTCAGAACCGCGGCTTTGACCTTAGGATTTTCCACCACAGCTTCGACCACGACATCGGCCTGTTCTATGCCGGCGTAATGCAGGCTGGGGGTGATGGAGGCCAGAATCTCGGCCATCTTGAAACCGTCAATCTTACCGCGTTCCAGCTGTTTATTGAGTAGCTTGGACGCTTCGGTCATACCCAGATCCAGTGAGTGCTGGGCAATGTCTTTCATCACGACCGGTACGCCTTTGGTCGCCGACTGATATGCGATGCCGCCACCCATGATGCCGGCCCCCAGCACCGCCGCGCGCTCGGTCTGTCGGGTTGCCGCTTTGGCGGATTGTTTAGCCAGGCCTTTAATGTACTGGTCGTTGAGGAAGATACCGACCAGCGCGGCAGCCTGCGGGGATTTGGCTAACTGGATAAAATGCTGGCGTTCAATCGCCAGTGCTTCATCACGCTGACAAGCTGCTGCCTGTTCTATGCTGGTGACGGCGGCCATCGGGGCCGGATAATGCGGGCCGGCAACCTGAGCGACCATGCCCTTGGCGCAGGTAAAGCTCATCATGGCTTCGGTTTTACTTAAACTGAGTGGCGCCATCTTTTGTGCCCGGCGAGCCTGCCAGTCCAGTTTCTCGTGGATGGCCTGAGTCAGGGTAGCCAGAGCTGAGCTGATGAGCTGATCACGGTCGACAATCGCATCCAGCAGACCCAGTTTGAGAGCCTCTTCTGCCCGGCACGCTTTACCCTGCGTAATGATTTCCATCGCGCTGTCGGTACCGATCAAGCGCGGCAGGCGCACTGTGCCGCCAAAACCGGGCATGATACCCAGTTTGGTTTCTGGTAGCCCGATGCTGGTGGTTTTGTCACCAATGCGAAAGTCGGTAGCAAGTACACACTCACATCCACCACCGAGCGTGAAGCCGGTCAGGGCTGACAGCGTCGGTACGGGCAGATCTTCCAGTTTATTGAAAATGCGGTTGGCAAATTGCAGCCACTGGTCGAGCTCGGCTTCCGGTTTGGCAAACAGGCCGAGAAATTCGGTGATGTCGGCCCCGACAATAAAAGCGTCTTTGTCCGAGTTGAGAATTAGGCCTTTTAGACCAGCGGTGGCATGCAGCACATCTAACGCTTCATCTAACGATTGCAGGGTAGCAAGGTCAAGTTTATTAACGGATTGCGGCGCGCAGAAGGTAAGCTCGGCAATACCGTCCTGTAATTCCTTTACCTGTAGGGTGTTGGCTTGGTAAATCATTGTCTATCTCCGTGACATACAATCGGTGATTGTGTGTGAGAGTGTTCTGGGTACTCAGTTGTTATTTTGTTCTGGTTAGACCAGTAATTTTAGTGTGAACCCGGGACTGGTTAATTTCAATACATTTTTTAAACAACTGTTTAACATTGTGCGCTCATACCAATCCTAGGTCATTTTTACTGAGCTCGTGTTACACTGGCCGGCCTTTTCATCACAGAGTGAGAGTTATGAACGTTCAGCCCTATTTCATTCCCGCCGCTCCGGTGCAGTCTGAAGAGGAAATCAAGAAAAGCCACTTTATTACCTATCTGGCGCATACGCCGGGGATTGAGGCGGCTAAAACCTTTGTTGAACAGATTAAAGCTCAGCATAGCGATGCCCGTCATAACTGTTGGGCCTTCGTGGCCGGACGACCACAAGATTCCATGTTGTGGGGATTCAGTGATGATGGTGAACCATCCGGTACCGCGGGGAAGCCTATTTTGGCCCAGTTGTCCGGTTGCGGCGTGGGTGAATTGACGGCGGTGGTGACGCGCTATTATGGTGGTATTCGCCTTGGTACCGGTGGCTTGGTCAAAGCCTATGGCGGCGGAGTGCAACAGGCACTTAAGTTGCTTCAAACAATTGAGAAAAAAATCACCACAAAGTTACGCCTGACGTTAGACTACGGATTAGTGGCTCTGGCGCAGTCAGTGATGAGTCAGTTCGAGGCGGTCGAAGTGCAGTCACAATATAATGAAAGTGTTCAATTGGTGGTGGAGCTGGAATTCCTCAACGTAGATGCGTTCACCCAAAGCCTTATTAACAAGAGTGGGGCTAAAATTCTTGTTACTCGTATGGATAACGAATAGGAAGTCAGAAGCGCTGCTTCGTAAGTCTGTTAATGCAATTTCGTTCAATAATTCGAATCGTCGGGCTGCTGCTCGCTCTGTTTAGTGTCTCCATGCTGGCGCCGGCGCTGGTGGCGTTGATCTATCGTGATGGTGCCGGGGTGCCTTTTGTCTCGACATTTTTTGTGCTGCTGCTGTGCGGAGGCCTATTCTGGTGGCCTAACCGGCGCTATCGGCATGAATTAAAATCCCGTGACGGCTTTCTGATCGTGGTTCTGTTCTGGACCGTTATCGGCAGTGCCGGTTCACTGCCTTTCCTGCTGGCTGATACGCCCAATGTTTCGGTCACGGACGCCTTCTTTGAATCGTTTTCTGCTTTGACTACCACCGGTGCGACAGTGATCGTCGGACTCGACAGTCTGCCCAAAGCCATTCTGTTCTATCGCCAGTTTCTGCAATGGTTCGGCGGAATGGGGATCATTGTCTTGGCGGTGGCTATTCTGCCGGTACTTGGCATCGGTGGTATGCAGCTTTACCGGGCTGAGATTCCCGGCCCGGTGAAAGATAATAAGGTGACGCCACGCATTGCCGAAACGGCCAAAGCGCTGTGGTACATTTATCTCAGCCTAACCATTGCCTGTGCGGGTTCATTCTGGCTGGCCGGGATGACGCTGTTTGACGCCATTTGTCATAGCTTCTCTACCATCGCTATCGGTGGCTTCTCTACCCATGACGCCAGCATCGGTTACTTCGACAGTTACGCCATCAACATGATCACTGTGGTGTTCCTGCTTATTTCTGCCTGTAACTTCACTCTGCACTATGCGGCATTTTCAACCGGCGGGGTGCATCCTAAGTATTATTGGCGCGATCCCGAATTCCGCGCCTTTATTGTGATTCAGTTTATCCTGTTTGCGGTTTGTTTCCTCATGCTGTTGAAACATCACTCAACGGACTCTCTGTACGACGCTTTTGATCAGGCACTGTTTCAGACCGTGTCGATATCAACGACCGCCGGATTTACCACCACCGGCTTTGCTGATTGGCCGCTGTTCTTACCAGTCCTGTTACTGTTTTCCTCTTTTATCGGTGGCTGTGCCGGTTCGACCGGTGGGGGGATGAAGGTCATCCGGGTTTTTCTGCTTACTCTGCAAGGGGCCCGGGAAATGAAACGTCTGGTCCATCCGCGCGCCATCTATCATATTAAAATCGGAGACAGTGCACTGCCACAACGGGTTGTCGATGCGGTGTGGGGGTTCTTCTCGGCTTACGCGCTGGTGTTTGTGGTGTGTATGCTGGCTTTGATAGCAACCGGTATGGATGAACTGAGCGCTTTTGCTGCGGTGGCGGCCACACTGAATAACCTAGGGCCTGGACTGGGAGAAGTCTCAGTCCACTTTGCCAATGTGAACGATACCGCCAAGTGGATCCTGATTGTGTCGATGCTATTCGGCCGCTTAGAAATATTTACCTTATTGATACTGCTGACGCCGACTTTCTGGCGCAGCTAAGGATAGAATCGTGAAAGCACTGTTGCTTTATTCCAGCCGTGAAGGGCAGACGAAAAAAATCATCGAGCGAATTGCTACTCAGCTTGCACCAATAGAATGCGAGATTGCAGACCTGCACACAACCGGGGAAGTGGACTGGGCCGCGTACGACAAAGTGCTGATCGGAGCCTCAATTCGTTATGGCCGTTTTAATAAGGAACTGTATCAGTTCATCGAACGCAATCTTACACCATTACAACGCGCTGATGCCGCTTTCTTCTGTGTTAATCTGACCGCCCGTAAAGAAGACCAGGGTAAAGATACCCCGCAAGGTAGTGTCTATGTTCAGACCTTCCTTAAGAAGTCCCCTTGGCAGCCCGAGGTGATTGGGGTGTTTGCCGGTGCTCTCTATTACCCTCGCTACCGCTGGTTCGATAAAATGATGATTCGTCTGATAATGACGATGACCGGTGGCGAAACGGATACCAGTAAAGAAGTCGAGTACACCAATTGGGAAAAAGTGACTCAATTCGCGAAAAAGTTTAAAAACATGTAAACCAAACGGGTAGATTTGCGGCTTATTGACGTCTTTTTATACGAACGGCAAGAAAGTAATAAAAAATGGCAAAAAAACTATTGCCAAATTCTGGTTGCTCCCTATAATGCCGCCTCACTGACACGGGAACAGTTCGCAAGAAGCGCTTCCGGGTTTAGACGGTTACCAAGCATCATCAAAATTGATGAAAAAGTTTTGAAAAAAGTGGTTGACACTAAAACTTAACTCGCTAAAATGGCCGTCCGCTTTGAGAGGAAGACCTCAATAAGCAACGCTCTTTAACAATATAAACCTATCAATCTGTGTGGGCACTCGTTGATGATAATCGAAGATGATTCTAAAGAATCAACTTAGGTATCAATGAACTGAGTGACCAATTTGAATGAGCAATCATTCGAGCACAGTCAATTCATTACCATTCTGTTGGAATGGTAATAGCTTTGAATTACTAAGGTAATTTGAAGTCAGTATTCATTGAGCCGAACAAAATCTTAAATTGAAGAGTTTGATCATGGCTCAGATTGAACGCTGGCGGCAGGCCTAACACATGCAAGTCGAGCGGCAGCGACTTAACTGAACCTTCGGGGAACGTTAAGGGCGGCGAGCGGCGGACGGGTGAGTAATGCCTGGGAAATTGCCCTGATGTGGGGGATAACCATTGGAAACGATGGCTAATACCGCATAATGCCTTCGGGCCAAAGAGGGGGACCTTCGGGCCTCTCGCGTCAGGATATGCCCAGGTGGGATTAGCTAGTTGGTGAGGTAAGGGCTCACCAAGGCGACGATCCCTAGCTGGTCTGAGAGGATGATCAGCCACACTGGAACTGAGACACGGTCCAGACTCCTACGGGAGGCAGCAGTGGGGAATATTGCACAATGGGCGCAAGCCTGATGCAGCCATGCCGCGTGTATGAAGAAGGCCTTCGGGTTGTAAAGTACTTTCAGCAGTGAGGAAGGCGGGTGTGTTAATAGCGCATTCGTTTGACGTTAGCTGCAGAAGAAGCACCGGCTAACTCCGTGCCAGCAGCCGCGGTAATACGGAGGGTGCGAGCGTTAATCGGAATTACTGGGCGTAAAGCGCATGCAGGTGGTTTGTTAAGTCAGATGTGAAAGCCCGGGGCTCAACCTCGGAATTGCATTTGAAACTGGCAGGCTAGAGTACTGTAGAGGGGGGTAGAATTTCAGGTGTAGCGGTGAAATGCGTAGAGATCTGAAGGAATACCGGTGGCGAAGGCGGCCCCCTGGACAGATACTGACACTCAGATGCGAAAGCGTGGGGAGCAAACAGGATTAGATACCCTGGTAGTCCACGCCGTCAACGATGTCTACTTGGAGGTTGTGGCCTTGAGCCGTGGCTTTCGGAGCTAACGCGTTAAGTAGACCGCCTGGGGAGTACGGTCGCAAGATTAAAACTCAAATGAATTGACGGGGGCCCGCACAAGCGGTGGAGCATGTGGTTTAATTCGATGCAACGCGAAGAACCTTACCTACTCTTGACATCCTCAGAAGAGACTGGAGACAGTCTTGTGCCTTCGGGAACTGAGAGACAGGTGCTGCATGGCTGTCGTCAGCTCGTGTTGTGAAATGTTGGGTTAAGTCCCGCAACGAGCGCAACCCTTATCCTTGTTTGCCAGCGAGTAAAGTCGGGAACTCCAGGGAGACTGCCGGTGATAAACCGGAGGAAGGTGGGGACGACGTCAAGTCATCATGGCCCTTACGAGTAGGGCTACACACGTGCTACAATGGCGCATACAGAGGGCGGCCAACTTGCGAAAGTGAGCGAATCCCAAAAAGTGCGTCGTAGTCCGGATTGGAGTCTGCAACTCGACTCCATGAAGTCGGAATCGCTAGTAATCGTGGATCAGAATGCCACGGTGAATACGTTCCCGGGCCTTGTACACACCGCCCGTCACACCATGGGAGTGGGCTGCAAAAGAAGCAGGTAGTTTAACCTTCGGGAGGACGCTTGCCACTTTGTGGTTCATGACTGGGGTGAAGTCGTAACAAGGTAGCGCTAGGGGAACCTGGCGCTGGATCACCTCCTTATACGAATGATTATTGCGATGAGTGTTCACACAGATTGATACGGTTTAGATAAAGAAGAGTATCTTAGTGTCCCGTTCGTCTAGAGGCCTAGGACACTGCCCTTTCACGGCGGTAACAGGGGTTCGACTCCCCTACGGGATACCATTTCCTTGTGAAATAAAAAGGGGTCGTTAGCTCAGTTGGTAGAGCAGTTGACTTTTAATCAATTGGTCGCAGGTTCGAATCCTGCACGACCCACCATTCCTTCCATTAGGAATTAAAACTCAAGACTTGGGGCTATAGCTCAGCTGGGAGAGCGCCTGCCTTGCACGCAGGAGGTCAGCAGTTCGATCCTGCTTAGCTCCACCATTCTTGAATAATGGGCGATTAGCTCAGTTGGGAGAGCACCTGCCTTACAAGCAGGGGGGTCACTGGTTCGAACCCGGTATCGCCCACCATCTTTAAGCGCATTCCTTCATAAAGAAGAAATCAGTGCTCTTAAACATGGTTCATCTCATCAGAGATACGAATCTTGCTCTTTAACAATTTGGAAAGCTGACAAAATAATCTTTTGTTTATTCGTAAACGAAACATTATTTGTAAAGTTCTCAATGTATTCCGAACTGGAATACACCAACAACACATTCAAGTGTGCTTGGTAGAAACTTGTTTAACAAGTTTCAAAATTGAGTCCGGCAAAATCGACATGTCTCTCGCTCATTCAAATAATGAGAGACAACGAAACCTTGGTGACTTGGTTCATCAACTCGAAACTCCTTCGGGTTGTATGGTTAAGTGACTAAGCGTACACGGTGGATGCCTTGGCAGTCAGAGGCGATGAAGGACGTACTAACTTGCGATAAGCGTAGATGAGGCAGTAAGAGCCACTTGAGTCTACGATTTCCGAATGGGGAAACCCACCTGCATAAGCAGGTATCATTAACTGAATACATAGGTTAATGAAGCGAACCGGGGGAACTGAAACATCTAAGTACCCCGAGGAAAAGAAATCAATTGAGATTCCGAAAGTAGCGGCGAGCGAAATTGGATTAGCCCTTAAGCTTTATATGCGTCAGGTGAAGGTTCTGGAAAGGACCGCGAAACAGGGTGATAGCCCCGTAGCCGACAGCGTATGTTCAGTGAAATCGAGTAGGGCGGGACACGTGTTATCCTGTCTGAACATGGGGGGACCATCCTCCAAGGCTAAATACTCCTGACTGACCGATAGTGAACCAGTACCGTGAGGGAAAGGCGAAAAGAACCCCTGTGAGGGGAGTGAAATAGAACCTGAAACCGTGTACGTACAAGCAGTAGGAGCACCTTCGTGGTGTGACTGCGTACCTTTTGTATAATGGGTCAGCGACTTATATTCAGTGGCAAGGTTAACCATTTAGGGGAGCCGTAGGGAAACCGAGTCTTAACTGGGCGTTCAGTCTCTGGATATAGACCCGAAACCGAGTGATCTAGCCATGGGCAGGTTGAAGATTGAGTAACATCAATTGGAGGACCGAACCGACTAATGTTGAAAAATTAGCGGATGACTTGTGGCTAGGGGTGAAAGGCCAATCAAACTCGGAGATAGCTGGTTCTCCCCGAAAGCTATTTAGGTAGCGCCTCGGACGAATACTACTGGGGGTAGAGCACTGTTAAGGCTAGGGGGTCATCCCGACTTACCAACCCTTTGCAAACTCCGAATACCAGTAAGTACTATCCGGGAGACACACGGCGGGTGCTAACGTCCGTCGTGGAGAGGGAAACAACCCAGACCGCCAGCTAAGGTCCCAAATTACAGCTAAGTGGGAAACGATGTGGGAAGGCTCAGACAGCTAGGATGTTGGCTTAGAAGCAGCCATCATTTAAAGAAAGCGTAATAGCTCACTAGTCGAGTCGGCCTGCGCGGAAGATGTAACGGGGCTAAGCTGTAAACCGAAGCTGCGGCAATGCGATTTATCGTATTGGGTAGGGGAGCGTTCTGTAAGCCGTTGAAGGTGTGCTGTAAGGCATGCTGGAGGTATCAGAAGTGCGAATGCTGACATGAGTAACGATAAAGGGGGTGAAAAACCTCCTCGCCGGAAGACCAAGGGTTCCTGTCCAACGTTAATCGGGGCAGGGTAAGTCGACCCCTAAGGCGAGGCCGAAAGGCGTAGTCGATGGGAAACGGGTTAATATTCCCGTACTTCTTACAATTGCGATGGGGGGGACGGAGAAGGCTAGGTGGGCCTGGCGACGGTTGTCCAGGTTCAAGTGCGTAGGCTTGAGAGTTAGGTAAATCCGGCTCTCTATAAGGCTGAGACACGATGTCGAGTCACTACGGTGATGAAGTCATTGATGCCATGCTTCCAGGAAAAGCCTCTAAGCTTCAGATTGTAAGGAATCGTACCCCAAACCGACACAGGTGGTCGGGTAGAGAATACCAAGGCGCTTGAGAGAACTCGGGTGAAGGAACTAGGCAAAATGGTACCGTAACTTCGGGAGAAGGTACGCTTCTGACGGTGAAGTCCCTTGCGGATGGAGCTATTGGAAGTCGCAGATACCAGGTGGCTGCAACTGTTTATTAAAAACACAGCACTGTGCAAAATCGTAAGATGACGTATACGGTGTGACGCCTGCCCGGTGCCGGAAGGTTAATTGATGGGGTTAGACTTCGGTCGACGCTCTTGATCGAAGCCCCGGTAAACGGCGGCCGTAACTATAACGGTCCTAAGGTAGCGAAATTCCTTGTCGGGTAAGTTCCGACCTGCACGAATGGCGTAATGATGGCCACGCTGTCTCCACCCGAGACTCAGTGAAATTGAAATCGCTGTGAAGATGCAGTGTACCCGCGGCTAGACGGAAAGACCCCGTGAACCTTTACTACAGCTTGGCACTGAACATTGAACCTACATGTGTAGGATAGGTGGGAGGCTTTGAAGACGTGACGCCAGTTGCGTTGGAGCCGTCCTTGAAATACCACCCTTGTATGTTTGATGTTCTAACTCTGGACCGTTATCCGGTTCGAGGACAGTGCCTGGTGGGTAGTTTGACTGGGGCGGTCTCCTCCCAAAGAGTAACGGAGGAGCACGAAGGTGGGCTAATCACGGTTGGACATCGTGAGGTTAGTGCAATGGCATAAGCCCGCTTGACTGCGAGAATGACAATTCGAGCAGGTGCGAAAGCAGGTCATAGTGATCCGGTGGTTCTGAATGGAAGGGCCATCGCTCAACGGATAAAAGGTACTCCGGGGATAACAGGCTGATACCGCCCAAGAGTTCATATCGACGGCGGTGTTTGGCACCTCGATGTCGGCTCATCACATCCTGGGGCTGAAGTCGGTCCCAAGGGTATGGCTGTTCGCCATTTAAAGTGGTACGCGAGCTGGGTTTAGAACGTCGTGAGACAGTTCGGTCCCTATCTGCCGTGGGCGTTGGAAGATTGAAGGGGGCTGCTCCTAGTACGAGAGGACCGGAGTGGACGAACCTCTGGTGTTCGGGTTGTGTCGCCAGACGCATTGCCCGGTAGCTAAGTTCGGAATCGATAACCGCTGAAAGCATCTAAGCGGGAAGCGAGCCCTGAGATGAGTCTTCCCTGACACTTTAAGTGTCCTAAAGGGTTGTTCGAGACTAGAACGTTGATAGGCAGGGTGTGTAAGCGTTGTGAGGCGTTGAGCTAACCTGTACTAATTGCCCGTGAGGCTTAACCATACAACACCCAAGGGGTTTTGATGGACTCAATGACCAGTACATTGAATGTGTAAAGAGAACCTTTTTCGAAAGAACAGCTTTCCGAATTTTAAAATTTTGCTTGGCGACCATAGCGTTTTGGACCCACCTGACTCCATTCCGAACTCAGAAGTGAAACGAAACAGCGTCGATGGTAGTGTGGGGCCTCCCCATGTGAGAGTAGAACATCGCCAGGCTTTAACTTCTTGTTTTGAGTTTTTTTAAGCAAAAGCTCAAAGCAAAAAATGAAAAAGACTTTTATAGTCTGACCAATGCGGAGCGGTAGTTCAGTTGGTTAGAATACCGGCCTGTCACGCCGGGGGTCGCGGGTTCGAGTCCCGTCCGCTCCGCCACTTATTCGAAACCCTAGCAGCAATGCTAGGGTTTTCTCAAATCTGGTGTTTCATAATCTGCCAGAGACAATTTGGGTACCTATTTCTAGGGGTGTAGCTCCAATTGGCAGAGCAGCGGATTCCAAATCCGCGTGTTGGGAGTTCGAATCTCTCCACCCCTGCCATATTAAGAAGCCTCAGCAGTAATGCTGGGGCTTTTTTACGTTTAGAAGCACAAATACTTATCCAATCTACTCCCCATATCTGGCATATTTCTGCGTCCGGTCATTTACATTTTGTGGCCAATCAGTTTTATTACCAATATCAAGGTTATATTTATCAGGAATGGTTATGGAACTCACTCGGCGCCGCTTGCTGCAATTCGGTTCGGCGATTGGAATTGGAGCGGCGTTGCCAGCATGCTCTTTGCTGCGTCTTAGTTCAGACGAAGACAGTTATGTGTATCACCTGACCGCACAACCCGCTACCGCTGAGCTGGTTCCCGGTTATCAGACCGACGTCCTCGGTTTCAATGGTTCCATTCCGGCGCCGACGATTCGTTGTCGGCAGGGTAAAAAGGTGACCATCCATTTCACTAACAAACTGAACCAACCGACGACCATTCACTGGCATGGTTTGCGTATACCGATTGCGATGGATGGCGTCCCTTTCCTGAGTCAGGCTCCGATTATGCCGGGTGAGACTTTTACCTATGAGTTTACTCCGCCGGATGCGGGGACTTTCTGGTATCACCCGCATATGAACAGTGTCAATCAGCTGGGTATGGGGCTAGTTGGTATGCTGGTTGTGGAAGAAGCGGATCCGGTTGTGTTTGATCAGGAGTTTTCCCTGATGCTGAAACACTGGCACATCGATAAGCAGGGGCAGTGGAAACAGCGTATGATTCCACGCTACAGTGCTCGTATGGGGACTCCTGGCGAGTGGGGTACGGTTAACGGGCAGCATAACCCCCAGTACCCGATTAAGCACAATGCAACCGTGCGAGCGCGTATCGCCAATGTTGACAACACCATCACCTATCCGATAGCGGTGCAAGGCGTCGATGCCTGGATCGTGGCGATTGACGGCAACCCGATTACTACCCCGTATTTACTCAAAGAACACAAGATGGGCCCGGGGATGCGCCTGGATATCGCCTTCATTGCACCAGCCGCCGGGCAGACGGTTTACATTCGCCAGATGAAAGGTAAATTTGCGTTTCCGCTGTGTGAGTTTGTCAGTCAGGAATCCTGGCTGGCTGAGGAGAAATCGATTCCCCGTCTGCCATTAAATCCGATTCCTGAAGTGGACTTATATCGTGCCGAAGAGATCGATTTTGTCTTTGAGTGGGAAGGGGCGGTGACACCCGCAGATGAGTCCGGAAACGCGGTACCGGATTTCTGGTTGATCAATAAACGCGCCTGGGAAGGGATGAGTGCCGGTAATATTCCTAAGCCGCTTGCGACGCTGACGCGCGGTAAAAGCTATATTTTTAACCTGCGCAATGTTACTCAGTATCACCATCCGATTCACCTGCATGGTCATACCTTTACCGTGATTGAACTTAATGGTCAGCCTGTTAAAGAGCCGTTTCATACCGATACCGTGTTACTGGGCAAGAATGGTAGCGCCAAGGCGGCATTTGTGGCTGATAACCCGGGACGCTGGATGTATCACTGTCATGTGATAGAGCATATGCATACCGGGCTGATGGGCTATATTGAAGTGGTCTAGATGTGACTCCTGTAACTTTTTTAAAATCGGCTGTTTAATGTATCAGGCTACTGAAAAAGAAAACTATTTTTTCCTTTCTCCGCGCTGATCTTGAGCGATAAATCGTTACAATAGGTTACAAATTAGTACGGAGAGGTTACATGGGACAATTATCAATTTTGGGCCTGATAGCTTTAGGTGGGGCGATTGGTGCCTGCTCACGTTATCTGGTCTCAGAGTGGTGCATTACTTTATTCGGGCGCAGCTTTCCATACGGTACTCTGACCGTGAACATCGTAGGTTCTTTCATCATGGGATTATTGATTGCTGCGTTTGAAAATGAATGGCTGGCACCTTATCCGTGGCGTCAGGTGGTTGGGTTGGGATTTCTCGGTGCCTTGACTACTTTCTCGACCTTTTCAATGGATAACGTATTGATGATGCAACAGGGCGCTTTTGTGAAAATGGGCCTGAATGTATTGCTTAATGTCACGTTGAGTATTTCTGCTGCCTGGCTCGCTTACCAGTGGTTAGTTCGAGCCTGATTAAAAACTCGACATTAACACTTGGTTAACGCAACACGATTCTCTATAATCGATTCACTTGTCGGAGTGCCATAAGGCTGAGACCGTTTATTCGGGATCCGTTGAACCTGATCTGGTTAGTACCAGCGAAGGGAACAAGAGAAGACTTTCTCTGGCGATCTGTGGATCGTCATATCTTCAGTAACCAGATTTGTCTGCTTACCTCTTGTCGCAACTATCCGCCAAGCATTTATCCCTAAAATCCTAAAAGGAAAATGCTATGTCGTCGAATCGCAAACAAGCGAGACTGGAAGCTAAACAGTTTATTGAATCGCTTTCTGTTCAACCTTATCCCAATTCTCAAAAAAACATACGTCACCGGCTCTCGTCCGGACATTCGCGTGCCGATGCGTGAAATTTCTCTGGCTGACAGTCTGATCGGCGGCAGCAAAGAGCAGCCGGTTTACGAGCCTAATGAGCCGGTGAGTGTCTACGATACTTCCGGTGTGTACACCGATCCCGAGCATACCATTGACCTCTATCAAGGGCTGCCAAAGCTGCGTGCTGAATGGGTGGCGGAGCGCGACGATACCGAGCTGCTGGATGCGATGAGTTCCGAGTATGCCCGTGAGCGTCTGGCTGATGAAACACTAGATGAACTACGCTACGGCAATCTACCGCAGATTCGCCGCGCGAAAGCAGGTCAGTGCGTCACTCAACTGCATTATGCCCGTCAGGGAATGATTACCCCGGAAATGGAGTTTATCGCCATTCGGGAAAATATGGGCCGACGTCGTTACCAGGATGAGCAGCTTAATCAGCAACATCCGGGGCAAAACTTCGGCGCAAATCTGCCACGGGAAATTACGGCAGAATTTGTGCGTCGTGAAGTGGCCGAAGGACGAGCCATTATCCCGAGTAATATCAACCATCCTGAATCTGAACCTATGATCATCGGCCGTAACTTCCTGGTCAAAGTCAACGCCAACATCGGTAACTCTTCGGTCAGCTCCTCGATTGAAGAAGAAGTTGAGAAACTGGTGTGGGCGACGCGCTGGGGTGGTGATACCGTGATGGATCTGTCGACCGGACGTAATATTCATGAAACACGCGAATGGATTCTGCGTAACAGCCCGGTGCCGATTGGTACCGTACCTATGTATCAGGCGCTGGAAAAGGTCAACGGTATCGCTGAAAACCTGACCTGGGAAGTGATGCGTGACACCTTACTTGAACAAGCAGAGCAGGGGGTGGATTACTTTACTATCCATGCCGGTTTGTTGCTGCGCTATGTGCCTATGACTGCCAAACGGGTCACTGGCATTGTTTCCCGCGGTGGATCGATTATCGCCAAATGGTGTCTGGCACACCATGAAGAGAACTTCCTTTATACTCATTTTCGAGAGATTTGTGAGATCTGTGCCAAGTACGATGTGGCGTTGTCGCTGGGTGATGGCCTGCGTCCAGGATCGATCGCAGATGCTAATGATGAAGCTCAGTTTGCCGAGTTGCGTACTCTGGGTGAGCTGACTAAGGTGGCGTGGGAATACGATGTGCAGGTGATGATTGAAGGCCCGGGGCACGTTCCGATGCACATGATTAAAGCCAATATGGACGAGCAGCTGGAGCATTGTCATGAAGCGCCGTTCTACACCTTAGGCCCGCTAACTACGGATATTGCCCCGGGTTATGACCACATTACTTCCGGTATCGGTGCGGCGATGATTGGTTGGTTTGGTTGTGCGATGTTGTGCTACGTCACCCCTAAAGAGCACCTTGGCCTGCCGAATAAAGAGGATGTGAAGACTGGCCTGATTACCTACAAACTGGCCGCCCATGCTGCTGATTTGGCCAAAGGTCATCCTGGGGCGCAGATCCGTGATAATGCTCTGTCGAAGGCGCGTTTTGAGTTCCGCTGGGAAGACCAGTTTAACCTGGCGCTGGATCCGGTGACTGCCCGAGCTTTCCATGATGAAACCCTGCCGCAGGAGTCAGGTAAGGTTGCCCATTTCTGTTCGATGTGCGGTCCGAAATTCTGCTCGATGAAGATCTCCCAGGAGGTGCGCCGTACTTACGCTGATTACACGGCGTCGAGTAATGACGCGATGACAGTGACATTGCTGGATGATCCCCTGGAAGGGATGCGTCAGAAATCGCAGGAGTTTCTTAGCTCAGGTTCTCAGCTCTATCATCCGGCTGTGACCAGTCCAGAGAGCGTGGCTGAGGAGTAACCGTGAAATTACTGATCCCATCTCATTGTGTTGTGATGACGGGAGACGTGCAGCGGGTACTGTTACTTGCCAAACAACAAGGTTTGCATATCGATCACATTGAGTTGGGCGTTAGCCCAACTCAGTATTTCCACCTTGTTGCTGACACGACTCTTCGTTTATCAAGCAATCTGTTTGTATTAAATCACCTCTCGCTTGGCAGCGAGTCTGCTCCGGATCTTTGTATTGATTACATCGGCGCAGGCAGTCACTTGACCAGCTCACTATGCCCAGCAGTCGCTACGGTCGCTATCGGCGTAGCCGGTTGCAACGGGCTGGAAGATACCTGGTGGTATGGCGATGAACAGCGTCGGCTGATTCATCTGCGGGCATTAACCGCGCAGCAGCAACGACAACATCTGACCTGGCTGCTGAGTTTGCTCGCTCTTGATTTTGCCTTGGAGGATGCGTTGGTGCTGTCTCGGGCTGCACTCAATGTTTCACGTGAAACATGGCCGCGCGATTATCGCGATTTTCCCCAGCCGGAACCTCAGGCCATCTACCGTGGTGTTGCGCCGTTTGCGTTATTGGATAAAACATCGCTCGGGCTCTATCCGGTGGTGGATGACGTACGTTGGATTGCCACCTTGCTGCCGCTTGGCATCAAGACGATTCAGCTGCGCATCAAAGACCCCGCCCAAGCTGATCTGGAACAGCAGATTATCCAGGCGATAGCGTTGGGCCGCGAACATGGTGCCCAGGTGTTTATTAATGATTACTGGCAATTGGCCCTTAAACATCGGGCGTTTGGCGTCCATCTGGGGCAGGAAGATCTGCTGTGCGCCGATCTCGCTGCGTTATCTGCCGCCGGTATCTGCCTCGGATTGTCTACCCACGGCTATTTTGAACTGCTGCGTATCCAGCAGTTAGCACCGAGCTATATCGCGTTGGGGCATATTTTTCCCACCACCACCAAGCAAATGCCGTCCAAGCCGCAGGGGCTGGTACGACTGAAACTGTATCAAAGCTTGCTCGATAGTCTTCCTTATGGCGAGCATGTCGGAGTACCCAGCGTGGCGATTGGCGGTATTGATCGCAGCAACGCCGCTCAGGTTCTCGAGTGTGGGGTAAGCAGTATTGCTGTGGTCAGGGCAATTACCCAGGCTGAGGATGTCGGCCTGGCTGTTAGCCAACTGCAGCGGTTTCTTCCCGCGCCTGCGAGCGTGACGGAGGCCGGTGATGTTAAGTGATCAACAATTTATGCGCTATCAGCGTCAGGTTGCGTTACCGCAGATCGGTGAAGCGGGGCAGCAGCGTTTGCTCAACAGTCAGGTCCTGATTATTGGCTGTGGCGGATTGGGCAGCGCGGCGGCGCAGTTTCTCGCCGCCGCCGGGGTCGCAAGGCTGGTAATTGCCGACGATGATCAGGTCGCACTTTCCAATCTGCATCGTCAGTTGGCTTATCGCGTGCAGGATGTCGGCCAACCCAAAGTACGTGCTTTGGCGCGCAGTCTACAAGCACTCAATCCAGACTGTCAGGTACGTACGGTTGAGCGCTACATGGATGCCACCTTACTGAATCTGGAAGTGGGCTTAGCCGATGTGGTGCTCGACTGCAGCGACAATCTGCCGACACGTCACCAGGTTAACCGGGCTTGTCATCAGGCCGGAGTGTGTCTGATTTCAGGCTCGGCCATTGGCTGGGAGGGTCAGTTGATCCCGCTCGATTTTACTCAGCGTCCCCAGGGCTGCTATCAGTGTGTGGTACCCGAGCAGGAATCGGCGGCTGCGCTGCGCTGCTCCGACATGGGTGTGGCCGGCCCTGTGGTCGGCAGCATAGGTAACTTACAGGCTCTGCTCGCTGTGCAGAAATTAATTCAGCTTGAGGAGTTTCACAGTCACTACATGCAACGTTTCGATGCGCTGAGTATGCAGTGGCAAAAGTGGCAACTGATCGCCGATCCACACTGTTTACAGTGCGGGTGTGGCAAGGAATGAAGGTATGACTATCACCATCTTTATTAATCAGCAAGCACACCAGATTAAGGCGGCGACCAGTTTGCAGACACTGCAGCACGAACTGGGCCTACCGACACTAGGCTGTGTGTTTGCCATCAACCAACAAGTTATACCCAAAGGCTTATGGTCTGAGACGCTACTCAATCAGGGTGATCAGATCGCACTGTTTCAGGCCATCGCAGGAGGCTAATATTTATGTCTGTAACGAATTCTATATCTAAGCAATCCAAGCGCGAAATTTTAGCTGGCAATCCACCGCTGATTATCGCCAATCGCCAGTTCGATTCTCGCTTACTGACCGGAACCGGAAAGTTTTCTGATCGTAGCACTATGGCTAAAGCGATTGCTGTGAGTCAGTCTGAGCTGGTCACTATGGCACTCAAGCGGGTTGATCTCGAACAGCGTGATGACGACATTCTCGCACCGCTGATCGCCAGCGGGATGAACTTGTTGCCCAATACTTCCGGTGCCAAAACGGCGCAGGATGCGATCTATGCCGCACATCTGGCGCGCGAGGCGCTGGGTACTGAGTGGCTGAAACTGGAAATTCATCCCGATCCCAAGTATTTGATGCCGGACCCGATCGAAACTCTGAAGGCGGCCGAACAGTTGGTTAAAGACGGCTTTATTATCTTGCCTTACTGTCATGCCGACCCGGTGCTGTGCAAACGGCTGGAAGAGGTCGGTTGTGCGGCCGTCATGCCGCTGGGTGCGCCGATTGGGACCAATCAGGGACTAAGCTCAAAAACCTTCCTGGAGATTATCATCGACCAGGCGAACGTACCGGTCATTGTAGATGCCGGTATCGGTGCGCCATCGGATGCCGCGTTGGCGATGGAGATGGGCGCAGATGCGGTATTGGTCAATACCGCAATCGCCACGGCACGTGATCCGCTGGTGATGGCTAACGCGTTTCGGTTGGCAGTGGAAGCGGGCCGAATGGCTTATCTGTCTGGCCTGGCGACTCAGCAACAGAGCGCGTCTGCGTCGAGTCCGTTTACGGCATTCCTGGATAATTGAGCGGGATGATTGAGTATGAGTTTTATTGATCAATTTAACCAGCTCGGCTGGGATGATATTAAGTTGTCGGTGTATGCGAAAACCCGGCACGACGTAGAACGGGCACTGGCCAAAAGCAAACGCGATCTGGAAGATTTTAAAGCGCTGATTTCGCCTGCGGCGGAAGGGTATCTGGAACAGATGGCGCAGCTCTCTTACCAGGCGACCCGACGCCGTTTTGGCAATACGATGTCGTTCTACATTCCGCTCTATCTGTCCAACCTGTGTGCCAACGCATGTACTTATTGTGGCTTTTCGATGGAAAACCGCATTAAGCGTAAAACACTTAATGAGGAGGAAATCCGGGCTGAAATCGCCGCTATCAAGCAGATGAAATTTGATAGCGTATTGCTGGTGACTGGTGAGCATGAAACCAAAGTCGGCATGAACTACTTTCGGCATATGCTGCCGATCATTAAGCCGTCGTTTCACTATCTGGCGATGGAAGTGCAGCCACTGCAGCAGCAGGAGTATGCAGAACTCAAGACGTTGGGATTGGATGCCGTGATGGTTTATCAGGAGACGTATCATCCATCGACGTACGCCCAGCATCATCTGCGTGGTAACAAAATGGATTTCGAGTTTCGGCTTGAAACTCCAGATCGCCTGGCGCGAGCCGGGATAGATAAAATCGGTTTAGGCGCCCTGATTGGTTTAGAAGACTGGCGTACCGATTGCTTCTATGTTGCGGCCCATCTTGATTACCTGGAGCGGACTTACTGGCAGTCACGCTACTCGATTTCGTTTCCGCGCCTGCGGCCGTGTGAAGGGGCTTTGCAGCCTAAATCGGTGATGACGGACAAACAGTTGGTGCAGCTGATTTGCGCTTTTCGGTTGTTTAATTCTGAGGTTGAATTATCACTTTCCACCCGAGAAACGCCGGCCTTTCGCGATAATGTTGCACCGCTTGGCATAACCAGTTTGTCAGCGGCATCGAAAACCCAGCCCGGTGGCTATGCGGATCCGAAAGCGGAGCTGGAGCAGTTTGCTACCAGTGATGAACGTTCAGCGCTTATGGTAGAACAGGCGATGCAAGCGCGAGGTTTGCAGCCGGTCTGGCATGACTGGCATGCAGTCTATTCCGGTTAGCCTGAGGTTTGAATGACCCGGCTTATGTTTCACGTGAAACATACACAAATAAGGCGACCTCTGGTCGCCTTATTTGTGTGGCCGATGTGAGCAGTATTAGAATGAAGTCTTCATCAGGCAGCTTGTGCCTGGTGGTATTTACCCAGCAGAGCATGGTAAAAATCGTGATCGCTCAATGTACCGAGCAGACGATTTTCTTCCATCAGTAAAATAGGGTTACCAGTACGGTAGCGAATTTCAATCGCCTGACGCATATCAATGTCCGGGCTGGCCATGACCAATGTTTGTGGATTCAATGACTGCAGCGATAACTCAGCATGCCACTCAATCAGCTCAACCGGGCTATCGCCACACACAACCCATTGTTGTTGCTGTTGCTCAACCCACAGATCTGACTGCTGGCAGATTTGCCAGCGCCCATTGTCCTGAACCAGGCTGTCGCTGCTGTTCATCAGCGAACGGCCTTTGAGCACATTGAGCGGATTAGTGTGGGCGACAAAATCTTTCACGTATTGCGTTTCCGGCGTCAGGACTATCTGTTCCGGCTTGCCATACTGAATCAACTTGCCGGATTCCATAATCGCAATACGTGAGCCGATTTTCAGCGCTTCATCGAGATCATGACTGACGAAGATGATGGTCTTATTGAGCTGCTTTTGCAGCAGCAGCAATTCATCCTGCAGCTGGCTGCGGATCAGGGATCGAGAGCCGAGAAAGGTTCGTCCATCAACAGAATGTCGCTGTCCATGGCGAAGGCGCGCGCCAGACCGACCCGTTGCTGCATACCACCGGACAGCTCATGAGGCAGTTTGTTTTCCCATTCGGCCAGGCCGACCATGGCCAGTTTTTCCCGTGCCTGGGCACGGCGTTGCTGTTTGCCGATGCCTTGCATTTCCAGGCCAAATGCCACGTTATCCAGCACGCTCAGCCACGGCATGAGGGCAAATTTCTGAAATACCATTGAGACTTTGTTGGTGCGCAGATGGCGCAGCGTATCGGCGTCGCACTGCGCCAGGTCGATACTTTGTTCACCATCCTGGATTTTCAGAGCGCCGCGCGTGACCGGGTTGAGGCCGTTAACCGCGCGCAGCAGGCTGGATTTACCTGAGCCGGACAGACCCATCAGCACGCAGATTTCACCTTGTTGCACATCGAGTGTCACATTATCAACGCCGACCACCAGACCGGTCTGGTCGATGATCTCCTGGCGGCTTTTGCCCTGATCGAGCAGTTCCAGAGCCGGTGCTGTGTTTTGGCCAAACACCACGTCGAGATTTTCAATACTGATCGCTGGCATGATTATGCCTCCTTGCTGTTAGGTGCTTTACACAGACGGTCGAGAATAATAGCGACCAGGACAATCGCCAGACCGGCTTCAAACCCTTGGGAAATATTGACCGTATTGAGGGCACGAATAACGGGTTTGCCCAGGCCATCTGCGCCGACCAAGGCGGCAATAACTACCATCGACAGTGACAACATAATGCATTGGGTAATGCCGGCCATGATGCTCGGCAGGGCGGCCGGTAGTTCCACTTTGAACAGCAGTTTCATCCGGCTGGCTCCGAAAGCTTTACCGGCCTCGATCAGTTCTTCCGGCACTTTAGTGACGCCAAGATAGGTGAGGCGGATTGGAGCGGCTATGGCGAAAATGATGGTGGAAATCAGTCCGGGCACAATGCCCAGTCCGAACAGAACCAGCGTCGGGATCAGATAAACGAATGTAGGTACCGTCTGCATCAGATCCAGAATCGGGCGCAGTACGGTATACAGCCATGGTCGGTGCGCAGCCATGATGCCAAGCGGAACGCCGAGCAGAACCGAAATCGTAGTGGCGGCAAAGACCAGTACAAAGGTTTCCAGCATCTCCTGCCAGTAGCCCAGGTTAAGGATCAGCAGCAGCGCGGCAATAATAAACACCACCAGGGAAAGGCTGCGGTGCAGCCACCAGGCCAGTGCTGCGGTGATAATGATAGGGACCGCTGGCGGGAACCATTTGAAGACATCGACTAACACCATGATGATGTTTTCCAGTACGAAAGAGATGGTATCGAATACGCCCGAAGCATGCAGAGTCAGCCAGTCCACACCGGCTTCCATCCAGTGGCCCAACGGAATTTTGTGATCGCTAATCATAGTGTGCAGTTCCTTATAGCGGGTGGCTTGTGCCACCCGGCGGGGTTATACGTCAGAGTTGAGATAATCAGTTACGGCTTTCTCCGCAGGCTTGCCATCACGCGTGGTGACATCTTTCAGCCACGGGGTCAGCACGTCAGGATGCTGACGCAACCAATCTTTGGCGGCTTGTTCCGGGCGCTGGCCCTGATTGAGGATGGCTTCCATCAGGCTGTTTTCCATCTCAAGACTGAACTGCAGATTACTGAGCAACTGGCCGACATTCGGGCACTGTTGGGTATAGTCATGGCGCACGTTGGTGTAGACGTTGGCACCGCCATAATTAGGGCCGAAGTAGTCATCACCGCCGCTGAGGTATTCCATCTCAACATTGCTGTTCATCGGGTGCGGCGCCCAGCCGAGGAAAGCTATCCATTGCTGGCGGCGTACCGCCCGCTTGACCTGCGAGACCATGCCGGCTTCGCTCGATTCCACCAGATCAAATTGCTTGAGGTCGAACGCATTGTTGTCAATCATTGACTGGATCAGGCGGTTACCATCGTTGCCCGGCTCGATGCCGTAGATGCGGTGTTTAAACTGATCGGCATGCTTGGCAAGATCGGCAAATGACTTAACCCCGGCGTCATACACGTACTTAGGTACGGCCAGGGTGTACTTGGCACCTTCGAGATTGGCACGAATGGTTTGTACGCTGCCGTTGTCACGGTACTTGGCAATATCGCCTTCCATGGTTGGCATCCAGTTACCGAGAAAGACATCGATGTCGCCGTTGGCCATGGAAGAATAGGTCACCGGTACCGACAACAGATCGGTCTTGGTCTGATAGCCCAGGCCGTGCAGCAGCTCAGTGGTCACGGCTGTCGTTGAGGTGATATCGGTCCAGCCGACATCGGCAAAACGAACGGTGTCGCAGCTGTTGGCATAGGCGTTGATTGACAGCAGTGTGGCTGCTGAGAAGGTCATGACTTTACGCATTGAACTGTCCTTATTTTATCATTAATTCCACACCGGACTGCGTGTCTAGCGCACGCTGCGGTGGTGTTTCTCTTTGTTGGGTCTGCCAGTGCGCAGCGATCCACACCGGCTCTGGTTCGGCAGGAAGCGGCGCAGTCCCGAGTAGCATGTCGGCAGCGCGCTCGGCGACCATAATGGTTGGCGCATTGAGGTTACCGTTAGGAATGGTCGGGAACACGGAGGAGTCGACCACCCGCAAGCTGGCAATGCCGCGTACCCGGCACGCTTCATCCAGCACCGCCATTGCATCATCGGCTGCCCCCATTTTGCAGCTGCATGACGGGTGGTAAGCACTCTCGACATTCTGTTTTACCCAGGCATCGATTTCGGCATCAGTGCTGATGGTGTTGCCTGGCTGGATTTCAGCGCCGCGATACTCATCCAGCGCTTGCTGGGCGAGGATTTCACGCGTGAGGCGGATACAGTCACGCCAGTCCTGGATATCTTGCTGTTCAGACAGATAACGGAACAGAATGGCCGGTTTATCGGCCGGATCGGCGGAGCGAATCCACACCCGGCCGCGACTGAGTGGCTTATTCGGGCCGACATGGACCTGAAAGCCGTGACCGTCGAAGGCGGTGCGACCGTCATACCGCATGGCGGCTGGTAAAAAATGGTATTGCAGATTGGGCCATTTCAGTCCGGCCCGCGAGCGGATAAAGGCGCATGACTCGAAATGATTGGTGGCACCCAGGCCTTGCTTGGTCAGCAGCCACTGCGCCCCGATCATGCCTTTACTGACCAGGCCCAGTTTGCTGTTAAGGGTGATCGGCTGCTGACAGCGATACTGGAAATAGATTTCCAGGTGATCCTGCAGGTTTTCACCCACTCCGGGTAATTCATGTTCCACTTTGACACCGGCATTTTCCAGCACGTCACGCGGGCCGATACCAGACAGCTGCAACAGCTGTGGTGAGCCGATGGAGCCAGCGCACGACACGACTTCCTGTGTTGCTGTGGCGGTTTCAATCCGGCCATTACGTTCAAACTCGACTCCGACCGCACATTTGTTTTTCAGCAGGATTTTACGCGTCAGTACTCCTTTGAGCAGAGTCAGGTTAGGACGCTTGAGCGCACGGCGCAGATAGGCGTTGGAGGTTGAGGCGCGTACGCCGTTATCCACCGTCATATGCATGGCGCCAAAGCCTTCCTGCTGGTAGCCGTTGTAATCTTTGGTGTACGGATAACCGGCTTGCTGCCCGGCATCGATGAAAGCCTGGTAGAGCGGGTTGAGTTCCATATCGTTGCCGTTACAGGTCGCCAGCGGGCCGTCACCGCCGCGGTACTCATCAGCGCCGCCGCTCCAGGTTTCTGCCTTCTTAAAATAAGGCAGGCAGGAGGCGTAATCCCAACCGGCCGCTCCCTGCTGTTGCCATTCATCAAAGTCACAGGCGTGACCACGGACATACACCATGCCGTTGATCGATGAACTGCCACCCAGCACTTTGCCGCGCGGGCAGTGCAGGGTCCGTCCGTCCAGACCAGGTTCGGGCAGGGATTCAAACTGCCAGGCATATTTGGCACTGTTCATCGGGTATGAGAGTGCTGTCGGCATCTGGATGAAGACACTTTTGTCGCCTCCGCCGGCCTCAAGCAGCAATACGGAATGTTCCCCGCTGGCGCTGAGGCGATCGGCCAGTACGCAGCCTGCCGATCCGGCGCCGATAATGATGTAATCAAATGTCTGGGTCATAACTGCTCCTCAGGCGTACGGGCCGGCAAAATCGTCCAGCTCAATCAGGACGCTTTTGGTCTGGGTGTAGTGGCTCAGGGTTTCCATGCCGTTCTCGCGTCCGACACCGGACTGTTTGTAACCGCCGACCGGCATGGGTGCCGGAGAGTCACCCCAGGTGTTAACCCAGCAGATACCGGCTTGCAGCTGGTGGATCACGCGGTGCGCGCGTGACAGGTTCTGGGTGAATACGCCGGCGGCCAGGCCATAGTGGGTGTGATTGGCGCGGCGGATCACTTCCTGTTCATCACTGAACTTGAGTACCGCCATCACAGGGCCAAAGATTTCCTGCTGCACGAACGCCATATCGTCGCTGCAGTCGGTAAACACAGTGGGAGCGACGAAGTTACCATTGGCCAGACCGTTATCGGTGACCTGATAGCCGCCGGTCAGCAAGGTGGCGCCGCTGGTTTTGGCGCTTTGGATTGCGTCCAGAACCTTGTGCATATGATCGCGCGAGATCAATGCACCGATTTGAGTGCGCGGATCCTGCGGATCGCCGACGATCAGTTTTTCGCTGCGGATTTTGAGCTGATCAATGAAATCGTCGTACAGACTTTCATGGACAAAAACCCGGGTTCCGTTAGTACACACTTCGCCCTGAGTGTAGAAGTTTGCCACCATGGCCGCTGATACTGCCTGGTCGAGCTTGGCATCTTCGAACACCAGCAGTGGCGATTTACCACCCAGCTCCATGGTGACCGATTTGAGGCTGCGCGCACTGTCTGCCATGACCGCCTTACCTGTACCGGTTTCACCAGTAAAGGACACCTTGGCGATCGCCGGGTGGGCGGTCAGCATCTGGCCGACACGACCGTCCCCCTGGACGACGTTAAATACCCCGTCCGGCAGGCCGGCTTCGCTGAAAATCTGTGCCAGCTTCAGCGCTGTCAGCGGTGTTTCTTCCGAAGGCTTGAAGATCATCGCATTGCCTGCTGCCAGCGCAGGGGCCGCTTTCCACATTGCAATTTGAATCGGGTAGTTCCAGGCGCCGATACCGGCACAGATACCGAGTGGCTCTTTGCGGGTGTAAAAAAACTGATTGGCGCTGAGCGGTTGCTGTTCACCCTGCAGAGCGGGTGCCAGACCCGCAAAATATTCAATCACATCGGCACCAGTGGCGATGTCGACACAGTCTGCTTCCTGAATCGGCTTCCCGGTATCGAGCACTTCCAGTTGCGCCAGTTCATCGTTACGCTCGCGCAGTATACGCACTGCGTTGAGCAGGATTCGGCTGCGTTCCACCGCGCTCATCGCCGACCAGACAGCAAATCCGGCCTGGGCGGATTCGATTGCCTGTTGCACGTCCTGCTCGCTGGCGAGCCCCAAAACAGCCAGTGGCTGACCCGTTGCCGGGTTATATGAGGTAAAGGTTTCCCCGGACGACGCGCGTTGCAGCGAGCCGCCTATATAAAGTGATGCTTGTTCCATGTGAAGACCTTGTGGTTAAAGACCTAATTTGTCATCGGTGCGTGTTGCGCCAGTTGTATGTCTAGGTAATCGTTAATTAACAGTCGGGCTTGCTCGGCATTGATCCCGGCAGGGTTCAGTGCGCCGCGCAGCCAGATTCCATCAATCAGAGCCGCGATGCCGTGGGCCACCTGGTTAGCGCGGTGGCGGGGCAGAAGAGAATTCAATTCAATTTTAAGATGTGAGAGCAGACGCTTTTCGTTGACACGTTGTAAACGATGTAATTGTTCGTCATGCATCGAATAGGTCCAGAAGGCGAGCCAGGTTTTCACGACCTGACTTTCGGCCTGAAAGCCTAAGAAGTTGGCATTGACGATGGCATTGATACGCGCCTGATGATCATTTTTCGGCAGTTTGGCCAGTGCCTGAGTTACGGTAATCGAATGTTGGCGCAATATGGCGCGCATGGTTTCTTCCAGCAGGCCATGTTTGCCACCAAAGTAGTGATTGATGATCCCGGTTGAGACGCCGGCCTCGCGGCTGATCAGTGCGATGCTGGCCGCATGTAATCCCACTCGCTCGATGACTGCCATCGTGGCCTGAACCAACTGTGGCTTGCGTATGTCTGGCATTCCTACCTTGGGCATCTGCACTCCTTATCATTTTTAATTGAACGATTAGTTAAATATAACTTAGCCAAAAAATAATTAGATCTCAAATCAAATTGTTGAGTATTTAGTGTTCTATATGGTGTGGTTTTATATTTTATTTAAATAAAAACAATCTATTAACCAGTAAATATTTTTTTGATTCGAGGTGGAAAGTTTTGAATTGTATACAAGTGACAAAAAGTGACAGGCAAAAAATCCCCGAGCGGCAAGGCTCAGGGATGAACAGTCGGATGGGACGGGTTATGGATGCTGCAGTGGCTGGGTGGCCTGTTGCAGCCAGGCTTTCACCTCTCCGTCGACTAACGGACTGACTTCCTGCCACACCGTTTGATGATAGTGGTTGAGCCATGTCAGCTCAGGCTTGGTCAGCATGTTGATGTTAATCGCGCGCACATCGATCGGGCAGCGGGTCAGCGACTGAAAACCGAGGACGGAAAAATCACCCTGAGTGGCAAATTCGCTGACCAGCTCGAGGTTTTCTATCCGGATACCAAAACCGTCAGCTCGGTAGTAACCCGGCTCGTTCGACACCACCATACCGGGGCGCAGTGCGACCGGGTTATGGACTTTGCTGATGCGCTGTGGCCCCTCGTGGACACTGAGGGAAATGGCCGACACCGTGGCCGGTGCCGTGATCATAATCGTAACCGTGCGCCCACAGGTGCTGACGCGCCAGCGCATCGAGCTGGTGGCCGCAGGTCCCTTGCGGGAAGCGTGCTGTCGCCAGAGCAATGTGGCCTTTCAGGACTAGGGTGAACTGCTGTTTCATCTCGTCACTGACTTCGCCGATGGCGATGGTACGGGTGATGTCTGTGGTGCCGTCACTGTACTGGCCGCCTGAATCGACCAGATAGAGGCTGTTCATGCTCAGCTGACCCGGCTGTGGCTGGTTGATGTGATTGTAGTGACACATGGCGGCATTACTGCCAGCCGCGGAGATGGTATCAAAACTCAAATCGGCCAGGCTCGGATCGAGTTCGCGCAAGGCTTGCAGTTTATCGGCCAGTGCCGCTTCATCATGCAGACGTCCGGCGGCGACTTCGCTGTCGAGCCAGGCGAGAAATTTCGCCATCGCCGCGCCATCCCGGATATGGCACGCTTTCATACCGGCCACTTCCGTGGCGTTCTTGGCCGCTTTAGGCAGCAGACAAGGGTCGGCGTCACTGACTAGCTCAGCACCCGCGTTTTGCAGGGTGAGGGTAAACCAGGCATTGCTGGTGGCGGGATCCACCAACACGCGGCGTCCGCTCAGGGCTGCGAGCTGCTCGGGCAGAGCTTCAGGTGGATGGACACGAACCCCCAGACCGACGTGTTCGGCAAAACCTTGTGCCAGACGAGCCGGGTCGAGGAAGAAATCAACGCTGGCATCAGCATGGATGATGGCGTGTGACAGCAGAACCGGCAGGCGGGACACGTCCAGGCCACGAATATTCAGCAACCAGCAGATGGAATCAAGTTCGGTTAAAATGGCGCTATCTACAGTCTTTTTACGCAGAATTTCGGCGATTGTGTGGCGTTTTTCGCTGCTGGATGTGCCGACCAGTTCGTTGCCCATCAGGCGCATCGCAGAGACCAGAGGCTGCGGACGGTCATGCCACAGCTGATCAATCGCGTTGTGGTCATTGGCAATAAGCTGCAGTTCGCTGCCCAGTGTGGTTTGTGCCGCTGTCAGCCAGCTGGCGCGGTGCATACGCGGGTCATAACCGATTTTACTGCCTGTCGGCAGGCTCTGTTTCAGCCAGGCCAGGTAGGGCTCTTCAATCAGGTGACGGTATTCAAACCACTGCGCCGGAACCTGTTTGCGTACCTGAACGGTGTAGCGGCCATCGACGAAAATCGCCGCTTTGTCCCGGGTGATCACGGCGGCACCTGCCGAGCCGGTAAAACCGGTCAGCCAGTGCAGGCGTTCATTGTGGGCCGGCACATATTCGCCGAGGTATTCATCTTCGTGAGGGACGATCAGAGCGTCCAGACCCTGCTGGGTCAGCCAGTCACGCAGGGCGGTGACGCGTTGGGAAATAGAATCGGGCATCTGTGATTATCCTTATTAACATCCTTACTTATGGTGCATGGATTGCACGTCCGGGACGGAGCGAAATAAGCTACTCCTTTTATTATGACTGTGCAAATGTACGCCATGCGGGGTGTTGAATGATTTATCAGCCGGGTGACTGACTTTTCTAGCGCTTTACTGACTTTGGCGCAGGTGCAACGTTTTACTGTAAATGATCTGGCGCAGCCAGCTCAGCGCCGGGTCGTTATCACGGTCGCGGTGCCAGAATAAAGTATACGCCATCGGCGGGAATTCGAGCGGCAGGGGCAGTACGGCCAGCCCCATCTGCTGTGCCACCAACTGGGTAAAATGGCTTGGCGCAGTGAAGACAAAGTCGGTGTAGGTGCACAGACTGGCGGCGCTGTTAAAGTCCGGCACAGTTATGGCAATGTCACGTTCCAGCCCCTGATCGGCGAGGCGGTAGTCGAGCAGCCAGCGATCATTGCCGTCACAGCGCACCTGAACATGACGCAGCGCCAGATATTGCTGCAGATTCCACGGCTGCTGCAGCACCGGATGGTCACGGCGTACCACACACATCTGGCTGTCGCGATAAATTTCCTGCTCGCAGATATCGCTCGGCGGCAACATGGTCAGACGGGCATCATTAATATCGATGTCTTTGCCGGTCAGGCCCAAATCCAGTTCACCCAGTTGCAGTTTTTTAAAGGTCTGCTCGCTCCAGGTGTGAGTACTGATATTGATGTTCGGTCCCTGATTGAAAATGGCCGGTAAAAAGTGGGGCAGAATCAGTGAGTAGACACTCTCTACGGCGGCAATGTGAAAGCGGTATTCGCTCGATTTAGGGCAGAACTGCTCCGGCTGGGTGATCAGTTCGAGCTGATTAACCAGAATATCCAGCTTGGGCTGCAGAAACACCACTTTTGGTGTCGGTTTGAGACCGTGTGAGGTGCGTACGAAAAGAGGGTCGTTGAACTGCTCGCGCAGTTTAGCCAGTGATTTGCTGACCGCTGACTGGCTCAGGCATAACCGGTGGGCAGCACGGGTGACATTGAGTTCTTCACTGAGCACTTTCAGGCACACCAGCAGGTTGAGATCGATGCGGGCTAGCTTTTCAATCTTCATCTGATTTTCCTAAATGGAATAATAGGGATGATTATAAGCCATTTTTACTCATATCATGCCTGGTTTATAGTCCACGGCGAGATCTTAATCACTGAAGTTGGAGTAAACGTGAGCGTGACGCAATCTGTTGGTCCCGGCAAACTACAAATGGTGCTGCTGACCCTGCTGGTTCTTTTCAGCCCTTTGGCCATTGATATTTATCTGCCCGCCTTGCCGCAGATTTCGCAGACGTTTCACGTGGAACACGCTCTGGCCCAGGATACGATCACCTGGTTTCTGTTTGCTATGGGAATCGGCCAGTTGTTTGCCGGACCGTTAGCAGACAAACTCGGTCGTCGAACTGTTGCATTAGGAGGGATAGGTATCTACGCGTTGAGCGCTTTATTGGCGTGGAGTGCTCAAAACATCGAGTGGATGCTGACTGCCCGTCTGCTACAAGGCTTAGGTGCATGTGCAACATCGGTAGCAGCCTTTGCAACAGTTCGCGATATTTTCGGTCCGCATCGCAGCGGTAAAATGATCAGCTACCTCAACGGGGCGATCTGCTTTATTCCGGCCCTGGCGCCGATTCTCGGCAGCTGGCTGACCCAGCAGTTTGGCTGGCGCAGTAATTTCAGCTTTATGGCTGCTTTTGCGGTTGTAGTCGGGCTGCTGATGCTGGTCACCATGCGCGAAACCAACCCGACTACCGACAAACAGGCGGTGTTTAAACTGAGCCGCTACTGGTCGGTGATTAAAACCCCGTCTTTCCTGTTTCATGCCAGCTTGTGTCTGTTAGCAATGGCCGTCATTCTGGCGTATGTCACCTCTGCTCCTGTGGTGCTGATGACCAACCAGGGGCTGGATATGAACCAGTTCACCTTCTGGTTCGGCATCAACGCGGTCATCAATATTATCGCTTGTCTGACGGCGCCGCGCATTATGGACCGCTTTGGTACTCATACAACGCTGGTGATGGGCATTACGGCTCTGCTGGTGGCCGGTGTGAGCATGTTGCTGCTGGCTCAGGTGGCGACTCCATTCGCGTTCATGCTGCCAATTTTTATCTCTTCGATGGGGTTTGCCTGGGTGCTGGGGGCGGCGGCCGGCAAAGCACTGGCGCCGTTTGGTGATAAGGCCGGTACCGCGGCCGCTTTGTTAGGTTTGTTCCAAATGAGTGGCTCAGGTCTGGTGGTCGGTCTGTTGCAGCGGTTAGACTTGCAGCCGCAGATGCTGATTGGATTACATATGTGGCTGATCGCGCCAGCGTTGTTGGTTCTGTTTTCGAAAGCCGGGCGCGCCTGGCATCAGTGGGCACTGGACTCTTAGCTTCAGTTGCAGTGTTCGCTTGGGTAAATTCACCCTAAGGGCTATTTTCTAAACGACACAACGCGTGTATATTGTAGTTTCTTTCGTTCTTTAGAATAACTCTTTGGAATCTCTATACGATGTCTATGACGACCTACGAAATGGCTCGCATCTGGGAGCAGCTTGATGATTCACCAGAAAAAGTCATGTTTGGTAAATTGCTTGCGGAGTTGGGCAATCAAAGTAGCGAGCGCATTCGCAGCGCCGCGAAGCAAGTTCCGCTACCGGTACTGCGTGATCTGGTTTACCAGTTTCAGCAAGTGATCGATTCGCGCAAGCATGAACAGGTTGATCTGCTGGCAAAAGAGCTGGCTAAACAGGGCATCTCCGCTGACGAGTTGCTCAGCTACCTGAACAAGTAAGCGCTCTCGGGACTCTGCGGGTCCGCAATAGCGCTGAAATGATAAGCCCGGGCATTGCTCCGGGCTTTTTGCATTCTCGCTGGCAACTGGCAACTGGCATGCTAGCTGAGCAGCGGCATTGTGGCGGGTAGGTCTTGCCTGGCGTACATCCTGCCAGTGTATGTGGTTGGTTTTGCTGCTTCAGGGATTGACGTTGCGGTTGATCGGGTTCTGCAGTGAAATCAGAGTTTCGGTTGACTGCACTTCGTCAATCGCCTGCAGTTTATCGATCAGGACATACTGCAGCTCTTCAATCGATCGGCACATCAGTTTGACGAAAATATTGTACGCCCCGGTGGTGTAATAGGCTTCGACCACTTCATCCAGTGCATTGAGCTTGGCCAGCGCCGAGTGGTAATCGCGCGCGGCATTCAGGTTGATACCAATAAAGCAGCATACGTCGTAACCGAGCTTTTTGGTGTTGACCACCACTTCGGTGCCCTGAATGATGTCGGCGGCTTTCATCTTTTCTATCCGTACATGGATAGTGGCCGGACTGACATTAAATTGTTTCGCCATCTCCGCGTAGGGAGTGCGTGCGTCATCCATCAAAATCTTCAGAATCGCACGATCCAATTCATCCAGTTTGGTTGATGCTAGTTGCATATAAAATCCTGGCGGTTGTTCAACGGTTGAGTGTTACCCTGGCTGAGGAGAGCAGATATCATCCTGAGTGATATCATTAATTGCTGATTGTGCCAAGTGGTGTCGCGGCCTGAGATGTTTTTTCGCGCTCTGTCCGGCACTTCCGGGCCCTGCAGAACCTTTAGCCGCGCCGGACAAAATCGGCTAAACTGGCGCCCAATCTAACTTTCTCTTTGCTGGAGTAACACCTTGCAGCTACAACTGATTTGTGAAGCCCCGCACCGTGCCCTGCAATTGCAGCATATCGCGCAGCGCTGGCAGTTGACCCACGATGCCAGCAGTGCGTTTGCGCTGGTTCTGACCGAAGAGCGTCTTGAACTGCGTAAAACTGATGAAGCGAAACTGGGCGCGATTTACGTCGACTGGGTGAGTGGTGCGGTGGCGCACCGGCGTAAATTCGGCGGTGGTAAAGGGCAGGCGATTGCCAAAGCGGCCGGGCTGAACAAAGGCGTAACTCCGACAGTGCTGGATGGAACCGCCGGGTTAGGCCGCGATGCCTTTGTGTTGGCCTCGCTGGGCTGTAAGGTGCAGATGGTGGAGCGTCATCCGGTGGTGGCGGCGCTGCTCGATGATGGTCTGGCCCGCGCCCGAGAGGATGCGGAGATCGGTCCTTGGGTCTCAGAGCGGGTCAGTCTGCTGCATGCTTCCAGCCATGACGCGCTCGATAAACTGGCTGATGATGCCAGCTTCCAGCGTCCGGATGTGGTCTATCTTGACCCTATGTATCCCCATCCGGAGAACAAGAAAAAATCGGCTCTGGTCAAGAAAGAGATGCGTGTGTTCCAGTCTCTGGTGGGCGCCGACCATGATGCCGATGGCTTGCTGGCACCGGCGTTGCAATTGGCGACTAAGCGGGTGGTGGTCAAGCGCCCGGATTATGCCGATTGGCTGGCCGGGCAGAAACCGAGTATGGCGATTGAAACCAAGAAAAACCGCTTTGATGTGTACGTCCTGGCGGCGATGGGTGAGTGAGCGGATGAGTCTGTTGGCTTGCGGTCTGTAGTCTCTCGCTACCCTGGCCTTGCTCGGTATTGATTCACCCGCGGCAGTGATTAGCATTCTTCACAATCAGAGCTTGCGTTTGGTCGCGCCCGGCGTTATATCTAACTAAGAATTATTCTTATTCTTACCGGAGCGTCACCTTATGGCCACACGTCTGTGCAAATTAAATCGTCGCGATATTGCCGCCTCGCTGGATGACATTCAGGCGATGGTGGCACAGCCTGGTTACATGTGCCGTTCTTGTGCCCGTTCCTGTGCGGATAAGTCGGCGTTGTGCAAACCCCAGGCGCTGGCCAAGCAGCACACTCAGCAGAAGTCACTGCTGCCGGTGGCTAATGTCGACAGTAAATCAGCCAAAGCGGCCAATAAGGTGGCGTTAAAGCTGGCGAAGAAGACGCTCAAAAAGCAGAAAAAGTATCAAAAGAAGCTGGAAAAAGTGCTTAAAAAGCAGCGTAAACTGATGCGCAAGCAGCAGGCATTGCAGTCTAAATTCAGTGTACTGCAGGAGGCGGGATCCGATCTGAACGTCACTCCGGTGCTCGATACAGGTTTCAGTGCGCAGATGCATTAATTGTCTGTCTCACAACCAATAAAAAGGCCCACTACCTCGGCAGTGGGCCTTTTTGTTGCTCCCGGCCAGCGAGTCATGGGCGGACACGTTGGGCATGCAGCAAAGCTGCGCCTTAACGGCTGGCGCGCTGGTAGCTGAGTTCGGCGCGACGTTTGACCCAGGTTTCATTGACCCACAGCGACAGCAGAATGATGGCACCGCCAATCAACAGACGCGGCAGATCGACATCCCGGTTCCAGATCAGAATATTGACCAACAGGCCGGCTGGCACCAAGGCATTGTTCATAATTGCCAGCGCGCCGGCATTGACCAGACAGGCGCCGCGGTTCCAGGCAAAATAACCGAAACCGGAAGCAATCACGCCAAGGTAAAGCAGGATGCCCCACTGCAGATGGGTGGTCGGCAGTCGTTCCGGATTACCGAGTAGCAGGAAGGCCACACTGGCGACCACTAACGCGCCGAGGTAGAAGTAACCGAAAATGGTGCGTTGTGGCAGCTCTACCTGTTCTTTTTCCATCACATATTTGTACAGCACCTGGCCGATGGCAAAGCAGATGTTCGAGCCCTGAACCACCATGAAGCCGAGGAAAAAGTTTTCATTCACTCCGGCAAATTTGATCACTGCCGCGCCGGCTACCGCAATCGCAGCCGTCACCAGATACCAAGGTGAAAAGCGCCCTTTGAGCAAATCATAAATCAGGGTGACATAAATCGGTGTGAAAACGGTAAACAGTAGCACTTCCGGTACCGAAAGCAGCTCGAATGACGGGTAGTAGAAGCAGTACATCAGACCGAGCTGAAAACCACCGGCTGCCATCAGTTTCAGCGCCAGTTTGCCCGGCACCTGCTTGAATTTGAGGAAAGGTAGAAAGACGACACTGGCCAGTGCAATCCGGATCCAGACCGAAAACCAGGCATCGACCTGACCAGCCAGATAGACGCCAATCAGGCTGAACGAAAAGGCCCAAAGAAGGGTCACTGCAGACAAATAAATCATGATTAAAACGTTTCAATCGAAAAAGTGCCTGCAGTGTAACTGAGTTTTAAATCAGCGTCAGTCTTTGAGTGGCACTACCAGCAGGTCGACAGGTGAGCAATTAATAAGCTGACGGGTCGAGGAGAGCAGTTTACTCCAGAAATCCTGATGATGGCCGCACACCACCAGGTCAATCTGGAACTCTTTGATGGTATCGCACAGTTCGTTGTTGAGGTCACCGCTGCCGACCAGGGTATGTTTGATCGGGAAATTAGCGTACTGAGCCAGTTCCTGCAGTTGCTTTTGCGATGTTTCCATCGAGTGATGCTGGGTTTCCGCCAGATTGATGTCAATCAGGCCGGTGTAAAGTTCGGCGTAATTGACGTCGATATGAACAAAAGAGATCTCAGCATTGAGAGGCGTGGCCAGTGCAACTGCTTTGTCGATCAGGTGTTTGCTGTCTTCTGAAAGATCGATAGCAACTAAAATGTGTTGATAGCTCATAATGCTCGCTCCTAGTCAGTAATCCACTACAGATTAGCACCTCGGCGCGAAATTTTTTGCCATCCGGATCAAATATCCTTCGCCATTGGTGCAGGTCGCCTCACAATAGCGATTGAACATGTTATAGTCAGCTCAGTGATTTATAACGTATTAGGAGCGTCCGATGCTATCGCAAGCCATGGTTGAACAACTCAATGATCAAATTAATCTCGAATTTTTTTCATCCAATCTATACTTACAAATGAGTGCTTGGTGTGAGGACAAAGGATTTGATGGTGCGGCTGAATTTTTACGCGTCCACGCCGTAGAAGAGATGCAGCACATGCAACGTCTGTTCACTTACGTAAGTGAAACCGGTGCAATGCCTATCCTGGGTGCGATCGCAGCGCCAAAACACGATTTCGCGAGTCTGGGTGATGTATTCCGCGAAACTCTGGAACATGAGCTAATGATTACACAGAAAATCAATAAACTGGCACATGTGGCGTTCACATCTCAAGATTACTCAACGTTTAACTTCCTTCAGTGGTACGTGGCGGAACAGCACGAGGAAGAGAAGTTGTTTAAAGGGATTGTAGATAAGCTGGATCTGGTTGGTGAAGACGGTAAGGCATTGTTCTTCATCGATAAAGACTTGGCAGCATTGGCAAAAGCAGGCTCATCTTCGGTAATGGATGCCCCCGCTGGGTAATCATCTCAGCAAAAAGACCAATTGAAGCGATCGTCTTTTTCTCTGGGCATACTTACTCGAGGTGTAGGGAGGAAAAGATGATCAGTGGAGATATTCTTCTATTAGCGCTCATGATAGTAACCGGAGTCAACCTGTTACGTTATCTGACCGCGTTACGCTCACTCATTTATATCATGCGCGAAGCTCATCCGTTGCTTTATCAGCAAGTGGATGGCGGTGGTTTCTTTACCACCCATGGTAATGTGACCAAACAGGTGCGTTTGTACCATTATCTGAAAAGTAAAGAGTATCACCATCACCACGATCCGGTTTTTACCGGCAAATGTGATCGGGTGCGTGAGCTGTTTATCCTCTCTACCACCTTAGTGGTCGTGACGACAGTCGCTTCATTTATGCTGTAACACGGTCAATTGGCAAGCGGGGTTTTTGCCGTTAGAATACCGCCCCGAGTGAGTAAGGATGTGCGCTGCACATCCTTTTTTATTGCAGTTGAGTGTGGAAATTATGAGTGAAAAAGTCGATGTGGTGGTCATTGGAGCCGGTGCTGCCGGGCTGATGTGTGCGGCCGAAGCCGGTAAACGGGGCCGTCGGGTGCTGGTCATCGATCACGCCAAAAAACCGGGGCGCAAAATCCTCATCTCTGGTGGCGGACGCTGTAATTTCACCAACTACGATGTCTCGGCGGCCAATTACCTGTGCCGCAACCCGCATTTTGTTAAATCGGCGCTGTCGCAGTACACCAATTGGGATTTTATCGCCATGGTGAGCAAGTACGGGATCGACTTTGAAGAGCGCGATCACGGGCAGCTGTTCTGCCTCGATTCCGCCAAAGATATTGTCAATATGCTGCTGGCTGAATGTGACCAGCCGACCATCAGCCAGCGCTATCAGGTTGAAACGCTTGACATCGCCAAGACCGAGAGCGGCTTTAGCCTGCATACTTCGGCGGGTGACATTGAGTGTGAGTCACTGGTGGTGGCGAGTGGTGGTTTATCGATGCCGAAACTGGGTGCAACGCCGTTTGGCTACAAGGTGGCTGAGCAGTTTGGTTTGGCAGTACACACGACCACGGCCGGCCTGGTGCCGTTTACCCTGCATGTCGAAGATAAAGAGGCGTTGGCCGAGCTATCGGGTATTGCGGTACCGGCAGAAATCCGCGCCGAATGTGGTCAGGTGTTTAAAGAAGCGCTGCTGTTTACCCACCGGGGTCTGTCGGGACCGGCAGTACTGCAGATCTCCTCGTACTGGAAGCCGGGCCAGGCAGTCACCATTAATCTGGTGCCGGACGTGGATGTGGAAGAGTTGCTGACCCGCTCGCGTGACAAGCATCCCAACCAGAGTCTGAAAAATACCCTGGCACGGGTGCTGCCAAAACGGCTGGTGGAAGTGCTGATTGAGCGTAAATGGCTGAGCGACAAACCGCTAAAACAGTTTAATTCCAAAGAACTGGCACAGATCACCACCACACTTGAGCAGTGGCGTATCGTGCCGAACGGCACGGAAGGTTACCGCACCGCAGAAGTGACCCTGGGCGGGGTCGATACCGATGCGATTTCCTCCAAAACCATGCAATGCAACAGCGTGCCCGGGCTCTATTTTGTCGGCGAAGTGATGGATGTCACCGGCTGGCTGGGCGGCTACAACTTCCAGTGGGCCTGGTCGAGCGGTTACGTCGCCGGACAATGGGTGTAACGGGCCTGAGACAAGAGTCACGGCCAGAAAAGACAGCCGCTTGGTATGCGCCGCCGGGATGGGTCCTCTCCGGCGGCTTTGTTTTTATCCGCCGCTGAGCGCAGCGCTGCTGAGGTGACGGCGCCGCTCGCTCATTACCAGCAGCAGACGTTGCAGGGCAATAAAGCTGAACAGCAGAATCCCGACAATGATTTTGGTCCACCACGAGCTTAAGGTGCCATCAAAGGTAATGTAGGTCTGAATCAGGCCCTGAATTAACACGCCAAACAGCGAACCAAACACCGTGCCCACGCCGCCTGACAGCAGCGTGCCGCCAATCACCACGGCGGCAATCGCATCCAGTTCGACACCGACCGCCGCCAGCGGGTAACCCGCTGAGGTATAGATGGAAAACACTATTCCGGCGCAGGTGGCGAGAAAGGTCGACAGCATATAAATACCGACGGTTGTGCGTCTGACCGGCACCCCCATCAGGGCGGCAGACGCTGCATTACCGCCGACGGCATAGACGTTATTGCCAAAGCGGGTGCGGTGCGCCAGCAGGATACCGGCGACTACGATCACCAGCATCACCACCGCCATCAGACTAAGCCGGCCGCCGCCGGCAATATGCCAGGCACTGCGTGATAACTCGCGGTACACCGGGTGCTCAATCGGCAGCGACTGCTCAGAAATCAGGAAACTGACCCCGCGCAGGAAAAACATCCCGGCCAGAGTAACAATAAAAGCCGGGATCTTGAGAGCGTCGATCACCCAGCCCATCAGGCCGCCAAACAGCGCGCCCAGCACCAGCACCAGCCCCATGGCCAGATACGGATGCAGGCCCCAGTCTCCGATCACAGTGGCGAGAAATACCCCGCTGAAGGCTACCACCGAGCCGACCGACAAATCGATACCGCCGGATAAGATCACAAATGTCATACCTACGGCGAGAATGCCGAGAAAGGCATTGTCAGTCAGAATGTTACAGATGACCCGGGTGGACAGAAAGGCCGGAAATTCCACCATGCAGTACAGGTAACCGAGCAGAAACACACCAATGGTGATTAACAGCGGAAAATGACGTTGCATCATGATGATTTCCTCTTTAGCAGCTGCAGCACCGCCGGTGATTGCAGTATCAGCACGGTGAGTACCACCATGGCTTTGACAATGTGATTCCATTGCGGCTGATAACCGGACAGCAGAATTCCGGTGTTAATACTCTGGATAATGAAGGCGCCAACCAGGGTCAGCAGCAGGTTGAAACGTCCGCCCATCAGCGCGGTGCCGCCAATCACTACCGCCAGAATGGCATCCATTTCCAGCCACAGACCGGCGTTATTGGCGTCCGCGCCGCGAATATCCGCTGCGACGATAATGCCGGCCACGGCAGCCATGACGCCGCTCAGCATATAGACAGACATCACGATCGCCGGAGTATGGATACCGGCGTTTTTGGCGGCACGGATATTGATACCTACCGATTCGATAAACAGACCGAGCGCGGTTTTTTTGGTCAGAGCCCACAATGCCAGGGTACTCAGTAGCAGCAGTATAATTGGCGTTGGCAGATAGAGGAGCGAGCCGCTGCCAAACCAGGCCAGGCTGGTATTACTGAAGGTGACAATCTGGCCTTCGGTGATGAGCTGGGCCACGCCGCGCCCGGCCACCATCAGGATCAGGGTAGCGACGATTGGTTGGATTTTGCAGATCGCGACCAGAAAGCCGTTCCACAATCCGCATGCGACACCGGACAGCAGGGCGCAGAGTAGAATGGTGCCCGGTGCATAGCCCTGCTGTGCCATGCTGGCCAGCACAGCGCCGCTGATCGCCATCACCGCACCGACCGAGAGATCAATCCCGCCGGTGGCGATGACCAGGGTCATGCCCAGTGCCAGCAGGGCGACCGGCGCACCGCGATTAAAAATATCGATCACGCTGCCAAACAGGCGGCCATCCTGAATATGAATGGAGAAAAAGTTATCGGCGATCAGGGCATTGATAACAAACAGCAGCACCAGCGCTGCCAATTGTGGTGTGCCTTTGGGCAGCGAGCCGGAGCGGTGGCGCTGCTTGCCCAGCGCCGGGGTATTGAGAATGGTCATAACGTCTTCCTTACAGCGCGATAGCTTGCATGATGGCCGGTACAGAGAGATCCGCGGTGGGGATTTCCGCCACCTGACGCCGGTCTTTCAGCACCAGCACCCGATCGGCATAACCGACCAGCTCTTCCAGCTCGGAAGAGATCACCAGCAGGGCGAGGCCGTTGGCACACAGGCTCTCAATCAGACGGATGATTTCGGCGTGGGCACCGACATCGATGCCGCGGGTCGGCTCATCCAGGATCAGAAACCTGGGTTTGGTCAGCAGCCAGCGTGCCAGCAGCACTTTTTGCTGGTTGCCGCCGGAGAGAAACTCAATCGGTTGCTCAATATCCGGGGTTTTAATCTCCAGCTGGCGCACAAAACGCTGTGCGATAGCGTCCTGCTCTTTGCGCGGCACCGGCTTGAACCAGCCACGCTGCGCCTGCAGGGCGAGAATAATGTTTTCCCGCACGGAAGCGGCACCTATGATGCCATCGGTTTTGCGATCCTCCGGACAGTAGCCGAAACCGAGTTGCGCGGCGTGGCGGGCAGAGCGGATGGCAACCGGCTGGCCTTTCAGACGACATTCGCCACTGTCGCTGCGCTCGATACCGAAAATAACCTGCGCCGTTTCAGTGCGGCCTGAGCCGAGCAAGCCGGCCAGGCCGACGATTTCACCGGCATGCACTTTGAGGTCAAACGGGGCGATACAGCCCTGTTTGCCAAATTGGTGAAACTCCACCACAGGTTCATCACTGAGACGGGTTTTACCGGCCCGGTGCAGAGCACTCTGGTCGAGCTCGCGCCCCAGCATCATTTTCACCAGCTCCAGCTGGGGCAGTTGAGCGGTGTCTCGGGTGCCGACCAGCTGACCGTTACGCAGCACGGTAATGCGGTCGCTGATCTCATACACCTGATCGAGAAAATGGGTAATAAACACCAGGCTGATACCACGTTGTTTCAACTGGCGCATGATGGCAAACAGCATGGCGACTTCGTTGCTGTCCAGACTGGCGGTGGGTTCATCGAGGATGAGTATCTTGGCTGACAGTGAGATGGCGCGTGCGATGGCGATCACCTGCTGGATAGCGACCGAAAAATGATTAAGCGGCTGGCTGACATCGATATCGAGCCCGTAACTGCGAACAATATCGTGCGCTTCTCTGGCCATCGTGCGGCGATCGACCAGGCCCCATTTACGCGGTTCATTGCCGATAAACAGGTTGTCCATCACCGTCATATTGGGCAGCAGGTTGACCTCCTGATACACGGTGCCGATCCCCAGTTGCTGGGCATGGGCTGTGTTGTGCGGTGTGATGGTCTCGCCATCGAGTTCCACTGTGCCGCTGTCGCGTTGATAGACTCCGGTCAGGGTTTTCACCAGGGTCGATTTACCGGCGCCATTTTCGCCCAGTAGAGCCATGATCTCGCCCCGCTGCAGGGTGAAATCCACCTTATCCAGTGCTTTCACTCCGGGAAAATATTTGCATATCCCGCGTGCACTGAGCAGCGTTGGTGATTGGTGTGCTAAAGACATAATCGCTCCCGAAGGTGCCCGTTGGGCCGGGCACCGCTGAATCTGTCACTCACGCTGAGCGTGAGTGACTTGGATAAGCCAGTTATTCAGATCTGTGATGACGACATCCAATCAGTAGCCCAGATCTTGTTTCAGCTCCAGTTGCGACTGGGCGTCATCCGGCAGGTACAGCTTGGACTCGGTAACGATTTTCTTCGGCGGGACAGTGCCTTTGTCTTTCAGGGCGATCAGGGCATCGAAGGCGGGACCGGCCATGTTCGGCGTCAGCTCGACCGTGGCGTTGGCCTCGCCGTTAAGCATGGCCTTGAAGATGTCCGGCACCGCATCAATGGAGACAATGACGATATCGCTGCCCGGTTTGAGGCCGGCTTCTTTAATCGCCTGAATGGCGCCGATCGCCATGTCGTCATTGTGAGCAAACACCGCGCAGATGTTCTTGCCGTTATTTTCCGCTTTGATGAAACTCTCCATCACCTCTTTGCCCTTGCTACGGGTAAATTCACCGGACTGGGTACGGACTATCTGCACGTTGTCAGCCTGTTTCAGCGCCTCGGCAAAGCCCTGTTTACGGTCAATCGCCACGCTGGCGCCGACGGTGCCCTGCAGTTCAACCACGTTACAGGCTTGGCTGCCGACTTTATCAATCAGCCATTGACCGGCGACTTTGCCTTCCAGCACGTTGTCAGCGGTGATAGCGGTGGTATAGAGCGAGTCATCCTCTACGCTGATGCCGCGGTCGAGCAGAAAGACCGGAATATCATAGTCACGGGCTTCTTCCAGGACCGGACCCCAGCCCGTCTGCACCACTGGGGCGATAAAGATGGCATCCACGCCCTGGGCGATGAACGAACGGACCGCTTTGATCTGATTTTCCTGTTTTTGCTGTGCATCAGCAATTTTGAGGTTAATACCGCGTTTTTCTGCTTCTGCTTTGGAAACGGCGGTTTCGGCGGCTCGCCAACCGGATTCAGAACCAATTTGTGAGAAGCCGACGGTAAGGGTGTTGGCCAGCAGTGAACCGGACATCAGTACCGCACTGATGGAGGCAGCTAAAGAGAGTTTTTTTAACATGATTTATTCCCTATCTTGTTGATTTTTTTGTTTCACTCTCGGAGTAGACGTATGGCTTTTAGCTATCTGGCGCTGGAATTTTAGAATGTGTTATCAGCGGGCCAGATATGAGAGTGAGTTAATAATAGGTTGATCAATTGTTAAGCAGCTAGAGCTCGGTCACAGAAAGGTTTTGCCAGCAAATATGTCCATTTTATTAGCATTATTGCGCAGTTTGGCGGGTATTCGCCGCCATTTCGCAGCGATTCGTGACCACAGGGCGGACTGAAGGGAATGAATGAGAAGCGGCGCATAAAAAAGCCTCCTTATTGCAGGCAATAAGGAGGCAAAACAGCAGAAAGTTCCCCACTTACTGCGATTTCTGTTTATAGCGGTCAAAAATAACGGCTGCCAGCAGAATTGCGCCGCGCACGACGTATTGGGCAAACGGTGACATATTGAGCAGGTTCATGGCATTCTCAACCGTGCCCAGGATCAGCACCCCGGCAATCACATAAGAGACTTTACCTATGCCGCCTTTGAGCGATACGCCACCCAGGACACAGGCTGAAATTACCACCAGTTCGAAACCGACTGAGGTCATCGGCTGACCACTGGTCATGCGCGCTGCCAGAATCACCCCGGCCAGCGCCGAGATAAAGCCGGACACGGTGAAGATGATCATCTTGGTTTTGACCACGTTGACGCCGGCCAGACGGGCCGCTTCTTCGTTACCACCAATGGCCAGGGTGTTACGGCCATACACGGTGCGGTTGAGCAGGAAAGCAAACACCGCGAAGGTCACTATAGTCAGCCAGATCGGGGTCGGGATACCGAGCAGGGATGAGTTCCCCAGGGCAAAGAAGCTCTCTTCGGTAATGCCGACCGCTTTTCCGTCGGAGATGATGTAGCCCAGACCGCGCGCGATTTGCATCGTCGCCAGGGTGGTGATCAGCGCGTTAATCTGCAGTTTGGCAATCACAAACCCGTTCAGCAGGCCAAACAGCACGCCGGACAACAGACCGGCTCCGACGCCGAGCACCACGCTGCTGGTGGCGTTGATCGCCACCGCCGTTACCACGCCGGAGCAGGCAATGACCGAAGCCACGGACAGATCGAGATCGCCACAGGCGAGACAAAACAGCATGGCACAGGCCACCATCCCGCTCATGGAGATAGCCAGGCCGAGGCCTTTCATATTGATGAAGGTAGCAAAGTAGGGCACAAACAGCGCGCAGAGCAGAAACAGGCCGGCAAACACGATCAGCATGCCGAATTTGTCCCAGATCTTGGCGAAGTTAAAACTTGAGCGGCCAGGCTCGCTATCGATCACTTTGGTAGGGTTGGATAAAGACATAATATTCTTCCTCAGGATTAAGCTGCGACAGCTTCATTGCCCAGCATCGCCAGACGCAGGGCCGCTTGTTCATTAAACTCGTCCCGCTGCAGCTCACCGCTCACGGCACCATCTTTCATCACCAGCAGGCGGTCGGAAATGCCAAGTACTTCCGGTAAGTCGCTGGATACCACCAGTACCGTGACGCCGTTTTCAGCCAGCTTAAAAATCAGTTCATAAATTTCCGACTTGGCACCGACATCGATACCTCGAGTCGGTTCATCGAGCAGGATCACGCTCATTGCCGTCGATAACCAGCGGCCGAGAATCACTTTCTGCTGGTTGCCACCCGACAGTTTGCCGATCGGTTGCTCGAGTGATGAGGCTTTGACATTGAGTGCCTCTTTCTGTGTCTGTGCGTTGCGTTTTTCCCATTCAAAGTCGATCAGGCTGTTGAATTTCAGGTACCAGGGGCGGGCACTGATGTTGGTGTTTTCCTGGACTGACATGATAGGGACGATGCCGTCCGCTTTACGGTCTTCCGAGCACAGGGTGATACCGGCGCGAATCGCATCCTGCGGGGTTTTGATACCGATTTTGACATCATGCAGGTAGAGATCACCGCCTGTTGCGCGTTCAGCGCCGAAAATCAGCCGGGTCAGTTCGGTACGTCCCGCTCCCACCAGACCAAACAGGCCGAGGATTTCCCCCTGTTTGATGTCGAGCGAGACTGGCGCGCTCAGCCCCGGGCCCTGGAAATTTTCGATGCGTAATCCGCTCTGGCCATGTTGGCGTCCCCGGTAGTTATAGATGTCGTTGATTTCCCGGCCGACCATCAGCTCAACCAGGCGATCGTGGCTCAGTTCGCTGAGGTCATCAAAGGTCTGCACGTGAGTACCGTCTTTAAAAATGGTGAGCGCATCGCACAGATCAAAGATCTCTTCCATACGGTGCGAGACATATAAAATGATTTTGCCGTCATCACGCAGTTCGCGAATCACCTTAAACAGGTTTTTAATTTCCCGTTGTGACAGGCTGCTGGTTGGTTCGTCAAAGGCGATGATTTGCGCGTTGCGGCTCAGCGCTTTGGCGATCTCAACCATCTGCCACTGACCAATCGAAAACTCTTTCAGCGGCCGCGATGGGTCAAAGGTTTCACCCAGACGTTCGAGCTGCACCCGCGCGTTACGGTTGAGGGTGTCGTTATCCACCCGGCCATTCTTAGTCGGCAACTGACCGAGGTAGATGTTTTCCGCCACACTCAGTTCCGGCACCAGGTTGAGTTCCTGATAAATGATCGCGATGCCTTGTTCCAGCGCATCATTGGTGGAGTCAAACAGGTGCTCCTTGCCATCGATCGCCAGGTGACCGTCGGTTGGTTTATGGAACCCGCTCAAGGTTTTCAGTAACGTCGATTTTCCGGCGCCGTTTTCGCCCATCAGAGCATGCACGCTGCCGGCATTGGCGCGGAAGCTGATATTACTCAGAGCTTTAACTCCGGGGAAATGCTTGGAAATGTTACGAAATTCGAGGTAAGAGGGGGACTTCGCCATAACGTTTTCTCCGTTTAATCCTTTCTCTCCGTGGAATCCGGTGGCGACCGAAAGGCGGTCGCCACCCTGCAGCGACTTACAGGCCTTTTTTCGCCAGTTCGTCACGGAAGTTGTCGCGCGTGATCAGGACCACATCGGTGACTTCGACGAATTTTTTCGGTTCAACACCGTCTTTGACCCACTTGTACAGCGATTCAATACTTTGATAGCCGTGCACGTCCGGGCTTGGCAGCAGAGAGCCATAGAAGCCGGTCGGTTGAGATTTAGCCAGTTCGTTGACGGCATCCACACCGTTGATACCGATACCGATCACGTTGTCGGCACCAAAGCCCTGGCCTTCAGTGGCGCGAATGCCACCCAGTACTGTGTTGTCGTTCATGCCGACCACCAGCCACTGTTTCACGTCCGGGTATTGCACCAGCAGTGAGTTGGCCGCATCCAGTGCACCAGGAATGTCATTGGTTTTGGTTGGGACGCGGTAGATTTGTCCGGCCGGGAACCCAGCCGCTTTCAGTGCGGAAATCGAACCATCCACGCGGCGGCGCGCGGTATCGAGTTCATCGGCAGTAATTGCCATTACACCGGTCGTGGCGGCATCCCAGCCACGTTTGGTCATTTCGTTATACAGCTCCTGACCCTGGCGCTCACCGATGGCCGTTGCTGCCATCATCACCAGCGGCACGTCCGTCATTGGCTGGCCTTTGGCGTTAAGAAACTGGTCGTCGACCGTGACTACTTTAAGGTCATAGCTTTTCGCTTTGGCCATGATGGCCGGACCCAGTTTTGGATCCGGGGTGCAAATCACAAAACCTTTCGCGCCTTGTGCGGCCAGGGTATCGATGGCGTTAAGGGTTTTCTCGCCATCCGGCACCGCCATTTTGACCACTTCAAAACCGAGATCTTTGCCTGCTTGTTCGGCGAACGACCACTCAGTCTGGAACCAGGGTTCTTCCGGCTGTTTAACCAGATAACCAAGCCGCAATTCATCATCCGAACCGAAGAACGCATTGGCAGAAGCACTTAACAAGGTCAATCCACTGAGGACTGCGGTAGAGAGTAGGGTTTTTAGTTTCATTGTTATTCCATCCGCTGGTAGGGGTTTGTTTCGCTATCCATAGTTGAGGATTCCGCGCCAGGTTGAAGTGACCAAAATCACACCTAAAGATTGTAGCAATTTTGTCCATTTATTTAGCGGGAGGGAACATGATGCGGATCTCAGTTGCCAGCTTATGGTGCGAAATTGGCGCTCTGACAGGCTGAAAATCACGGCATTTGCGCACTATTGGTGAGCTTTTTATCGCTTGCCCTTTTTTTAAACAACAGCACGCTTTTATCTATGTGGCGTTTTTATCCATATATCTAGCGGTCGTGGTCATGGTTGCCGCAGCGTAGCGGAGTTATAACAAAATAAAAATCCCACCCTACATGGAGTTGTTATGGAGCATTTTGCTACTCAGCCTGCGTATGTCATCGGTCTTGATTTTGGCTCGGACTCGGTACGTGCCTTACTGGTTAACGCGACCAGTGGCGAAGAGGTGGCCTCCGGTGTCACTTATTATCCGCGCTGGATGCAGGGCCTGTATAACCAGCCGGAACAGTCTCAGTTTCGCCATCACCCGCGAGATTATATTGAAGCGATGACGAGCGCGGTGCAGGCAGCGTTGGCCGCTCAACCGGCCGCCGTGCGCCAGGCGGTGGTTGGTATCGGCGTGGACACCACAGGTTCCACGCCGGCGCCGATTGATGCAGATGGCAATGTGCTGGCGCTGCTGCCGGAGTTTGAGCACAACCCGCATGCGATGTTTATTTTGTGGAAAGACCACACCTCGGTGGCCAAAGCGGAGCGCATCAACCAGCTGGCACATAGCGGTGATTTTACCGATTACACCAAATACATCGGCGGCATCTACTCCTCGGAATGGTTCTGGGCCAAAGCCGCCTGGGTCAGTGAGCAGGATGCGGCGGTCGCAGCCCGGGCGCACAGCTGGGTTGAACTGTGTGACTGGATTCCTGCCTTGCTGAGCGGTAACCAACATCCCGATACGCTGCGGCGCGGTATTTGTGCCGCCGGACACAAGGCGATGTGGCACGACAGCTGGGGCGGTCTGCCGGATCAGGCGTTCTTGTCGGCGATTTCACCCACGCTGGATGGCATGCGCGCGCGCATGTTCAGTCAGGTTTATACCGCTGAGCAGCAGGCCGGGCAACTGAGTACGCAATGGGCGGAAACGCTGGGCCTGCCGGCCGGGATTGCTGTGGCCGTCGGTGAGTTTGACTGTCACATGGGCGCGGTTGGTGCCGGCGCCGGCGCGAATGACTTGGTTAAGGTGATTGGTACCTCAACCTGCGACATTTTAATGGTCGATGCCGGAGACGTTGGCGAGCGCACGATTCATGGTATCTGCGGTCAGGTCAAAGGCAGTGCACTGCCCGCGCTGATGGCACTTGAAGCCGGTCAGTCGGCCTTTGGTGACATTTATGCCTGGCTGAAACGGGTCCTGTTGTGGCCACTGCAGAGCTTCGCAGCGCAGCACCCCGGGGCGCAGCAAACCCTGGATGAACTGGAGCAAGCGCTGATCCCTATGCTGTCTGATGCGGCGGCGCAGTATCAGTTTAATCCGCATTCACCACTGGCAATGGACTGGCACAACGGTCGCCGCACGCCTTATGCCAACCAGCGCCTCAAAGGTGCGCTGGCTGACCTTAATCTTGGCTCGGAAGCGCCGGCTTTGTTCGCGGCGCTGGTGGAGTCCACCGCGCACGGTGCCAAAGCCATCGTGGATTGTTTTGTCGATCAGGGCGTAGACGTGGCGCGGGTGATTGCCATTGGCGGTATCTCGCAAAAATCACCCTATGTGATGCAGATGTGTGCCGATGTGATCGGACGTGAGATTGCTGTGGTGCGTTCAGAGCAGTGCTGCGCGCTGGGGGCGGCGATATTTGCGGCGGTCGCGGCCGGGGTATACGCCGATGCGCAGCAGGCGCAACAGGTCATGGCGAGCCCAATCAGTGCCGTGTATCAGCCGGACCCTGAGTTGCAGGCGCTGCGCGCCCGTCGTTATCAGGGCTATCGTCAGTTAGGTCAGCACCTGGAGCAGCTGGCGGAATTTCATCAAGCGCAGGAGCAATAACATGACTCAACAGGCAACTCTCAATCCGGTGCGCCCGCAGGCTGAGCGTCTGCGTAAGCTGCGCCACGAGGTGTGGCAGGCCAATCTGGATCTGCAGCGCCACAATCTGGTGACATTCACCTGGGGCAATGTGTCCGCGATTGACCGCGAATCCGGCTTGGTGGTGATTAAGCCGAGCGGTGTGGCGTATGAAGATCTCAGCGCTGACAACATGGTGGTGGTCAACCTGGCTGGTGACATTGTTGAGGGAGAATTGAATCCGTCTTCCGACACGGCGACGCATCTGGTGCTGTACCGCACCTATGCACACATCGGCGGTGTGGTGCACACCCATTCACCGCATGCCACGGCCTGGGCTCAGGCAGGTAAGGCCATTCCGGCGCTGGGCACCACGCATGCGGATTACTTCTACGGCAGTATTCCCTGTACCCGCGCGCTGTCGAACGCAGAAATCGCCAGCGATTACGAACTCAATACCGGTCTGGTGATGGTGGAAACCCTGGCAGACCAGGATCCGATGGCGACACCGGGCATGATCGTCAAAGAACATGGCCCGTTCAGTTGGGGCAAAGATGCCCACCAGGCGGTGCATAACGCCGTGGTGATGGAAGTGGTGGCGTCGATGGCGCTGCAGACACTGCAGATCAATCCGGCGGTGGAATACATCAATCAGGCATTGCTCGACAAACATTACCTCCGCAAACACGGCGCCAATGCCTATTACGGCCAGGCCGACAGTCATAAAAAATAAGCAGGGAAATAGAATGAAAGTATTTAACGATAAGCAAGTATGGTTTGTAACCGGCTCTCAGCATCTGTATGGCCCGAAAGTTTTGCAGCAAGTGGCCCAGGACAGCGCTCACATCGTGGCAGGGCTCAACGAGTCTGCGGCGATTTCGGTGCCTATGGTAGATAAAGGTACGGTGAAAACGCCGGACGAAATCCTCGCCGTGTGCCGCGCAGCCAATAACGATCCGGACTGTCTTGGCCTGGTGCTGTGGATGCATACCTTCTCACCGGCCAAAATGTGGATTGCCGGCCTGAGCCAGCTCAACAAGCCGTTTTTACACCTGCATACCCAGTTCAATGCCGCGTTGCCGTGGGATTCGATCGATATGAACTTCATGAACCTTAACCAGAGTGCACATGGTTGTCGAGAGTTCGGTTTCATCGGTACCCGGATGGATATTGACCGTAAAGTCGTGGTTGGTCACTGGCAGAATCCGCAGGTGCATGAGCAGATTGATGACTGGTGCCGCGCGGCGGTAGGTATCGCGGTCGGTCAAAGCCTGAAAGTGGCGCGTTTTGGTGATAATATGCGTCAGGTGGCAGTAACGGAAGGCAACAAGGTTTCGGCGCAGATTAAGTTTGGCTATGAAGTCAACGCTTACGGCCTGGGCGAACTGACCGAGGTTGTCGATGCCGTCTCCGAGGCGGATGTGGCCCGTATGCTGGACGAATACGCGTCGAGCTATGCGATGGATGCGGCGCTGATCAATGACAGTGACCTGCGTAAGATTATGCAGCGTGAGGCCCGGCTGGAAATCGGCATGGAACGCTTCCTCACTTCCGTTGGCGCCAGTGCATTCACCAATACGTTCGAGAACCTGACCGGACTGGGATCGCTGCCGGGCCTGGCGACACAGCGCCTGATGGCGAAAGGCTTCGGTTACGGTGGCGAAGGCGACTGGAAAACGTCGGCCATGGTGCACATCATGAAGCAGATGGGTAAAGGCCGCCGTGGCGGCACTTCCTTTATGGAAGATTACACTTACCACTTTGGCGCGACCGATCAGGTGCTGGGCGCGCATATGCTGGAGGTGTGTCCGAGCATTGCCGCGGCGAAGCCTAAGCTGGAAATCCATCCGCACACTATCGGCCTGCGTTGTGATGTACCGCGCTTGTTGTTCAGTGGTGAGCAGGGACCTGCGCTCAATGTGTCGGTGATTGACCTCGGTAACCGCTTCCGCATGCTGGTCAACTGTCTCAACACGGTTGCGCCGCCACAAAGCCTGCCGCATCTGCCGGTCGCGCATGCCCTGTGGCAGCCTCTGCCGGATCTGCAAACCGCGGCGGCGGCCTGGATCCATGGCGGCGGCGCGCACCACAGTGCTTACAGCCAGGCAGTCAGCGTCGAGATGCTGAGCGACTACGCCGATATGCTGGGCATGGAAATGGTGCTTATCGACCAGCAGACCAATCTGCGTCAATTCAAGTCGGAGCTCAAAATGCAAAGTGTGTACTATCGCTTGGCTTCCGGCGTTTAAGTCGTCTGTCCCCTTTGCGTGCAGAGGGGACGCACAAGCACAAAGAGGTAATGCATAGTGAGCGTAGACGAGTCTTGTCGCGAACCCAGCTTTGATATTCATCATCAGTTGTGGACCCTGAGGGTGTCGACAGCCCGTCCGACAGAGTTTCAGCTCTATCACGCCGGGCAGATGCTCTATCAGGGACGACTGGAATTGACCAATAATGGTGAGCAGCTCGATCTGTCGGCGGCGGAGTGGAAATTTCGTCATCGTGCGGAGCGTATCGAGCAGTGGTGCCAGTGGCATCACAGTGACCGTTTGTCACTCAACATGAATTACTTCTTTCATCAGCAATCGGAGCAGCCAGCGGTGGTGATTGAGTATCTGGCGCGTAACAGCATTCCGACTCGGCTTGATATCCGCCATGTCATCCAGCCTGTCACTGCGCAGCCTTCGCCAATCGCGGCGGCCAGCCGTGAGTTACCGGCGCCGTCTTCCCAGCACTGGCAGCGTGCGCGGCATGGCCTGCCGAGTGATTTTATTCGTCAGGCGGCCAAAACCGATCTGTTTCGTGAAGCATTTTCTGCCACCCAGTGGATCGTATTGGAAAAAGTGTGAACTCAAAAATCGCCAAGCTAACAGGCAGCCCCTACACTAGGGAAAAATTCAGCGACTGTTGGTCTATGCAAACAACCGATCCTCTCAAACCTGGCTACAATTTCGATGCACACCTGGTGGCCGGGCTGACGCCGATCATTGAAGGCGATGAACTGGATTACACCATAGATCGTCCCGGCGGTATGAAGGGTTACATTATTAACATCACCAGCAAAGGCGAAGGCACAATCTTTTGCGGTGAACAGATGTTTCACGTGAAACCGGGCGATCTGCTGCTGTTTCCACCCAGCGCTAACCATTTCTATCATCGTAAAACCGACAGTGCATCCTGGTTCCATCGCTGGGTTTATTTCCGTCCGCGCGCGTTCTGGAATGACTGGTTGAGCTGGCAGGAAGAGCGTAACGGCGTGTTCCTGACTCAGGGGCTGGACGCGCAGACGATAGAGCATATCGAAAACCTGTTTGTCGATATTGAATATACCGCCAAGTCGGATATGCCGTATCGCGATGATTTGGCGATTAACCTGCTGGAGCAACTGCTGATCCGCTGTAAAACCGTGCAGCCGGATGTGGTGAGTAAACCGCTTGATCCGCGCATTATCCAGGCGATTAACTATATGACCCAGAACCTCAACCAGGATTTTACTCTGGAGGAGATCGCGGCCCACACCTGTTTGTCACCGTCCCGGCTTGGCCATCTGTTTCGTGATGAAATGAAGATGACCATTACCCAGTGGCGCGATGATCAGCGCATCAGCCGAGCCAAACAACTGTTAGTGACGACTCACTATTCAGTCAATCACATTGGCCGGATCGTCGGTTATTCCGATCCGCTCTATTTTTCACGGGTGTTCAAGCGTAAAGCTGGGGTCAGTCCGAAAATGTACCGCGAGCAAATTACCTGATAAATCTCTCATTATTGCCCTGCTGCCGCGCCGAAATCTGTCCTATAGTATTGCTGTTGGCTGCCACAAGGAGTGCAAGCATGAATCAAGAAGCCCTGATCTCCCGCCTCAATGAATTGCCCCGTATCGAGAGCATCCAGCAGGAACTGCTCAATATGGTTCATCGTGACAATGTCGATTTCAGTGATTTATCGCGCAAGATGTCGATGGATCAGGTACTCAGCGCCAGGGTGCTGCGGATGGCCAATTCGGCCCAGTTTGGCAACGCCGCAAGCAAAGGGGTATCGACCATCAGCGATGCCATTGTCCGTGTCGGCAGTGGTGCGGTGCGCACCCTGATCTCTTCTTCTGTGGTGTCAGGGGTGTTTCCGGCGCTGAAAACACTCAATATCAAAGACTACTGGTCGCATACATTTGAAATAGCCATGATCGCCAGCAAGCTGGCCAAACCGCTCAAACTGGATTCGAATGAGGCCTTTACCACCGGCGTTTTGCATAATATCGGTGAGCTGATGATTCACGCGCTGGAACCGACCAAGGCTGAACAGATTGAACAGCGAGTCCGTCAGGGGGAAAAAGCCAGTGAGGTGCAGCAGGAGTTGCTAGGGGTTGATGCACAACAGCTGGGGGGCTCAGCTGGCGAAAGCGTGGAATTTTCCGCCCGAGATGGCGGATGCCATCGAGCATGTCAATCACCCTGGTCAGGCGGAGCAATCGAAACGTCTGGCGTGTGTGCTTTATCTGGCGCGCGATGTCCATCGCCGCTGGGATTCACTGTTTGATGCGCAGGAAAAACAGGCTTTTCTTGAGCGTCATCCGGCGGTGAAAGCACTTAAGCTTGACCCGCAGTGCTATGTCGTCATCGATCAGGTGCGCGGTCAGGGCGCTGAACTGGCCCATCAGTTGTTCTAGGCTTTTTCTGCCGCCAGTTTACTGCGTTTACGTTTGAACTGCTGAATAACCAGGCCGGTGATGATCAGAACCAGCCCGATCAGTGTGGTCGGGTGAATCTGTTCGTCGATGATGGTGGCGAGTAAAATCAGGGATACAAACGGCGAGACAAAAATCAGGTTGCTGATGCGGGCGGTATTATGGGTGTTTTTCAGTGCGCTCAGCCACAGCACAAAGGTAATGCCCATTTCAAACAGGCCGACGTAAGTGACCGCTGCCCAGCCGCTGGCGGTGATGGCGTTCCAGGCGGCGCCTTCATACAGGCTGATCGCAATCGCAAACGGGATGGCGATAACAAAGCCGAGCAGGACGCCGACCACAGGGTCCGCCTTGTTTTTGGTATTCAGAATCCAGTAGCCGGCCCACAGCAAGGTCGAGATCAGGGCCAGTCCGACGCCGAGCGGACTGTCAAACTGCAGACCCAGTACATCGCCTTTAGTGGCGATCACCACCACGCCGAAATAACTCAGTACGCAGGCAATCCAGTCCTGAACACGGATTTTCTGGCCGAGAAACAGCGCCGCCATCAAGGTCAGGGTGATGGCCCAGCTGTAGTTGATCGCCTGAGCCTGAGAGGCCGGCAGCAGGTCGTAGGCTTTGAACAGAATCAGATAGTAAGCGAGCGGGTTGATCAGGCCAAGCAGCAGGTAATAACCGGGGTTAGCAATCAGAGTCGGGACGATCAGCTGGCGTTTACCCTGCCAGCAGCAGATGGCGAGCAGCGCCAGAGCCGAGACGATACAGGCCACGGTCAGCATCTGGATTGGCGTGAACTGGGCCAGGGTCAGCTTAAACGCGGTGGCGACGGTAGACCAGAGTAATACTGCACTCAGCCCTAATCCCAGGGCACGACCTTCATTCATACAAGTTTCCATTCCATGTTTGCTTAGTCGCTAGTCTAAGCGCGGAATAATGTGCCGACAAACTGGACATTTATCCAGTATCGAAATACTCTTTTTGTCAACAACCCAAAGTAAGTAAACCGTTATTATGCAATGGATTCTCGACAACCTGGAAGCCTGTCTGGCCGCACTGGGCGCCGCTGCCGTGTCTGGTCTGGCCGTCGGCTGGTGGGTCAAACAAAAATATCAGGTTCAGGCCCAGTTGCTGCAACAGCAACTGAGCAGCGAAGCGCGCTGGCATGAGCAGCAAATCACCCAGTTGCAACAATCACTCAGCAGTGCCCAGCAGGAGCTGGAACAGCTCGATCAGGAGCGTGATAAAGCGGAATTCGAATTGCGCCAGTCACACGGCAAAATGATGGCGGTGCTGGAAAAATTGCGTTATTTCGAGGCGATTAAACAGGAACGGCAGCAATACAGCGATGAGCTGGGCCGGCTGCGGGAAGAAAAAGCGCAGCTTGAAGTGCAACTGCATGAACAACAGGCCCGTCATCAGCAGCAACTGGAATCGAGCCAGGAAAAACTGCAGCTGCTGGAGCGCGCCGAAGAGCGCCTCAAGCAGCAGTTTGAACAGCTGGCCAATCAGGTGTTTGAAGCCAAAACCGCCAAGGTGGATCAGCAGAACCGTCAGAGCCTGGATGGTTTGTTGTCACCACTGCGTGAGCAGCTGGACGGCTTTAAGCGCCAGGTGAATGACAGTTTTAACCAGGAAGCGAAAGAGCGCCATACGCTGGTGCATGAACTGCGTAATCTGCAGCGCCTCAATGAACAGATGGCCAAAGAAGCGCTCAACCTGACGCAGGCGCTGAAAGGTGATAATAAACAGCAGGGTAGCTGGGGCGAGGTGGTGCTGGCGCGGGTACTGGCGGAGTCCGGCCTGCGTGAAGGGCACGAATACCAGACCCAGGTCAGCCTGCAAAACGAGGCGGGTAGACGCTATCAGCCGGATGTGATTGTCCATCTGCCGCATGACAAACAGGTGGTGATTGACTCGAAAATGGCGCTGGTGGCTTACGAGCGTTACTTCCATGCCGAGACGGACGCGGAGCGCGATGTGGCGCTGCGCGATCACCTGCTGGCGCTGCGCAGTCACATCAAAGGGCTGGGGCAGAAGGATTATCATCAGCTCAAAGGCATTCAGAGCCTGGATTACGTATTAATGTTTATTCCGGTTGAGCCGGCGTTCCAGGTTGCGATTCAGGCTGACCCGAGTCTGGTCAAAGATGCGATGGAGCACAACATTATTCTGGTCAGCCCGACCACCTTGCTGGTGGCGCTGCGCACGATCGATAACCTGTGGCGTAACGACCGCCAGAACCAGAACGCCAAGCTCATTGCCGAGCGGGCCAGCCGCCTGTACGACAAGCTGCGTCTGTTTGTCGATGATATGGAAGGGCTGGGCGGTGCGTTGGATAAAGCCAATCAGAGTTATCAGGGCGCAATGAACAAACTGGCCAGTGGTCGTGGTAATGCGATTCGTCAGGCGGAGGGGTTTAAACAGCTCGGGGTGGAAGTCAAACGTTCTATCGGCCAGCAGTGGGTCGAAAAGGCTCAGCATGAAACAGATTTCGGGTTAGAAGAAAGACATCAAGCTGAGGATAAAGTAAACTAATCGCCGCAGTTGCAGTTTAGTCGTGAACACGGCTCAAGAGGAAACACAATGACGGATACCAGAGTGCAAACCAATACAGCAGAGAATCAAGAAACCACCCATTTCGGTTTTGAGACAGTAAAGACCGCGGAGAAAGCGACCAAAGTGGCCCAGGTATTCCACTCAGTGGCAGCCAAATACGACATGATGAATGACATGATGTCGGGGGGATTCACCGTCTGTGGAAGCGCTTTACCATCGATTGTTCCGGTGCGCGTCCGGGGCAGCGTATTCTGGATCTGGGCGGTGGTACCGGTGACCTGACCGCAAAATTTTCCCGTATCGTGGGCGAACAAGGTCATGTGATCCTGGCCGATATCAACAACTCGATGCTCAATGTCGGCCGCGATAAGCTGCGTGACCGCGGTATTGTCGGCAACGTACATTATGTGCAGGCCAATGCAGAAGAACTGCCGTTTCCAGATAACTATTTTGACTGTATCACCATCAGTTTTTGTCTGCGTAACGTGACTGACAAAGACAAAGCGTTACGTTCTATGTACCGCGTACTCAAGCCGGGCGGTCGTCTGCTGGTACTGGAGTTCTCCAAACCTCTGCTCGATCCGCTGTCGAAAGTGTATGATGCTTATTCATTCCACATTCTGCCGAAGATGGGCCAGTTGATCGCTAACGACGCCGATAGCTACCGTTATCTGGCGGAGTCGATTCGTATGCACCCGGATCAGGAAACCCTGAAAGGAATGATGGAAGAGGCCGGTTTCGATAATGCCAGCTATTACAACCTGACTGGCGGGATTGTGGCTCTGCACCGCGGTTACAAATTCTAAGGACCGCTTATGCCGTTTGAACCTTTAGTTACGGCGGTGATCGAATCATCGCTCAATACTCTGATTCATGATGATCCTGAACTCGAACGCCGCCTTGCCCGCCTTAAGGGGCAGGTGATCCAGGTTCATCTCAAAGAACTGAATAAGACCCTGACCTTTATCTTCAGCCAGCAGATTGATGTGCTGGCTAACTATGAAGGTGAGCCGGACTGCTATCTGTCGCTCCACCTCTCGGTATTGCCTGAACTGCGTGAGCAGGCCAACATTACCCGTTTGATTAAACAGGACAAACTGGTGCTGGAAGGCGACATTCAGCTGGCGCAGAAATTCTCCCAACTGATGACCGACTGTAAGCCGGATCTTGAAGAATGGCTGTCACGTGTCACCGGTGATGTGGTTGCCCACGGTCTGGTGCAAGGGGTGAAAAATGTCGGCGCTGCATTGCATGCCCGGATCAGCAAACATCAGAATCACCTCGGCCAGGTGCTGACCGAAGAGTGGCGTGTCGCTCCGGCTGCGCTCGAGATCGCCCATTTCTGCGATCAGGTTGATGATGTCAAAAGTCAGGCTGCGCGCGTTGAAGCCCGTTTAGCCAAGTTGTTGGAACGAGTATGACCCTGGCCGAAGTAAAGCGTTTATACCGGATTATCAAAGTCCAGCTTGAGTATGGTCTGGACGAGTTCCTGCCTGATCATCAGTTGGCTCGGGTGCCACGTCTGGCGCGTAAATCGATGTTCTGGATTCGTAACCAGCATGCGGATAAACCACTGGGTGAACGGCTGCGTCTCGCGCTGCAGGAGCTCGGACCGGTGTGGATCAAGTTCGGTCAGATGATGTCGACCCGACGTGACCTGTTCCCGCCGCATATTGCCGATCAGCTGGCCCTGTTGCAGGATAAAGTCGCGCCGTTTGATGGTGCACTGGCCAAGCAGCAGATGGAGAAAGCCCTCGGCGGGCCGCTGGAAACCTGGTTTGATGAGTTTGATATTGAACCGCTCGCCTCGGCCTCGATTGCCCAGGTACACACTGCCAAGCTCAAGTCCAATGGCCGCGAAGTGGTGCTGAAAGTGATTCGTCCGGATATTCGTCCGGTCATCAATGCCGATCTGAAACTGATGTACCGTCTAGCGCGTATTCTGGCCCGGGTTACACCGGAGGCTCGCCGCCTTAAGCCGGTAGAAGTGGTGCGTGAGTACGAAAAAACGCTGCTCGATGAACTGGACCTGCGCCGTGAAGCCGCCAATGCCATCCAGCTGCGGCGTAACTTCGAAGGTAGTGATGAACTGTACGTGCCGGAAATTATTACTGAGCTCAGTAATAAAACTGTCATGGTTTCTGAGCGAATATACGGCATCCAGGTTTCAGACGTTAACCGTCTGCAGGCCAATGGTACCAATATGAAACTGTTGGCTGAGCGTGGTGTAACGGTGTTTTTCACCCAGGTTTTCCGCGACAGTTTTTTCCATGCCGATATGCATCCGGGCAATGTGTTTGTCAGCCCTGAGCATCCGGACAATCCGATGTGGATTGGTCTTGATTGCGGTATTGTCGGCACCTTGAATGCCGAAGATAAGCGCTATCTGGCCGAAAACTTCCTGGCGTTTTTCAACCGCGACTACCGTAAAGTTGCTCAGTTGCATGTTGACTCCGGTTGGGTTCCGCAGGATACCAATATCGATGAATTCGAAGTGGCGATTCGCATTGTGTGCGAACCGATTTTTGCCAAACCGCTGTGCGATATTTCGTTTGGCCATGTATTGCTGAATCTGTTCAACACTGCGCGTCGCTTCAATATGGAAGTGCAGCCGCAGCTGGTACTGCTCCAGAAAACGCTGCTCTACGTAGAAGGTTTAGGGCGTCAGTTGTATCCGCAACTCGACCTGTGGCAAACCGCCAAGCCGTTTCTGGAAAAATGGATGATGAACCAGGTCGGCCCGCAAGCGGTGGTGAATGCCATCAAAGAAAAAGCGCCGTTCTGGGCAGAAAAACTGCCTGAGTTGCCTGAGTTACTGTATGACAGTCTCAAGCAGGGCAAAAATTTGAATACCCGCATGGAGCAGTTTTACCAGGGCTACCGTGACAGTAAGCGCCAGCAGGCGACGGGTAAGTTTTTATTTGGTGTTGGCGCCACTTTAGTCGTATGCTCGGCAATATTGCTGTCCAGCCACTACGAGCAATGGGCGGCAGGCGGTGCGATTGCCGGCGTCGTATTTTGGCTGTTGAGTTGGCGAGCTTATCGTCAGTAGACGTTAATCTCTTGAAATATTTGTGTAACTAATAACCCGAGGTAAAGAAAATGGGTGGGATCAGTATTTGGCAACTTCTTATCATTGCCGTTATCGTCGTCTTGCTGTTTGGTACGAAGAAACTGCGTGGTATCGGTGGCGATCTGGGTGGTGCGGTGAAAGGCTTTAAGAAAGCCATGTCGGAAGATGACCAGACAACGGCGAAGAAAGATGCCGACTTTGAACCAAAGAATCTGGAACAGCAGAAAAGCGAAGCGGCTGCTGCTGAGACAAAGAAAGACAAAGAGCAGGCCTAAATCGTGTTTGATATCGGTTTTTGGGAACTGGTATTAATTTCTGTCGTGGCTCTGGTGGTGTTAGGTCCGGAACGTCTGCCGACAGCCATTCGCAGCGTGGCGAAATTCGTTTCGTCCGCCAAGAACATGGCCAACAGCGTCAAAGATGAACTGGCTCATGAACTCAAGGTGCAGGAGCTGCAGGAAAACCTGCGCAAGGCGGAACAGATGAACATGAAAAATCTGTCGCCAGAGTTGCAGGAATCGGTGGATACGCTTAAGCAGGCTGCGCGTGATGTGCAGCGTCCTTACGCTGCGCAGGCGCAGAGTGAAGCGGCGTCATCGGATGCCGAGCCTGTTGTGAGCAATTCTGCTTCAGCCGAGCCGTCCAACACGGCAGAAAAGAAAGCCGACTAATTACTCCGGCCAAGCACTGCCGATGGCAGCTGTCAGGTCCGGTTACATGAGGTTTCAATGTCTTCAGTCGAACAGACTCAACCGTTGATCAGCCATTTGTTGGAGCTTCGTGATCGCCTGCTGCGTTGTATCGCAGCGGTGATCGTGGTGTTTGTCGGGCTGATTTATTTTTCGAATACGATTTACGAATTTGTCTCGCGGCCGCTGGTGGATCGTTTGCCGGAAGGGGCGACCATGATCGCCACTGATGTGGCGTCGCCGTTTTTTACTCCGCTGAAACTGACGTTGATCGTCGCGGTCTTTATTGCGGTACCGTTTATTTTGTACCAGGTGTGGGCATTTGTTGCGCCGGGCCTGTATAAGCACGAACGCCGCCTGATTTTCCCGCTGTTGCTATCCAGCTCGCTGCTGTTTTATTGCGGTGTCGCGTTCGCCTATTTCGTGGTTTTTCCGCTGGTGTTCGGTTTCTTTACCGCTATCTCGCTAGGCGGGGTCGAGTTTGCGACCGACATCGCCAGTTATCTCGACTTCGTTCTGGCGCTGTTTATGGCGTTCGGAGTCGCGTTCGAGGTGCCGGTGGCGATTATTTTGCTGTGCTGGACGGGTGTCACGACGCCAAAAGAGCTGGGAGAGAAGCGTCCGTATATTATTGTGGCGGCATTCATTGTCGGCATGCTGCTGACGCCGCCGGATATGGTATCGCAGACGCTGCTCGCCATTCCGATGTGTCTGTTGTTTGAAATCGGTCTGTTCTTTGCCCGTTTTTACACCCGCAAAGATGACCAGCAAGAGGATGCGGAGCAGGAGTGATTTAGCCTGTCACCACAATCGACGTCGATAAACGAGAAACGGTAAAATAACCAAGAGCGGCCTGCGGGCCGCTCTTGCTGTTTGTGCGCAGCAGGATTGACCTGCGAGCTGGCGTCATCCGGTCTGATGGTCGCTCAGCGCTGATTAGAGCTTAAACAGCGTTTTTGCGTTGTGGGTGGTGATGCGATCAATGTCGGCCACATCGGTCTCTCGCAGTTCAGCGACACGCTGTGCGACCAGCTGGGTATAGGCCGGTTCATTACGCTTGCCGCGATGCGGTACCGGCGCCAGATAAGGGCAGTCGGTTTCCAGAATAACGTAGTTCATATCCAGATGCGGGATGACCTGATCCATTCCGCCATTCTTAAAGGTTGATACACCGCCCAGGCCAAGGTGGAAACCCAGCTCATTAATCGCTTGCGCTTCTGCCACGCTGCCACCAAAACAGTGGAACACACCGCGCAGCTGGCCGTCCTGCTCCTGACGCAGCAAAGTCAGGGTCTCTTCAATCGAATCCCGGGTGTGGATCACCACAGGCAGATCGCGCTGTTTGGCCCAGTTAAGCTGGGTCACGAATGCCATTTGTTGTTCAGTGCGGTAGGTTTTATCCCAGTATAAATCGATACCGATTTCACCCACGGCAATGAAATTATGCCGGTCAAACCAGGCTTCAATCTCGGCCAGCGTTTGGGTGATGTTGCTGTCGACATAACAGGGGTGCAAACCCATCATCGAGCGGCATACCTGCGGGTAAGCCGCTTCGGTCGCCAGCATTGGCGCGATGGAGTCGAGATCGATATTCGGCAGCAGGATCTGCTCGATTCCCTGAGCCAGTGCCCGGCTGACCACCTCGTCACGATCCTGGTCAAACTCACTGGCATAAATATGGGCATGGCTGTCAATCATAGCGCACTCTCGTTCGTTGGCTGTCGAAAAATCCCAGTATACGTGAGTGTGAGCTTGGGGTCATTTTTTGCATTTTTCCCGCCAGATCCTAGCGCCGTGAAGTAGGAGTGATATCATTTCGCCACCAGGCGGTACTATCACCACATCAGGTGATGCCGCAGAGCTGCGAAAAAATGCCTGAGCCAGGGTGGCATCAGCGCCAGTATCAGGTCGAATCATAAGGAGAGTAGAGTGTCTGTATCCATTCAAGGTCAGTTTCCGGGGCGCCGCATGCGCCGTCTGCGTAAGCACGATTTCAGCCGTCGTCTGATGGCGGAAAATCAGCTGTCAGTGGATGATTTGATTTATCCGATGTTTATTCTGATGGGCAAAGATCGCCGTGAAGCGGTGGAATCGATGCCGGGTGTCGAACGTTTGTCGATTGATCTGATGCTGGAAGAGGCACTGTATCTGGCGAATCTTGGTGTGCCGGCGATTGCACTCTTCCCGGTGGTTAACCAGGACGCCAAAAGCCTGTGTGCGACCGAAGCGTACAACCCGGATGGTCTGGTGCAGCGCGCGGTGCGTCTGCTTAAAGAGCATGTACCGCAAATTGGTGTCATCACCGATGTCGCGCTTGATCCGTACACTACCCATGGTCAGGACGGCATTATCGACGACGACGGCTATGTGATGAATGACGAGACCACCGAGGTGCTGGTTAAGCAGGCGCTGTCACACGCCGCGGCCGGTGCCGATGTGGTTGCACCGTCAGATATGATGGATGGCCGGATCGGTAAAATCCGCGCGGCACTGGAAGAGGCCGGGCATATTCATACCCAGATCATGGCTTATTCGGCCAAATATGCTTCCAATTATTATGGTCCGTTCCGTGATGCCGTCGGCTCTGCTGGTAATCTCAAGGGCGGCAACAAGAAAAATTACCAAATGGATCCGGCCAACAGTGATGAAGCGCTGCATGAAGTGGCGCTGGACATCAATGAAGGGGCGGACATGGTGATGGTCAAGCCGGGTATGCCGTATCTTGACGTGGTACGCCGGGTGAAAAGCGAACTGCAGGTGCCAACGTTTGCTTACCAGGTCTCAGGTGAATACGCGATGCATAAAGCAGCGATTAATAACGGCTGGCTGGCTGAGCGTGAAACCGTGTTTGAATCGCTGCTGTGTTTCAAACGTGCCGGTGCCGATGGCATTCTGACCTATTTTGCCAAAGATGTGGCCGAGTGGCTGGCTGAGGATAATGCCACGGCGGCTGAATATCTGCGCCGCGCGGACTAAACGAGTCTGTTGCCATTATCCAGGCTGGCCGCAGTGCCGGCCTTTTTTATACCAGAATGACGAGGAGTAAGGGATGCAAATTCGGATCGGAACCCTGCAAGAGGCGGAGCAGGTTGCTGCGCAAATCGCTGAGTTCAGCCGCAGCGAGAACCGCGCCAGTATGGCACTGCGTTTGGCAGGCAAGCGGCATCTTATTCTGGTGGCGGAAGATGAGCAGCAACTATTGGGGTTTAAAATTGGCTATCAGGTCGATGCCAGCACCTTCTACAGCTGGTTTGGTGGTGTGACGGCGGCAGCGCGTAATCGTGGTGTGGCGCAGCAGTTGCTCGAGGCTCAGGAGCGATGGGTAACAGAGCAGGGATATCAGGCGTTAACGGTTAAATCGCGTAATCAGTTTCCGGCCATGTTACGTTTACTGCTGAGAAATGGTTATCTTATTGAAAATTTTGAAAAAGTAGACCCTTTGATTGAGAGCCGACTGTACTTGATTAAATATTTTTAAAAATAAATGAGATTTTTTCTCATTTAGAGCTTGACTACGAAATGAGAATCATTATTATTAAACCTGTCTTAGGGAATAAGTGACCAGCCAGACAGTGCGGCACACCACTGGTGACAAAACACAGAAGTTTGGCCGGACACATTCTTTTTGACACGACATTGCTCACATTGCTTCCAGTGTAATATTTTAAGCTTTATGGGAAAGGACAGCTAACGGACTTTCACCTTATATTGCTAGGCGACATTCTCGGATGTCGCTTTTTTTATGCCTGTTATCCGCGCGGGGGCAGCTTTGCAGCGTAATGTTTAACTTTCATGCCTGATCCGAATGATTCGCCAGCACTCTGGCTACCTGCAGCAGGGTGGTTGAGTAAAAGGACAGCGAGTGTCTTTTCCACATTGCATGATCGGAAAAGGATCGTAATGAGATTGATCGATCTTTGTGAAAGTCATTTAAAAATATACACTTAAAATGATTGTATCGCAGTTTATGTGCCATTTAATAACCAGTGGATAAAATCTATGAACAGAGTTATCCACAGGGGGCCGACCAAGGCGGACCAGGTCTGGGGGAATAATTGCTGCCACATAGAGCGCGCTTTGGCGCTTGAACATGGAAACCGGACAGCAGTCATGGCATCCTAAGCGGCATTGTTTCTTGTTGGATAGCAAATCTATGGCCCGCATCCCTGATAACCCGTTAATTCTGATTGATGGTTCTTCTTATTTATACCGCGCTTTTCACGCCTACCCGGGCACCATGAGTAATGGTGAAATCCCGACCAACGCCGTCTATGGTGTGGTTAACATGGTGCGAGCCATGATGCGTCAGTTTGCCAGTGAGCGTATTGCGGTGGTGTTCGACGCCAAAGGCAAAACCTTCCGTGATGATATGTATGCCGAGTACAAGGCGCACCGTCCGCCAATGCCGGATGATCTGCGTTGTCAGATAGAGCCGCTGCATCAGGTGATCCGTGCCATGGGGCTGCCGCTGCTGTCGATTGAAGGCGTGGAAGCGGATGATGTGATAGGTACCCTGGCGCACCAGGCGTCGCAAGCCGGTATGCCGGTGCTGATCAGCACCGGTGATAAAGATATGGCGCAGCTGGTGGATGACAACGTTACCCTGATCAACACCATGACCAACGTGGTGATGGATCGTGCAGGGGTGATCGAAAAATTCGGCATCCCGCCCGAGCTGATCATCGATTATCTGGCGCTGATGGGCGATAAAGTCGATAACATTCCGGGTGTGCCCGGGGTGGGTGATAAAACCGCGACTGCGCTGCTGCAGGGTATCGGTGGTCTGAATGATCTGTATGACAAGCTGGATGATATTGCCGCGCTCGGTTTCCGTGGTTCGAAAACCATGGCGAAAAAGCTGCAGGATAACCGCGACAATGCCATGCTGTCCTATCAGTTGGCGACCATCAAACTGGACGTCGAGCTGGACTGCACACCAGAAAGTTTGCTGAAAAATACCCCAGACCGTGATGCTCTGATTGAACTGTACGGCAAGCTGGCGTTTAAATCCTGGCTGACCGAACTGCTGGAAGGTGGCAACGGCGTGGTGGAAGCGGCGGAAAAAACCGGCGCCAGCGCAGCGTCCAGTGGTGCGAAAACCTCTTCAGTGCCTGCGGCGGATACCTCAGCAGTGACGATTGATCGCAGCCATTACGAAACCATTGTTGATGAAGCGGCGTTTGCCCGCTGGCTGGATAAGCTGCAAGCGGCTGAAGTGTTTGCGTTTGATACCGAAACTGACAGCCTGGACTACATGGTGGCCAATCTGGTCGGTGTCTCATTCGCGGTAGCGGAAGGCGAAGCGGCTTATGTGCCGGTCGCGCATGATTATCTCGATGCGCCGCAGCAACTGGACCGCGACTGGGTATTGGCCCAGCTCAAGCCCATTCTGCAGGATGCACAGCAGGCCAAAGTGGGCCAGAACCTCAAATACGATGCCAGTGTGCTGGCCCGTTATAACATCGAACTGCGCGGTATTAAGCACGATACCATGCTGGCCTCTTACGTTTATAACAGCGTCGGTGGTAAGCACGATATGGACAGCCTGGCACTGCGTTTCTTGCAGCACAGTTGTATTTCGTTTGAGCAGGTGGCCGGCAAAGGCAAAAACCAGCTGACCTTTAACCAAATCGATCTTAAGCAGGCTGCGCCTTACGCGGCAGAAGATGCCGATGTGACGCTGCGTCTGCATCACCGTCTGCAGCCGCTTATCGATCAGGATGAGTCTTTGCAGCGTATCTATCGTGACATTGAAATGCCACTGGTGCCCGTGTTGTCGCGTATTGAGCGTACCGGAGTCCTGATCGATGACATGCTGCTTGGTGCGCAGTCGCAGGAGATTGCTCACAAGCTCGATGAACTAGAGCAGAAAGCGTTTGATATCGCCGGTCAGGAATTTAACCTCAGCTCGCCAAAACAGCTGCAGACCATTTTGTTTGAGCAGATGCAATTGCCGGTGGTGAAGAAGACGCCGTCCGGTACTCCGTCGACCAACGAAGAAGTGCTGCAGGAGCTGGCTCTGGATTACCCGTTGCCGGCCGTGATTCTGCAATACCGCGGTCTGGCCAAATTGAAATCGACGTACACCGACAAACTGCCGAAAATGATTAACCCAAGTACCGGCCGGGTGCACACCTCTTATCATCAGGCGGTGACGGCGACCGGGCGTTTGTCCTCGACCGATCCTAACCTGCAGAATATCCCAATCCGTAATGAGGAAGGGCGTCGTATCCGTCAGGCGTTTATTGCGCCACACGGCTGGAAAATTATGGCTGTCGACTACTCGCAGATTGAACTGCGTATTATGGCGCATCTGTCCGGTGATAAAGCGCTGCTGGAAGCTTTCCAACAGGGTAAAGATATCCACGCCGCGACCGCAGCGGAAATTCTCGGAGTCAGTATTGATCAGGTCAGCAGCGAACAGCGCCGCCGTGCCAAAGCGGTGAACTTCGGTCTGATCTATGGCATGAGTGCTTTTGGCCTCGCCAAGCAACTCGGCATTCCGCGTGGTGAAGCGCAGCAGTATATGGATACTTACTTCGAGCGTTATCCGGGCGTGATGCAGTACATGGAAGATACCCGCAGTACGGCAGCCGAACAGGGCTATGTGGAAACCATCTTCGGACGTCGTCTTCATTTGCCGGAAATTCAGTCGCGCAACGGTATGCGTCGTAAAGCGGCTGAGCGTGCGGCAATCAACGCGCCGATGCAGGGCACGGCAGCGGACATCATCAAGAAAGCCATGCTGCTGGTCGATGAATGGATCGAAGCGGAAGGGGCTGGTCGGGTGAAACTGCTGATGCAGGTCCACGATGAACTGGTGTTTGAAGTCGAAGAGTCAGCTTTGTCCGAAATTGAAAGTAAAGTACAGAATCTGATGGAATCTGCCGCATCTCTGGCGGTGCCTTTAGTGGCTGAATCTGGTCACGGTAACAACTGGGATGAGGCACACTAGACAGAATATCGCCTAATCCACTGAAATATCATGAGCCAGCGCACAGTCGCTGGCTTTTTTTATCAATAAAAAAGTAAGTGTATTTCAGAAGTTTATGTTGCTTAATAAAAATTTAATGAAAAAAAACTACAAAAGGAGTTCCCATTTGTGACCAATTGTTGTACATTAACTTCCGTAGGGTACAGAGGTAAGATGTTCTATCTTTCAGACCTTTTGTTTCACGTTATTGGATTAGGCTGATTCAGCCGCCCCAGTCACACTTTTGACTGGGGCGTTTTTTATTGGGCCGCGTTTAATCTGAAGCTGCCCGTTTGCCACTCTCTGAACTGATTTTATCCACGTGGTCTGCCTGACCAAGCCCATTCTCCTGCTCTGTCACTCTGCGAACAACGGCGAAAGCCAGTAACCATTTCTGTAATTCATCGTCATTCACACTTTTGGTTATTTCTGCGAGTAAACTAAGCGGATCGGACGGCCGTTTTGTTTCTATCTTGATGATCTATATGGTTTAGTTGTCATTTTTTTCGGTCGGGAAGGTGAGTGAATTTCGTGATCCGGCCATATTGTAATCTGGCGTAAATTAATCAATCCTAGCGCCATAACAATAATTACCTCCTATTTCTCTCCCGTTGCCCCACCAGGATGGTGGGGATTTTTATTTGTGTCCTGGGCCAACTGTTGCTTGTGAAAGCTGTTTTGTTTGAACACGGCCGCGCACTGATTGACGGGCGAAAAAAAGCCCTGCGTGTGCAGGGCAATCAAATAATAAGTGGGCGTAAATTGCAGTTGGTTAGCGTTTACTGCTGTGGATCATCAAACTGCTCGGCTGTGGCTTCCTCGGCGGCCAGCTGTGCCAGCATTGGTGCAAACCAGCTATCGAGTTTGTGACGTAATACATCGACACCGATACCATTGTGGGACGAAAACGCATCCACTTTAACATCGCCGCCCAGCTCCAGCGCATCCTGACGCACTTTCAGTAACTGAGCTTTACGCGCGCCGCTTTTCAGTTTATCGGCTTTGGTCAGCAGCACCTGGACCGGAATGTTGCATTCCACTGCCCAGATAATCAGCTGCTGGTCGAGATCTTTCATCGGATGGCGAATATCCATCAGCACCACCAGACCTTTCAGGCAGGTACGCTTTTGCAGGTATTCCCCCAGTGACTGTTGCCACTTTTTCTTCATTTCCAGCGGCACCTGGGCAAATCCATAGCCAGGCAGATCGACAATATGACAGCCTTCGGTCACCTTAAACAGGTTGATCAGCTGAGTACGGCCGGGAGTTTTACTGGTCTTCGCTAAGTTTTTTTGGTTAGTTAACTTATTGAGAGAACTGGATTTTCCAGCGTTTGAGCGTCCTGCAAACGCAATTTCGATACCTTCATCAGCGGGAAGATGGCGAATGTCTGGCGCACTGGTGATGAAATGCGTGTTTTGATAATGAATTTTTACGCTCACTGTTAACTCCATCTCGACTTTGAGTTGTCGATTGATTACTTTTTGGTGAAATTGTGTAATATAACCGTGCTCGGCATAAGGTCGCTTATTGTACCATGAGTGGTACCTTCTGGTACTGGAAGCTTGATAATTATAAATGGAATGTCATGAAGAAATTAGCGCTAATCTTAAGTCTTTTAGCCAGCTGCTCTGCATGGGCCCAAGGCAGCATTGAAGCTGGTAAAGCAAAATCCCAAACGTGTGTTGCCTGCCATGGTGCAGATGGCAACAGTCAAATTACCACTTACCCTAAACTGGCCGGTCAACACGCTAAGTATATTGAGAAGCAGCTGAAAGATCTCAAGCTTGGTATGTCGAGCGGTGGTGCACAAGGCCGTTATGATCCGGTGATGAGCGCGATGGCGATGCCATTGAGCGAAGAAGATATGGCCGATCTGGCTGCCTATTATGCGTCGTTGCCGATATCAACGAACTCCACCCCGGAAGACGTGGTAGCGCAGGGCAAGGTGCTGTATACCGCCGGTGATGCGTCCCGCGGACTGACGGCATGTATTGCCTGTCACGGCCCGCGCGGTAACGGCACCGAACTGTCCGGTTTCCCGAAAATTTCGGGCCAGCATGCGGACTACGTCAAAGCCCAGCTGCAAAAATTCCGTGATGATCAGCGCGGTAACGACATGAACGCGATGATGCGTGATGTGGCGAAAAAACTGACCGATGCTGATATCGAAACCCTGTCCAAATATGTCGGCGGCCTGCACTAACCTTTTTGTCCTACACCTGTTCGAGCATTGCTGTTGAAATAACCCCGCCTGGCGGGGTTATTTCGTTTAAGACGGATCGGTTTGAGACGAACGCCGGGATAGGCTGAGTTTGCCATGCCGTGTGTAAGACATTGGCTATAGTTGTCATTTTTATCGGGATTGGTTTTAGGTTAATTGTCTGATTTAAAACATAATAATTTTTAGAGTCGGGTGAGGTTAGCAAAGTTTGCGCTGGCGCACATTGTGCCGGAGTGCGAAGCGGGTAAAGTAGGGTCATCGGCATGACGCTGAACAGGGAATTCAGACCAGGCAGGTCTCCACGGAGCTGGCGAGGAATGCTGGTAAACGGACAGGGAAACGCTTTACAGGAGTGAAGCGCAACAAGGATGGTTAACTGGTCTTAAGGTAAAGACAGTGACAAGGAATCAGGCGCAGGACGCGCCCGGATACAGGAAGTAATCAGGGATTGCCATAACTCATCAGGATGATGACAAACCACACTTTTTGGCACGGAAAGCCCGAAAAACAAACGGACATTTGGTGCACCATCTGGTGCGACCCGATTTCGTCACTTCAGGTGACGATTTGGAAAGCGACAGGGAAACCTGCCGCTTTTTTTATTTGCGCTGGCTTTTTTTACAAAATCGGCGCGATTTTGTACGATCACTCTCCACTCTACAGCCAGTTTCTGGTATGTTTCGCATCCCCGTTTGAAGGATGTCTGTATGCACCCATGCCCTTTATGTCACAGTAACGACACTCACGCTTACTATGAAGACCAGCACCGTGCGTACCTGCAGTGCCAGCTGTGTCAACTGGTGTTTGTCAATCCGGAGCACCGCCTGGACGCCGTGCGTGAAAAAGCCTTTTACGATTTACATGAAAATGACCCGGCTGATGCTGGTTATCGTCGCTTTTTATCCCGTGTCTGTGATCCGATACTGGCCAGGCTGGCGCCTCAATCTAAGGGGTTAGATTTTGGTTGTGGTCCCGGACCGACGTTGTCCCTGATGCTGGAAGAAGCCGGCCATCAGGTGGCGCTGTATGATGTGTTTTATCATCCAGGGCGCCAGGTGCTGGAGACCAGCTATGATTTTATGACTGCCACTGAAGTGATCGAGCATTTGCACGATCCGGCCCAGGTTTGGCAGCAATGGTTAAATTTAGTTAAGCCAGGTGGCTGGATTGGTCTGATGACCAAGATGGTCAAAAATGTGGACGCATTCGCGACATGGCACTATAAAAATGATCTGACCCATGTGATCTTTTTTAGCCGCCACACGTTTGAATTTCTGGCAGAGCGGGATCAGCTCGAACTTGAATTTATAGGCAATGATGTAATTTTACTGAGGAAACCCCAGTAATGACTCGACAAAAAGAATCAATCAGCAAAACCGGTATCAATGGCGATCTGGTTTTTGCTCGTAAACATAACCGTACTTCTGGTGAGCTGGAAGGACGTCTGCGCAAAAAACTCAAAAAGCGCAAAGGTCTGAAAACCGGCAGTCGTCACTCGGAAGGCTCGCAGGAAGCGCAGCGTAAAGCAGCGCAGCAGAGCGATCCGCGTCTGGGCAGCAAGAAAAAAATTCCGCTGATTGCCGAAGCGCCAAAGAAACTGAACAAGCAGGAGCGTCGCGCCTCTGCTGAGCAGGAACTGGCGATGCTGGAAAATGATGCGCAGCTGAACGTGTTGCTGGACCGGATCGATAACGGCGAGAAGCTGGGGGCCGGTCTGCAGAAATACGTGGACCAGAAGCTGGATCGGATTGAAATCCTGATGAAGCAGCTCGGTCTGTTTGACGGCAGCGAAGAGCTGGAACAAGAACAGCCAGTTGAGCCGGTCGCGAAAGCTAAAACCAAAGCTAAGGCGAAAACGGATGACGATCTGCTGTCGCAGTTCGAAAATCTCGATCTGGATGATTACAAAGACTAAGGTGGCACCATGAACGTAACCCTACTAGCGATAGCTGGCGCTGTGATTATTCTGGGCCTTGCGGCCTATGCGGGTTACCTTTTGTTGCAACTGAAAAAGCAAAAGGAGCTGCAGCAGCAGCACCAGGCTCTGGCGATCGAAAAGCGCAACGCGAATATTTTCGATAACGTCAACATTCTCTGTATGGCGGGGATTCAGGGCCAGTGTGATCTGTCGGAAATCAGCATCCGGGTGTATTGCATTATGGATTATGTCCAAGGTGATAACCGGGTTGATTTCGACCGCGAATTTCCGGCAATCGCCGAGCTGTACCATACGGTAAAAGATATGCCGCGTGGTGAAGCTCGTCAGCAAATGGTGAAGAAGGATCGCATGCAGCACAACCTGATTCGCCAGAAAGCCGAAACCCGTCTCAACGATGCCATTGTTGAAGAGCTGAAGGCCCTGCAAAAACGTGTTCAGCCGCTGAATAATCAAATCGCGATTCAGATGGTATAAATGATCACTCACTCGAAAGAGTGAGTGATCATGCTAGCAGTTTCGAATATTTTGTTCACAAATTCTACGTTTGCCACGCTGCACTCTGCTGTCGTGTGGCAAAATAGCTCGTCACAGCAGAAAATGGAAAGAGTCACACTATGTCGTCGTATGTCGTACCCAGCCAGCAGATCGTTTGGGATCAAGCCAGTTTAGACAAGTACAACTATTCAGGGCCACGCTACACCTCATACCCGACCGCGGTAGAGTTTCATGAAGCGTTTACTATTGCTGACTACGACATGGCGTGTACCCAGTATCCGGACCGCCCGTTGTCGCTCTATGTCCATATTCCGTTTTGTCACAAGCTCTGTTACTACTGCGGCTGTAACAAGGTCATTACCCGTCATGCGCATAAAGCGGATGAGTACCTGGACGTGCTTGAGCATGAAATCCTCCAGCGTGCGTCTCTGCTCGGTGGCCGTCACGTCACTCAGCTTCATTTCGGTGGTGGTACGCCCACTTTCCTGAGCAAAAAACAGATCAGCCGGCTGATGACTCTGCTGCGCGAAGAGTTTGATTTTACAGCGGATGCGGAAATCAGTATTGAGATTGATCCGCGTGAAATTGAGCTGGATGTCCTCGACCATCTGCGTGAGGAAGGCTTCAACCGGGTCAGTATCGGGGTGCAGGATTTCAATAAAGAAGTGCAGAAACTGGTCAACCGCGAGCAGGATGAGCAGTTTATTGTTGATCTGGTTGCGCGTGCCAAACAGCTGGGGTTCCGCTCCACTAATCTGGATTTGATTTACGGTTTGCCTAAGCAGACCCTGGCCAGCTTCAGTGCCACACTGCAGCAGGTGCTGGCGATGCAGCCGGGCCGTTTGTCGGTCTTCAACTACGCCCATATGCCACAACTGTTTGCCGCGCAGCGTAAGATTAAAGACGCGGATTTGCCGCCCGCCGAAGAGAAGATGGCGATTCTGCAGTACACCATCAACACGCTGACCGAAGCCGGTTATCAGTTCATCGGTATGGACCACTTTGCGTTGCCGGATGACGAACTGGCGGTTGCACAGCGCAACGGTGTACTGCACCGTAATTTCCAGGGTTATACCACGCAGGGCGAATGTGACCTGGTTGGTTTTGGCGTCTCGGCAATTTCGATGATTGGCGATGCTTATGCTCAGAACCAGAAAGAGCTGAAAACATACTACGAGCAGGTCAATGACATGCGTCATGCGCTGTGGAAAGGGGTGGCTCTGGATAGTGACGACTTACTGCGCCGTGAAGTAATTAAGCAGCTGATCTGTAATTTCAGCCTCGATAAGCAGGCGATTGAGCGCGGCTTTAAGGTGCGCTTTGGCGATTATTTCCGTGAGGATCTGGCTCTGCTGCAAAGCTTTATTGATGATGGACTGGTCAGTGTTGATGAGCGTTTTATTCAGGTGACACCGCGTGGCCGCTTACTGATTCGCAATATCTGTATGTGCTTTGATAAATACCTGCGCAGCCGCGCTCGTCAGCAGCAGTTCTCGCGTGTGATTTAATCTCTCACCACGCTCAAAGTGTGGCGCGCTAAAACAGCAACATGATAAAAAACCAGCGTAGCAACGCTGGTTTTTTTTGTCTGTACTGTCGCAGCAGGCGGGGTGCCACCTGGCGGCGAATCAGGCCGATTCAAGCAGCGTCAAGGCCTTGCGCGTCACTTCATGCGCCGCTTTGGTCAGATGCTGTTTTTCCAGGGCATCGGCCAGATAAGCGTAATCGGAAATACTTGCGCGTTGTGACAGCGCCGTTTCCAGATGCTGCTGCGCCAGTTGCCACTGTTGCTCACGCAGATAGAGCTGGCCAAGTGCGCTGTGCGCTTCGGCATTGTTACCGTCACGCTGCAAGGCCTCCTGTAGCAGCACAATCGCCGGATGGCGGTCCGCGAGGTTGAGTTCTGCCAGCAGGCTGTACAGCTCCGCTGAGCGGTGCTTATGCAGGTTTTCCTTAATCAGGGTGAAGGCTTCATGGTCGGCTTTACGTTTAATCAGCTGCTGAATAAACGCCAGCACCAGTTGCGGCTCCGCCTGTTGTTTGCGGCTGAGTCCGTTCCAGTGGCTGATCAGCCCTTCGCTGCCTTGCTGGCTGGCAATGCTTTCCAGTAATCCCTGCTGAGCGGTGGTGGTCAGCGCATCGGCTTCCTGCTGGCTGATATGCTTGGTCTTGACCAGTTTCGGCAGCAGATCAAGCAGCGCTTGCCACTCCTTGCGCTGCAGATAGGTCTGCTTGAGCAGATTGAGCAGCACCGTATTATCCGGATATTGTTGTTGCAGCGCACTCAGCGTGCTTTGTGCCGCCTGCAATTCACCGTCACTGATCTGTTGCTTGGCGCGGGTCAGCTCGACCGCCAGAGTGGCATTGTCCTGTTGGGCGGCCAGCTCCAGATAGTGGTCGCGTTTGCTGCGATCACCCATGCCGTTGGCGGCCTCCGATGCCACCAGGTAGCACAGCAGCGGCATGTCATGATGGTTGGCCCAGCGGGTGACTTTCTTCTCTGCCTGCTTCCAGTCGCCTTCCAGCAGCTTGATGATGGCTTCGTTTGTATAACGACGGGAACGCTTCATCTTACGCACACTGAACCAGTTCCAGGTGGATGAGCTGGCGTAAATCAGCTTCTTCACCACATACTCCAGGGCAAACAGACCGGCCAGGGCAGCAATCACTAAGATAACCAGGGTCGTGACGCTCATTTCAATCGTGTGTTCGGCTACTGAAATCAGCACGTAACCCTGCTGACCGGCATACTGGGTGCCGGCAAACAGGCCAGCGCCGAGCACAATGAACAGAAACAGTAATCTGACCATTATTTCTCCTCCGTCGTCATCGAGCTGATGGAGCGGCGCAGACGTTCACTGATCACGTCACTGAGTTGTTTCTGCGTTTCCAGTTTCACCGGATACTCGACCTGGACCTTCTGCTTGCCCAGTTGTTCAAGCGTGCTACTGAACGCCGTTACCTGGCTGTCATCAAGGTTAAAGAATGAGCCGGACCACTGGGCGGCGGTGGACAGAGCGGTGGTGTACATCTCCTGGTTTTCTGCGTATACCGCTTTGATGGCGGTCTCCAGCTTGGCTTTCAGATTTTCTTTGAGGTAAAAGTGCTGCTCCGGTGACAGCAGGGGCACCACATTACCATCGCGGGTGCGGAAAGTGATGAAGTTATCGGCGAAATCTTTCAGCGATGTCATCAGGTTCTGCTGCCAGTTGTTGATGTCTTGCGAGACCGTTGGTGGCTGTTGTTCAGCCGCGTGCGGCAGAATCGCGTTGGCGAGCGGCAGATGGTCAACCTGCTGCTGCAGACTGATCAGGCGCAGCACCAGACCGTCACGGTCCAGCAGCGGAATGGTCTTTAACTTGGTGATGTCGTTTGCCATTGCTTTACGCAGTGGCGTCAGGCTCGGGTCGTTAAGGGCAGCGATACGCTGGTCGGCACTTTCCATCAGCTGAGTGGCGCTTTCCACATCGTGCTCGAGGAACAGTTTACGCCCGGCCAGTTTGACCAGATAGTCGGCTTCGGCCAGCAGCCAGTCATTAGGACGACGGCCTTTCATGTCGGCGACGGCTACCTGCAGGCTTTCGATGGTTTTCTGCTGCTGGGTCAGCACCACTTCGGCGCGGTGAGTGACTTCATTGGCGTGCTCGACCGCTTGCTGCTTCGCATCGGCCAGTTTTTGATCGATGCTGGCGCGGGTCTGGGCCAGCTCGGTTTGCAGCGCTTTAATTTGCGCCTGGTACTGCGCCTGTTGTTGCTGGCTGTGCAGGGTCAGGCCGCCACCAAACAGAATCGCCAGGACAATCGCAATCGTGCCCAGTTTGACGCCGCGTTTGGCCTGTTTCTCGGTCACGCTTGTCTCACTGTCTGCCGGTTTCGCTGCGGCAGCTTCGCCGTCAGCGTTGGCTGCCTTGGCGCCGTTTGCGTCATGGGCTGAGGTTTGCATGCTGGAATCAGCAGCAGGTACGGATGACTGTTCAGGTTCCTGCTGTGGATTATCTTTTTTACTTGTCATTGCTAAGAGTCCTGTGTGTTAAGGCTGGAGAGCCGCCACTAAATCTTGGTTCGCCGCACTTCCTGTGGTCACGACATGGCTGAATCCCAGGCGCTGGGCATCGTGGGCGATTCGGTCACTGGGAACCAGTAATTTCAGACTCAGGGCCCAGTTCAGGTCTGCCCCGGTCAGTTGCGAAACAAAAAACATCAGCTGATGACTGCTGGTGATGACCAGCGTGTCAACCTGCGCCTGTTGCCAGCGAGCCACGCTAGTTGGCGCGCTGAACGGCAAGTCTACACGCTGATACACTTCACGGTAACGTACCATGGCGCCACGAGCACACAGAGTGTCGTAAATCAATTCCCGGCCACCGTTGCCGCGCAGAATTTCGATCCGTTGACCTCGTACATGATGCAATTCCGGCAGAGCGAGCAGATGTTCGCTGTCGCTGATGTCCGGGTAGTGTACTGGTTGCGCACAGACTTTGCTTAAAAGCTGTGCAGTTTTTTGACCAACGGCAAGGTATCGGGGGGAGGCGGGCCATTTCAGTTGCTGAGCGTGGAGAAATTGCTGACTCAGTAACACCGCGTGCTGGCTGACAGCCAGCACGTAATCACAGTGCAGCAGGGCCTGTGGCAGTTGAGGTAAATCGGCACCGGCTTCGATCCCGATCAGGGGCTGGTGCAGGGCAGGGATACCGAGCGCTACCAGTTGCTGACACAGCTCCTTGCCCTGAGTGTCAGGGCGTGTCACCAGAACCGCCATCGCGTTACTCGTGCTCGGCGTACAGCTTGGTCAGAATATCGCGTGCGCCGTCGTCCAGCAGCCGGTTAGCAAGCTCGACTCCAAGGCGTTCTGCATCCTGACGCGGACCGCGGATTTCACCGCGCACAATCAGTGAGCCATCCGGTTCGCCGACCAGGGCGCGCAGCCACAGGTCATCGCCGTCAAGCAGAGCATAGCTGCCGATTGGCACCTGACAGCCGCCTTCCAGGGTCAGGTTCATGGCGCGTTCACACAATACACGGTCAGTGGTGTCGGCGTGACTGAGCGGCGTCAGCAGTCTGCGCAGGCGTTCATCATCGAGACGGCATTCAATACCGACCGCGCCCTGGCCGACCGCCGGCAATGATTGCTCCGGCTCTATCAGGCTGCGGATGCGCTGTTCCAGTTTGAGGCGTTTCAGCCCGGCCGCGGCGAGAATAATGGCGTCATATTCACCGGCATCGAGTTTGCCGAGGCGGGTGCCGACATTGCCGCGCAGCTCTTTGATCACCAGATCCGGACGCGCTTCTTTGAGCTGACACTGGCGGCGCAGGCTGCAGGTACCGACCACGGCGCCTTGTGGCAGCTCATCGAGTGATGTGTATTGGTTTGACACGAACGCATCACGCGGGTCTTCACGTTCACAGATGGTGACCAGGCCGAGGCCTTCGGGGAAGTCGACCGGAACATCTTTCATCGAGTGCACGGCGAGATCGGCGCGTCCTTCGAGCATGGCCACTTCCAGCTCTTTGACGAACAACCCTTTACCACCAACTTTGGCCAGTGGGGTATCCAGAATAATGTCGCCGCGAGTCACCATGGTGACCAGTTCCACTTCCAGACCGGGATGGGCCGCCTGCAGTGCATCTTTGACGTAATGGGCTTGCCACAGGGCGAGTGGACTCTGGCGCGTCGCGATTCGGATTGGGGTGGTAGAGGTCATGATATTCCCGTTTGACAGTCAACAATGGCCTCATCCTACCATTTCGGACAGAAATTTCTCACTACAAGATCACCGTCCGGCGGATTTGCTGCGCGCCGCTGTAACAGCGGTACAAAATTGTGTGATTAGGCTCTCGTTTATAAACTGAGCTATTATTACAAAGCACTGCTTAGCGTGGACACTATGCCGACTCTGAATTTGGCGCATTTTGTTTAATACGACTTTAGTGTTAACCACAGAGCAGATGCTTTACCAACACAAATTAAAGTGTTAAATTGATCACGTTTTGTTGGCTGTTTTGCGCAAAACACAATCAAATTGTGCATTTATGTTTCAATCAAGGGAACTGACCTTGCAGGCTTACACCAAGACCTTATTACAGAGATTAGATAAGCTGAACCGGCAACGCACTGAGCGGGCGCTGGCGCTTATGGATTTACAAGGTCAGCGTGTTTTTCATCTGATCCCGGCCCTGCTGCACTACAACCATCCTCTGATCCCCGGCTATTACGCTGACCAGGTACCGTACGGTATTCACCAGTTTTCTCTGAATGACATTCAGCAACAGTTTGTGGACGATACCGAACTGACCCTTGGCCAGCCGCTGCTCAGCGCCGCCCAGCCAGAGATTTTAGGTCTCTATACAATGGGCAGTACTTCATCGATCGGTCAGAGTACCTCGAGCGATCTCGATATCTGGGTGTGTGTGGAGGCGGACATGGATTGCGACGCGCGTGACTGCCTGAGCAATAAATGTTTACTGATCACCGACTGGGCGAAAAGTCAGGGTGTGGAAGCCAACTTCTTTATCATGGATGAAGAGCGCTTTCGTCATAACCAGTCAGATGAGATGACCGGCGAAAACTGCGGTTCGTCCCAGCACTTACTGCTGCTGGATGAGTTCTACCGTTCGGCGGTACGTCTGGCCGGCAAACGCCTGCTGTGGCAAATTGTGCCACCGGAAATGGAAGAGTGCTACGACGAATACGTTAAGCAGCTGTGCAGCAACGATTATATTGATTGCAGCGAATGGATCGACTTTGGTCGCCTTAACCGGATTCCGGCCGAGGAGTACTTTGGTGCCAATTTATGGCAGCTGTATAAGAGTATCGATTCGCCGTATAAATCGGTACTGAAAGCGACTCTGCTTGAGGCGTATTCGTGGGAGTACCCGCATACCCAACTGCTCAGTATTGATACCAAGCGTCGCTTCTTCGCCCATGAGCCGGATCTGTACAGTATGGATGCCTATTATCTGATGCTGGCCAAGGTGACCTGTTACCTGGAGCGGATTGGTGATCACGCCCGTCTCGATTTGGTGCGGCGCTGTTTCTATCTTAAAACCCACGAAAAGCTATCCCGTGAACCGGGTGTCGGCTCGGTAGCCTGGCGCCGAGAAGCGCTGAGCGAGATGGTGCAGCACTGGCACTGGGATAAAGCGACGCTCGAAGAGCTCGACAATCGGCGTAACTGGAAAGTGGAGCAGGTCAAAGGGTGCACCACGCGCTGCTGGATGCGCTGATGGTCAGTTACCGTAACCTGATTCAGTTTGCACGGCGCAATGATATTACCTCGGCCATCAGTCCGCAGGACATCTCGATTCTGGCGCGTAAGCTGTATGCTGCCTTTGAGGTGTTGCCGGGTAAAGTCACGTTACTCAATCCGCAGATTTCGCCGGACTTACATGAGCCCGACCTGACCTTTATCGAAGTCTGCCCGGACCGGACGAACAAGGCGGGCTGGTATCTGTATAAACAGCCGCTGGTGGCACATCAAATCATCGGTCAGCCCTACCTGGAGCACAATGAATATCTCAGTAAGTTGGTCGCGTGGGCGTTTTTCAACGGCCTGATCACTGAGTCGACCCGTTTGCACTCTGTGGTGCGTGAAGCACATCTCGATATCGACAAGTTCTATCAGATGATGAGTGACTTGCGTAACACTTTCTCGCTGCACAAACGTCGTCCGACCATGGCAGCGCTGGCGAGTCCGTGTGAAATCAGCCAGCTGGCGATGTTCATTAATTTCGAGAATGACCCGACGGTGGAGCTGAGCGGCAAGTCGCTCAAAGTGGATCTGAAGAACGCTGACATCTTCAGTTTTGGCTGTGAGCAGCAGTGCCTGGTGGGCAGTGTTGATCTGGTCTATCGCAATTCGTGGCAGGAAGTGCGTACTCTGCATTTTAAAGGCGAGACCGCGATGCTGGATGCCCTGAAAACTGTGCTCGGCAAAATGCATCAGGATGCTTTGCCACCGGAGTCGGTGGACGTGTTCTGCTACAGCAAAAACCTGCGCGGGGTGATGCGCAATCTGGTTTATCAGTTACTGGCGGAATGTATCGATCTGCGCCTCAAACCGGTCGAGCAGGAAAAACGCCGCCGCTTCAAAGCGCTGCGTATCGGTACTCAGATGTACGGTCTGTTCTTCGAACGGCGCGGCGTGTCGGTGCAACGTCTGGAAAACTCGGTCGATTTCTACCGCAGTATTTCCACCAATAAGCTGAAAGGCTCACCGCTGCTGATGCTGGACAGGGATCAAGATTATCAGCTGCCGGATGTGGTTGACGGTTTTGCCAGTGAGGGGCTGGTGCAGTTCTTCTTTGAAGATACTGAAAAAGGCTTCAACATCTATGTGCTGGATGAAACCAACCGGGTGGAGATATACCACCAGTTCAGCGGTGAGAAAGATGACATGATTGCCAGCGTGAACAGCTTCTATACCTCGGTGCGGGATGATAACCAACTGGCAGCGAAACTGATTAATTTCAACCTGCCGCAGTATTATCAGATAGTGCATCCGGAAGAGGGCGCAAGTTACGTGGCGCCGTATCGTAACGATTCGGCGGTCTATTCCAGACCTTCCAAAGCAGTTAATGTCTGAACCCAGTACAGAAAATTGACGATAAAAAAGAGCACCTCAGGTGCTCTTTTGCGTTTCATTCCCAGTCGATACTTTCGCCGGCGTGTTTTTCACACTCCTGTTTGACCATGGTGAAAAATTCGCTGCCGGTTTTTGAGCAGATCCACTGTTCATCGTGCCACTGAAAATGAAAACCACCGGATTTGGACGCCAGCCAGATTTCTTTCATCGGTTCCTGACGGTTGATAATGATTTGGCTGCGGTCTTCAAATTCCAGTGTCATCACGTTGCCACTGGTCTCGTAGTCGATGTCCGCGCCGGAATCATCAATGGCTTCTTCAATGATTTGCATCTGGCTGTCCACCAGTTGATGAAATTCAGTCTCGTTCATCCTGTCTATCCTATTGCTTTTCCTGATTGTGGTGCGATTATAGGGGGCATTGATTCAATAAGCACGATATGCAAAATGAAAAAGTCCATCACCGCACTGTTTTTGTTGTCCGTTATGACGCTGGCAGGCTGCGGTCAAACAGGCCCGCTGTACATGCCTGATGATGCTCAAAAGAGCGAACAAAGTCAGTAAATTCAAACAATTAGATTAAGGGAAAGTATTTTGGATTACTTCAATTATCAGGATGATGGCCAACTTTGGGCGGAAAACGTTTCGCTGTCTCAATTGGCTGAGAATTACGGTACACCTCTGTATGTGTATTCTCGCGCGACTCTGGAGCGTCACTGGCACGCCTTTGACAAGTCGGTCGGCGATCATCCCCATCTGGTATGCTACGCAGTGAAAGCCAACTCGAACCTTGGGGTGCTCAACACTCTGGCTCGTCTTGGCTCAGGGTTTGATATCGTATCCGGCGGTGAACTGGAGCGCGTAATCGCAGCAGGTGGCGATCCGGCCAAAGTGGTTTTTTCCGGCGTGGGTAAAACCGCGGCAGAAATGAAGCGAGCGCTGGAGCTTAACATTAAGTGCTTTAATGTTGAGTCGGAGCCGGAGCTGGTTCGTCTTAACGCGGTTGCCGGTGAACTGGGCGTGAAAGCGCCGGTGTCACTGCGTATTAACCCGGACGTGGATGCCAAAACTCACCCTTATATCTCTACCGGTCTGCGTGATAACAAATTTGGTATCACGTTTGATCGCGCTGCGGACGTGTACCGTCTGGCTCAGGGTATGGATAACATCAGCGTGCACGGCATTGATTGCCATATCGGTTCACAGCTGACTGAAATCGACCCGTTTATTGATGCGACGGATCGCCTGCTGGCGCTGATCGACAGCCTGAAAGCGGAAGGTATCCACATTAAACACCTGGATGTCGGTGGTGGCCTCGGGGTTGTGTATCGTAACGAACTGCCACCTCAGCCATCAGAATACGCTAAAGCTCTGCTGGCACGACTGCAAAATCATCAGGATCTGGAACTGATTTTTGAACCGGGCCGGGCGATTGCGGCCAACGCCGGTGTACTGCTGACCCGCGTGGAATTCCTTAAGCATACTGAGCACAAAAACTTCGCTATCATCGATGCAGCCATGAACGATCTGATGCGCCCGGCGCTGTACCAGGCGTGGCAGGATATCGTGCCGGTCGCACCGCGGGAAGGCTCTGCGCTGACCTATGACCTGGTGGGTCCTGTATGCGAAACCGGTGACTTCCTGGGTAAAGATCGTGCGCTGGTGCTTGAGCAGGGCGACCTGCTGGCAGTGCGTTCTGCCGGTGCGTATGGTTTTGTGATGTCGTCTAACTACAACACCCGTACGCGAGCGGCTGAGGTGATGGTGGATGGCGATAAAACCCATTTAGTGCGCCAGCGTGAAGAGCTGTCTAGTCTGTGGGCACTTGAGAGTCTTCTGCCGGAGTAAAGTGACGCATTATGCATTTCCATTTTTCTAAAATGCACGGTTTGGGTAATGACTTTATGGTCGTGGACTGCATTACCCAGAACGTCTTCTTCTCCCCTGATCTGATCCGCCGTCTGGCGGATCGTCATACCGGGGTGGGTTTTGACCAGCTGTTGGTGGTTGAAGCGCCTTATGATCCGGAAACGGATTTTCACTATCGAATTTTCAATGCCGATGGCAGCGAAGTCGAGCAGTGTGGTAACGGCGCGCGTTGTTTTGCCCGCTTTGTACGCATGAAGGGGCTGACCAATAAGTACAGCATCAGCGTCAGTACCAAGAAAGGCAAGATGGTGCTCAATGTCGAAGACGATGACCAGATCACCGTTAACATGGGAGTGCCGGAGTTCGAACCGAATAAGATTCCGTTCCGTGCTAAGCAGACCGAAAAGACCTACATTATGCGCGTTGGTGAGCAGACTCTGTTCTGTGGTGCGGTCAGCATGGGTAACCCGCATGTGGTGACCGTGGTCGATGATGTCAAAACCGCCAATGTGGAAACCCTGGGCCCGCTGCTGGAGTCGCATGAGCGTTTCCCTGAGCGGGTTAATGCCGGTTTTATGCAGGTCGTAAGCCGTAATGCGGTCAATCTGCGTGTCTATGAACGCGGTGCCGGGGAAACCCAGGCCTGTGGCAGCGGCGCTTGTGGCGCGGTTGCGGTCGGCATTGTTCAGGGTCTACTGGATGAAACCGTCACGGTCAGTTTACCGGGCGGCTCTCTGGTGATTAGCTGGAAAGGACCGGGTAAACCGCTGTTTATGACCGGCCCTGCAACCCATGTTTTTGACGGCCAGCTGTCTTGCTAACGAGGATTTGTTTTGTCACAACTGCAAGCCGATGCACTGACGGCTGAAGTCGTTGCCGAGTATCTGAAAGACCATCCCGATTTCTTCCAGCAGCGTCCTGATCTGGTTGATCAAATGGCCCTGCCGCATCAGCAGCTCGGGTCAGTGTCTCTGGTTCATGTTCAACTGGCGCGTCAGCGCCAGCGGATTGAAGAGCTGGAGGAGGAGATCACCACTCTGATGTCGCTGGCTGCGAATAATGATCGCACGTTTCATGAGTTTATGGACCTGCAGGAGCAGATTCTGCAATGTTCTCATCTGCATGCGGTATGCCGGGCGATAGAGACCAAAGCACAGCTGCTGGGGCTGAAAGCTTACGTCCGCCTGCTGGACCACCCTCATCCGCGCTATACTTGGTCTAAAGAGCAGTGGCAGCGTTTTTCTACCAACCATTTCAACGGCAAAAGCGCCTATCTGGGCCGCTTGCGTCAGGCTGATCGCCAGCTGCTGTTTGGTGAAGACACGTCCGCTCCCGAGATGGGGTCGTATGTCGTGTTGCCTTTGGTGCAGCGCAGTGCGCAGGGGGTACTGGCGTTTGCCAGCGAAGATGGCGGCCACTTCCAGCCTTGTATGGATACCTTGTTCCTGCGTCATCTGGCGCTGGTGCTGTCCCATCTGATCGAAATTTTACCCTGGCAGGTGAACGAGCATGACCGAATCAGTCACCCCACTGCCTGATAGTCTGATCAGGCCGCTGGAACGATTCTACGAATATTTGCGCAGCGAGAAAGGCCTCAGCCTGCACACGCAGCGCAATTATAAACAGCAACTTGGTGCCATGGCTGAGCATTTGTGCCAGTTGGGTGTCCGTCACTGGCAGCAGGTCGATGCCGGCTGGGTACGCCAGCTGGCCAGTAAAGGGATGCGTGATGGCATGAAAGCCAGCAGCCTGGCGACCCGCCTCTCTTCCCTGCGCAGTTTTTTCGACTTTCTCATCCTGCGTGGTGAGCTGAGTGCCAATCCGGCCAAAGGCGTATCGGCGCCGCGTAAGCAGCGTCCGCTGCCGAAAAATCTTGATGTCGATGAAATGGCGCAGCTGCTGGAAGTCGACGAAGATGACCCGTTGTCCATCCGTGACCGTGCGATGATGGAGCTGATGTACGGCGCCGGTTTGCGTCTGGCGGAACTGGTGGCGATTGATGTGCGCGATATCAGCCTGCGCAGCGGTGAAATCCGGGTGCTGGGTAAAGGCAACAAAGAGCGTAAAGTCCCGTTTGCCGGCCAGGCCAAAGAGTGGGTTGGCCGATGGCTTAAAGTACGCAGCGCGCTGCTCAAAGGTCCGGAACCGGCTCTGTTTATCTCCAAACTTGGGGGGCGGATTTCCCATCGCAGTGTGCAGAAACGTATGGCGGAGTGGGGGCAGAAACAATCGGTCGCCAGCCATATCAGCCCGCATAAACTGCGCCACTCATTTGCCACTCATATGCTCGAATCGAGTAATAATCTGCGTGCCGTACAGGAGTTGCTCGGCCACGAAAATATTTCCACCACCCAGATCTATACCCACCTCGACTTTCAACATCTGGCTCAGGTATACGATCAGGCTCACCCACGCGCCCACAAAAAATCCAAGGAGTAACGGATGCTGATTTACCGCACACTGTCGCCGATTCAGGCAATGACCTTTGACCTCGATGATACGCTGTATGATAACCGTCCGGTTATCCGCCATCTGGAGCAGCAGGTGACCTTGTGGTTAGCGCGTGAACATCCGGTAACGGTGACGCGCAGTGCCGACTGGTGGCAGGCGGTGAAGCGTAAAGTGGTTGAACAGGATGCCTGGCTGAAAAATGACGTGTCATTATGGCGTTTGGTGCAGATCCGCACCGCATTGATGGAGCTGGGGTATCAGCGCCCAGCTGCGCAGCAGGCAGCCGAAGCCGCAATGGCTGAGGTGTTGCGGCTGCGCAATCTGGTGGATGTCCCGGCTGAAACTCACCAAGTGCTGAGCGAACTTGCCGCACGCATGCCGCTGGTGGCGATTACTAATGGTAACGTGGATGCGGAAAAAATCGGTTTGAGCGGCTATTTTAAACAAGTACTGCGTGCCGGTCCTGACGGATATGCTAAACCGCATGCGGATATGTTTAATCAGGCGCGGGAGTGTCTGGATTTACCGGCCAGAGCGATTTTGCACGTCGGTGACCATCCGGTGACGGATGTGCAGGGCGCGCGCCTCAATGGCTTTCAGGCCTGTTGGTATAACGATCAAGGTCTCAACCCGCGTGTAACGCCGAAAACAAAACTGTTACCGGATGTCGAAATCCATGCTTTGTCTCAACTAAAACAGTTAATTATCTGAATAAACATTGTTTTTTGTAAGTGTGATAATTAACTTATTTAGCAGTATCGATTATTGTTATGGGTTTGTGGGCTCACCTTTGTTCTCGTGATGAGTTAGTTGGATGATATGTTAACCGCGTCGCTTTTTATCCCTTTAGATCAGTCTCCGGATCAGAGGCTGGCTGATTTTTCATTCTCGGCGCAAGGTTCATTACTTATTCAGTTGTTTTCCTGCGAAAGCCCGAGCCAGGTTGAGTGCCTGGCACAACAGCTCAAGCGCAAGTTTCCTCAGGCCACCATTATTGGCTTCAGTAGTGGTCAGGTGATCGAACAGGGAGACATTCATCACCAGGGCACTTTGCTGCTGTTTACCGATTTCCATTCCACCCGCCTCAGCTGCGCCCTGACACGTTATTCCGATAATCCCTCCGGTGATACGCAAGTGCTGCTGGAACGCATCGCAATAGAAGCGGATACGTGCGCCATTTTGTGTTTCGCTGCTTATCTGGAAATGGGGCAGCGTTCCGAGCGGGTACGGGCATTTAATCATCTGGCTCCGGGCCTCACTGTTGCTGGTGGTGCGGCCAGTGAAACCGAACGCGGACGTTGGGTGTTACTCGATACCGAGACTTATCAGAACAGTATGGTGGCGGTGGCGCTGCACAGTTCGCAGCTGGAGCTGATCACGCAGGCTTACATCGAGTGGAACCCGATCGGGCGTCATTTCCGCGTCACCGAAGCGCAGGGGAATACTGTCTATCGTCTTAACGGCGAGCCAATCCAGGCAATCTACAACCGCTATCTCGGTGATGGTCAGTCAGTAGCGCTGGAAATGCTGCATAATTTTCCGTTGATTAAAGGCGATCTTGAGCAGCAGGATGTGTATGTGCCGCTCTATGAGCAGGACTCGGGTCTGGTGTTCAGTAAGCCGCTCGCGGTCGGGGATGAAGTACGGTTTAGTTTCGATCACCCGTCGATGACGCTGGAGCAGGTTTATCTCGGCGCGCAGCAGTTACGCAGTTTCCAGCCACAGCAAATCTGGGTTTACAACTGTATCTCACGGCTCGATTTTATCGAGGATAATCAGGAACTGTTACCACTGCAGGCGGTGGCTGAGACCCATGGCAGCTACTGCATGGGTGAGCTGTGGCATGATGGTCAGTTGCTGCGTTCGATGAGTCACAGTCTGACTTACATCGCGCTGCGGGAAGGAGCTAAGCCTGCCGCCGAGCCTGAACCATTTAGCTTCGGCCATCATGACGTGATTGCACCGTTGTTCAGTCTGATCCGTAATTCGCTCAGTGATTTGGATGAGGTTAACCACAACTTATCGCAAAAAATCCAGCGTCAGGCGACAATGATGACCGCCAGCTACCGGATGGATCCGCGTACTGGTTTGCCGAACCGGGTGGTCCTGCGTGAGAAATTACTGCGTATGAGCGACGGCGATCATCTGCTGGTGCTCAAACTGACCAACTTTAATCAAATCAACGAGAAGTATGGTTACCGGGTTGGTGACAAACTGCTGCAGGATCTGAGCAGTCACTTTCAGCATTATTTGCAGCAGCATCTGCCGGGGCGCAGCGAGCTGTTTGCGATCGGGGTCGGCGAGTGGGCCACGATATTCGCCAGTGCCGCCGATGCCGACTTTATTCATCTGACTTTTTCAAAGTTTGTTGATCAGCTTGAGCATGTCAACTTCGAACCGTTCGGCCTGCCGGAAGTGGATTATGTTTCCGTATCCCTGTGTGCTGGCCTGGTCAGCCGGCGCGATTTTGCTGACAAAACCGCTGATGATCTGCTATTGCGCGCGATAGAAGCTCGCCGCGATGCATATAAGCACAATCGCCATTTCTGTAATGCCAACCGCCTGCGGGCACAGGATGAAGTACGCCAGGAACGGCTGGGATGGCTGTCCTGTGTCAGCCGCGCAGTGTTGAATGACAATGTGCTGGTGTATGCGCAGCCACTCTACCATGCTCACAGTCATCAGCTGGCTTCTTATGAGTGTCTGGTGCGGATTGAAGATGAAGGTGAAGTGATTTTACCGGGGCGCTTTTTACCGATTATCGAGGGTACCCACCTCTATAACCGTCTCAGCCGGCAGATGATTAGTCGTACTTTTGAGCTGATGCGTCATCGCAGTGAAGGATTTTCGATCAACCTGTCTCCGCAGGACTTCATGAGTGAACGCACCCTTATCCATCTGGAAGAGGCGATCAAATCGCTGCCCAATCCACAGCGGGTCGGACTGGAAGTGCTGGAAACCGAACAGATTACCGACTACGGTCATATGATTGATGTCTGTAATCAGTTCCGTGCCCTGGGCGCCAGTATCATTGTTGATGATTTCGGTTCCGGTTATTCCAATATCGATGAAATCGTTAAGCTTGAGCCGCAGGTGATTAAGCTCGACGGTAGCCTGATCCGCAACATCGACCAGGATGTGAAACAGCGCCGTATCGCCCAGCAGCTGGTTAAGTTGTGCCAGGTGCTGAATGCCAAAACTGTGGCTGAGTTTGTTCACAACCAGGACGTGTGTCGTATCAGTGAAGAGATGGGCGTCGACTTTCTGCAGGGCTTCTATCTGGGAGCGCCCGATCGGCTGAAGAAATAGGTGCCTGAGCGGTACTGTCTGCTGACCTGGGCGCAAGAGCGGCAAGAGAAGCCGCTCATCCTGCGATGCAACCCTGGATTAATTCCCGCCGCCTGACCAGCGGTGGCCGCTTTTGTCGGCCTGAAATACCTGCATAAACTCAGTGAAAAAACGCATCAGCTGAGCGGCATTGTCCGCTTCATCCAGCAGCTGCAGCAACTCACAGCCCACTTCCAGTGTACACAGATGTCCGTCACTTTGATTGCGGCGCAGCTGATAAGCCGACTGCTGCTGCGGCATCAGCTGCATGCGCGGCAGAGTGTCCAGCCACGGACTTTTCCGCACCATTTTTTTCGCTTCCTGCCAGGTGCCGTCCAGCACAATAAAGTGGGGCTGCTGTGCGGCGCGGCGCGCCTGATGCAATACCTGCTGCGGGCTCAGACTCTGTTCATCCGGGTAAACCAGCACTGAATACAGGTTCGGATCAGCGATTCTTTGCTGCAGGCCGGACGAAGGTTCGACCCGGCTCCAGCCAAAGTCCTGGCAGCCGGGGACGGCCGCTCGTAACCAACGTCCGGTATTGGTATCACGCTGGTACTCACTCTCGTGCATCAGCAGTGATAAATGCAACTGGCTGCGCAGTTGCGGAATGCGATCGCAGAGACATTGATGCCGCAGTCCGCAGTTGGTGCAGGCACCGCTCACAACGCCACACCGGACTGATGTGGCGACAGACCGTCAGCAAACAGGGTGACACTGCTGCTGTCTTTGCTGTTGGCCGGCTGGGCGGCACTCGGGTTGAGCGGATAGCTGATGCCATTGTACTGCAGGCGGTGTACTGCGGCGTTAGCGCCGCCGCCGCGCACCGGCAGCAATAGATCTTGCCAGCCATGAGAACTGCTGTCGGCGACCTGGAACGGGGTATTGATCAGGGTAATACGGCTGTTAAAACGCCATTCCTGCTGTTGGTGCTCAAATACCAGCAGGGTACAACCGCCGGAGCCGCACCAGTCCAGCTGAACCAGCAGTTCGGGCTTGGCATCACCGTTTAAGTCGTATTTCAGCCAGCGATAGTGACTGCCTTCGGTCGCGGTGTCATGCAGGGCGAAGTAGCGTCTTACGGCCTGGTCGACGTCCTCTTCAAAGCGGTCACTGGATACCAGTTGCGTAGTGTGGTCAATGACCTGCTTATCGGATCGCAGTGAAGCGTTATCTGCGGAGTACAGCACCAGGCCGCCATCGTTGATCGGATAAACCAGACTACCGACTTGTTCATGGGTGGCGGTGAGACGGTTCCCCTCGCGGGTGAAAATCCGTTGTGACAACAGATACTGCTGCTGGTGGCGGGTCATCACGACCTGGACCTGCTGGCCGCTCAGTTGCTGCCAGTAGCCGCTTTCAACCGTATCGGCACTGCCGTCAGAGTAGTGGTAGCGCGTGGTGGCGCTGTGGTCGCCATTGAGGTTGAGTGTCACACTGAATCCGTTGCTGTGTGTCGCGCTGGCAAAATAGGTGCCGGTCCAGCCGAGTGTGGCATCCTGGTTGCCAAGGGTAGCGCAGCCACGGTACTCACCGCCGTTCAGTTCCAGTTCGGCCTGCCAGCTATACAGGGTATCGCTCATATTATCTGAACAGGTGCCCCGGGTCAGACTGAGCTCACCGCCGTCAAACTGGTAATGACGGACTTGTTCGCTGATATCACGCTCTTCAATCGTAAAGGTCTGTTTTTCTCCGCCGACAGGCTGGAAGGTTAGCCCCTGGCTGCTGAAACTCATCGACCAGAAAGGTTCCGTGCCGAAGGCGCGGGTAGGGGTGGAGACCAAATCGCAGCGATCCGGGTTTTCTGCACTGAGGCGGTTTATCTGCTGCACGACAAAGCGCGCGGTGTAATCGCCGTTGTAACCGGTCTGGCTGGGGGGCGCCAGGTAACCAATCATTTCCCCATACATGATCTGATACGGCGACTGATTGAGCGCCATGGCTTGCTGACTCATCTCCTCGGGTAGATCAAGCCACAGTTGCTGCTGGCTGCCGCACGGGGGTGAAGGAGCGCACCTGATGACCGAGTACGACCTGGCCGCGCAGCACAAAACGCTGCGGATGAATAGAGTCGGGCCGGGTCAGGCTGGCCTGCGGTGCCGGCTTGTCAGCCGGTTGGCCGGAAGGTGTGCCGGCACAGGCTTGCAGCAGGGCGGCGGTCAGGATTGCGGCTGGGATTGTCAGCGCCTTCATGTTATATCTTCCTTGTGACAGAACATTAAACGGATTTCATTATGGCATACTGGCTATTCAAAACAGAACCAGACACTTTTTCTATTGACACTCTGCGGACACAAAAGGTTTCCTGCTGGGACGGTGTGCGCAATTACCAGGCACGGAATATGTTGCGTGATGAGGTTAAAATCGGTGATTTGGTGCTGATTTATCATTCATCGTGTAAGAATGTCGGCGTGGTCGGGATAGCCAGAGTGGTGCGTGAAGCGTATCCGGACCATTTTGCATTTGACCCGGAGAGTGACGGTTTTGACCCCAAATCTTCACCAGATAACCCGCGCTGGGTGATGGTGGATATTGAGTTTGTGCGTAAAACCGAGCGCCTTATCTCACTGGCCGTGCTTAAGGCGATGCCTGAACTGAGCGAATTACCGCTGGTTAAGCGTGGTAATCGCTTATCGGTGATGCCGGTCAGTGAGTCTGAGTGGCAGGCGATTTTAACCAAAGAGGCCTGGCCCAAATAGACATTTCCCCACCAGGAATGACCCGGTTAAGCGACGCCGTTAAAGCAAAACAGGCAGCCCGGGCTGCCTGTTGATGTGGAATAACTGGTCGCGGGTCATACCGCCTTGGGTTCAGCGGCCGTGGTTACAGCAGATGCTGCTGCAGGTAGTGCGCCACGGCATCATCGGCATGGCTGCCAATCACTTCATTGTCAGGCAGAGCGCGGAAGACTTTTTCATGCGCCGTACCCATCACCAGACCTTTGCCTGCCATGGCCAGCATTTCGGCATCATTCATACCGTCGCCGAATGCGATGCAGTGGTCCAGGGTCAGCCCCAGAGATTCAGCCACTGCCTGCAGTGCATGGCCCTTAGACACACCGGCAGACATCACTTCCAGACACCAAGGCGTTGAAAAAGCCACATTGAGCTCATCACCAAATTGCTGATTGATGAGTGTTTCGAATCGAGTCAGCAGTTCATGATCGCGTTCTTCATGGGTGAAGAAGATTTTGGCAATGCCGTCGGTCGGTGCGTTATCGGCATCAAACTGTTGCGACGCAAAGCCCGATTCTTCGTGGAACTGACGCAGCAGTTCATTCTCACGACTCAGCAGCCAGTCATCGTTGCGGTACAGGTGGATATACAGTCCCGGCTCGTTTTTCACCAGGTCGATGATCGCCTGCACCCGGTGCGGCGGGACATTCTTGCTGTACATTTCACGGTTGTCCTGGTCGTGAACCCGGGCACCGTTCGAAGTAATCATGTAGGCCGGGATACCGGCGATCTCGCGGATTCCAGCGACATCAATGTGGTGACGACCAGTGGCAAAAATGAACGTGTAGCCTTGCTGATGAAGCTGTTGCAGGGTCTGCTTGGAAAACGGGCTCAGCTGGTGGTTCGGCGCCAGCAGCGTGCCATCCAGATCGGAAGCGACGATGCGAAACGGGGATGGATTACGTTCAGTAGTCATATAACTCTCTTGATCACAGTGGAAACAGGTCGAAGACGGTGCGCGCTTCTGGTCATCCAGTTTACGCGATGCGAAAGAGGAAAAAGAGGGTAAAACTAAGCGGACAAAATTTCCTCTATTTGTCCGCTCCTGCCGCTGCTAACCAGCGTGTGTCTGTTCGGCTTTGGCGAAATGAGCCAGCATGGCATCGAGAGCCTGATTGCGATACGGGTCTCGTTCAAACAGCACTTCATGCCGGGCTCCGGCGATGACCTCAATGCTGCTGGCCGGATTGGTGCGCGCCAGTTTGGTGATAAAACGGACCTGGGCTGCATTGCTGACAATCGTGTCTGCTTCGGCTTGCAGTACTAAGGTCGGGATGCGGATCTGCCGCGTCAGCTGGATACACTGTTTGGCGGCCATCAGACCCTGCCACACCCAGCGTGTGCTCGGGCCGCCCAGCTTAAGTTCGGGTTTTTGTTCGTACAGCTCGCGAAACCAGCGATAGCGTACCTCACTTTGGGTCAGCGGGTTGATTTCAAAAGGTTTCGCATAGTAGGCGCTGTAGCCCGGCGCATAAGTCGGCTTACGGTAGAGAGCGGTCATGAACTGGGTCAGCGGCATGGCGACCGGGCGCAGTTGCCACGGCATGCTGACACCAAACATCGGAGCACTCAGTGCCATGGCACTGAAATCATGATGGGGATGCGTCTGGACGTAGCGGGTAACCACGGCGCCCCCCATTGAATGCCCCAACAGAAAACGCTGCTGGTAACGGCGCAGATCCCACATGGCCACTAATCCGGACAAATCCTGCACATAGTCATCAAACTCGCCGACAAAGCCCATTTCCCGCTCTTCAATCAGGCGGTCCGACAGCCCCTGGCCACGATGGTCATAGGCATAAATGTCGTAACCCTGCTGAAACAGATCATAAAACAGCTCCTGATACTTCCAGGCTGACTCGATACGTCCATTTACGACGACAATCACTTTATCGTGTGCGGGATCGGTCAGTGAACACCAGAAGAGTCGGGTGTTATCAAACGAGCGGTAGTAACCTTCATTGCGTGTTTGCCATAAATCAGCGACAGGGTGGTGGATTGCATACTCAAAGTTTGACTCTTGCGTATAGGTTGAGGCCATAACACTTGCTCAGTTACATCTTCTGGTTGGTGGGCGGAAACAGGTTTTACTGCGGTTAGAATAAGCGAGTTGCGAGGAAATGCAATGGCTATACAATCCGGGGTGGAGCAGAGAGCGTAGGCCCGTTGATGGCGGCACGCCAGTCATGCCCTCCACCGTTCCGATTAAATGAATTTTTTTGTGATGAGCAGGTGACGCGCATTGACGCGTGTTTTTTTATACTTAGGATATGCGGATATTCGCATGTATTTGAGGTGAGTGATGCTACCGCACCAATTTTTTAAACTGCTGGCCGATGAGACCCGTCTGCGCTGCCTGTTGCTGATCGCACGTGAGCGGCGCTTGTGCGTCTGTGAACTGACTTATGCGCTGCAGGAAAGTCAGCCTAAAATTTCCCGCCACCTGGCTCAGTTGCGGCAAAGTGGGGTTCTGCTGGATGAACGTCAGGGACAATGGGTGTTTTACCGTTTGTCACCGGCGCTGCCAGCCTGGTTGCAGACAGTGATTGACGGTTTGCAGCAGGCCGACAATCTGCAGCAGCAATATGTACGAGACAGTGAACGGCTGCAGGATATGGCGGAGCGTCCTTGCTGTTAATCAGTTTAGAATAATAAGTCGTTGGTAAGGTTAGGGAGAACAATAATGAACCAGACAGGGAAAAAGCCCCCGCTCGCACAGTCGGGATATGGCGTGTTGGCGCCGTTTGCGGAGGGGCGAGTATGACCCATCCAATCTGGGAGCTGGCGGTGGAAAAGGCGGCGTTGGTGCTGATGCCGTGTCCGGGCACCCGGCAGGTCACCTTATTAGATAGCCTGAAACAGCTTAAACAAAGTGGTGTGACCGTGATCGTCAGTGCGATAACCCGTGAAGAAATGACCGCAAAACAGGTCGAATCGCTGGGTCAGACCGCGCAGGGTTTAGGGCTGGGCTGGATTCACTTGCCGATTGAAGACAACAGTGTGCCCAGCGCGTTGTTTACTGAACATTGGCCGACGGTGAGCGTGCAGCTGCGTGCTGCACTCAAACGAGGCAATAAAGTGGCGTTGCACTGTATGGGAGGCTCCGGCCGCACCGGACTGCTGGCGGCGCATGTCTTACTCGATTGTGGTTGGCCGCTGACACAGTGTATCAGTGACATTCAGGCGCTACGCCCCGCTGCCTTTTCAAGTGCACAGCAGCGAGCGTACATTGAGCAGGTGGCGACAAGTCGTTAATCGGGTTTTAGGGTTACTATGATCCAAAAGCTAGTCAGGCAGTACCAGGGTAAAGGGACTGCCTGACTTTCGGGCGGCAAACATAGGTTCTGGCGGCAAACATAGGTTGTTCAGGCCATATCAGGCGACTGGCCACCCGTCTTTGGGTGTCTTGGGCTTGAGCAGGGTGGCCAGCCTTAATCGTCACCTCACCGCCTGCCTGAGGCGGTGAGTGGTGCCGGTGCGTTATCGGACGTGATTACTGTAGCCAGGCGTTAAGCATCCAGAGTAGTTTTTCCTGCTCGCGGATATAGTCACTCATCAGTGCCGCTGTCCCTTCGTCTTCGTTTTCCGCCGCCAGCGCTAACACATGGCGTTGCTGGCTGATAAGGCTGGTAAAGCCTGCGACCAGACCCGTCATCGTGCTGACACCATCTGTCGCATTGGTGTGTTCACGAATATCACTCGCGGCCAGGTAGTCGCTGAAACTGTGCATCGGCTGTGAGCCGAGGGTCAGTACCCGTTCTGCCAGTTCATCGATCTTGACCTGCAGGTCGCTGTAAATCTCTTCAAATTTAGCGTGCAGTTCAAAGAACTCTTTACCCTTGATATTCCAGTGATAACCGCGGGTATTCATGTAGAACACCTGGTAGTTGGCCAGCAGGTGATTGAGCGCCTGCGCCAGTTGCTGACTTTGGGTGTTATTCAGGCCAATAAGAGTCGTCGTCATAACGCTTACCTCGTCTGGTTAAATGCATGGGATGTCTGTGACACCGTTGGAAAAAGAGTACCGCTCTGGTGGCGAAAAGAACAACCGGTTGTGTGCATCGTTGCAATAGGTACAGGCTATTGACTGAGTGCTCTTTTCATCACTTAACCGAGAAACAACACCAGACTTACAATTGGCGGGTCATTCGTTTTATAGTGGTGGCTTAATTTATGAAGAGCATTGCGTATGACCAAGCGAGTGATTTTTTTCGATTTATTGCGCTGCGTGGCCGCAGCGGCGGTAATCGCGATTCATGTTCTGGCGCCTTATCGCTTTGAACTGGGTGAGATTCCGTTTTCACAGTGGGCGACGGCAATCAGTGTCAACGGCATGACCCGTTGGGCTGTTCCGGTGTTTATTTTGATCTCCGGTGCTTTGTTGCTGAGTGATGCCCGACCTTTTGACCTTAGTTATTATGTACGGCGTCGTTTAGGAAAAGTGCTGGTTCCGTTTTTGATCTGGTCGCTGTTCTATGCCTGGTTATCGGGCTGGAGTGCGACCGGTTTTGATGGCAGTACGGCCTGGGAGGTGTTGCAACACAGCCCGCAGCATGAAACCTACTACCATTTGGGCTTCTTCTATTATTTCATCCCGCTGTATCTGCTGATTCCATTGTTACAGTGGCTGGTGAAACGCGTTGATGATGTGGCCATTTATGCGCTGGTCGCGGTGTGGATGTTTACCTCAGTGCTGTTCCTGTATGGTTTCGATGGTGCATGGAGTAATCAGTACTGGTTATACAGTGGCTATCTGCCACTCGGTTACCTGCTGTATAAAAAGCTGCCGATCAATCGCTATGTCGTACTGGGTGCTGTAGTGCTCGGTGTTGCGGCATTGTATATGACGGTGTCGACCGTGATTTCTGAAAGCCTGCACTATCAGGCTTATACGATTTGGCGCTGGTTCTCGTATAAAACCCTCAATACCATACTCGCGGCCAGCATGATCTTTATTCTGTGCCGGGCTTATGCTGACCGGCTCTCCGCCGGAGCACAGCGCGTGGTGGGCTTTATCAGCCAGCACAGCCTGGGGATCTATCTGCTCCATCCGCTGTTTTTGTGGCCAATGAAGGCATTTGGTTGGCATCAGGGGCATCCGGGTTGGGTGATCCCGCTGTGGGTAGTGGTTGCCGGGGCCGCATCTCTAGCACTGAGCTGGTTGTTATCACGCAGTGCCAAGACCCGTTGGTTACTGCCCTGAATGGTGGAATGTGACGACATTTTACGCCTGGCGTCACATTTCCTTATCAGGAATGCAGATGAAGCTGGAAGTGCGGGTAAGCCCGCCTTATCTATAACTTAACGGGATTGTCAGCCGCAGCACGTCCTGCCGCTATCGATGGAGTAAGGGAGTTACTGATGTCCGATGTTGAACAGGTTGTAGTACGTACGCGTAAACTTGAGGAGCTGTTGCGTCAGCAATACCATGCTCATGGTGATGGGTTACATCAGTTGATCAGCAGTTGTGAAGAACGTTTGCCGCACGACGTGATTGTCAAATTACGTTATGTTGCCACGGTGGAGGACAAAGCCGATGGCGAGGCTGGGTTTCAGTTGCAAGATCGCAAAGCATTTCTTGCGGTATGTCGCGAGTGTGAAAAAGAACTGACTCCGCGCAGCGGGCGTTTTATCTGGCGCGTGGCATTGATGCTGATGATGCTGATGACTCTGGCCGCGTTGGTGGTGTATTACATCCACTGGGAGGAGCTGTTACAGCATTTGCGCTGAACGCTTATCCGCTATATTGCTTTTTGCAATCAAACGGCTTGTTTTTACAATGAAAAAGGACGCGCAAGCGTCCTTTTTGTTTCTGTTCAGATGATCAGTACATCATCGGCAGTGTCATCAAACCAATGATTACTGCGATCATTACTAATCCCTGTTTTTGAGATGAAGAAATCATAACACTGCTCCTTTCGCCGTTGTCTCATCTTGTGTAATCAGAATAACACTAGTTTGTCGGCTTGATCAATACCATTTGTTTAAACATCTTAAAATTACCAATCTTGTTCGCAAATACTGCCCATAAATGGTGAGTTTTATGTGTTGTTTTGGTGCGTTCATCAATTAATCGATGTGGGTGTTGGTTGTGCAAATTTTTATTTAAATATATGTTTTTATTGGTTTTAATATTTCATTGATATGGGTGTTAATATGACTTTGTCATGTTTTTGCTGGCTAGTGGTGTGGTGCTTGTAAAATTTTAGCTAATTATCATTTTATAAGAATAATATTTTATCTGATGAGAGTTAATCTCATTTGATTCTGGTTTGTCCAGTGATTTGTCGTCATCAAGTTGGTGAACTGATAAAAAAGTTAGCCTGGTTTGGTGTAACAGCTTTTAATCTTATTTTTTAATATAACTCATTGTTTTTTATTTTAATGTTTGTTTATTTTTTCTTTATATCTATGAGTATTTGGCAGTTATTGGTTTTATTTCGAGGTTTAAAACAATGTTTTTATTATCTGGAGGTGGCTGGCTCGGTTTTCTCGCGCTTGTTGAGCGATAACTAGACAGCGCCCCGTGAGTGGTTGAGTAACCCTGCTGGCAGCGTGATGTGAATCGCTATCAAGATCGAACTTTTGTGGTTCGCTTCTGGACATCAACTCTGACATGCCTACACTTGGCGGCAGAATGAAAATCAGGTCTGGCATGCAGCGTCAGGAGGCTGGGTGTTAACGGGGGGTTATTCGTATTTCTGCATTGGAAAACAACAAATTAAAGCATGCTTTACTGCTGAGAATGCTAAGTCTGACCTTGCTGTTATTGATTACTCTCGAGCAGTATTCAGGGTTGAATACGCCTCTGGCCTGGGTCGTGACCGGTTTGGCTGCGGCTGTGGCGGCCGATGGTTTGCGTCTGATGGCAGCGAAACCACGAGCCAGCTTTATTGCTTTTCTTCTCGCTCAGCTGTGCTACAGCGCAGCTTTCTGGGTGCAGAATAGCGCAGCAATGGTGTGGTGGCTGCCTGCGTTGCTGATCGCGGCAGCGATTGTCGGATTCTTTCTTGTTCTGCCGCAACTGGAGCGACGAATTGTGCCGGTCAGTCTGATGGGGCTGACGTTACTGCAGCTGATCTGGGCGGGCGGACAAATCTGGCTGACTACACATACTTTAGCCTCCCTGGTCGGGGTGTTAGCCAGTCTGACCATGGCGGCTTCTGCCGTGCTACTGGCCATTAATACCTATCGCCGGATGTTGCCCGGCGGCCAGCCTCTGGTTTCGCTGACCTGCCTGCTGTCCCAGGCGCTGATTGTCGTCTCTGTGCTGCTGTTGCCCTGAGCCAAATCAAAGTAATCTCTCGCCGGGCGAGTTAAAGTTAAGGCTTTACTGATGACGATGAGAGACACCATGAGTACAGAGATTCACGCCCATAAAGTGCTGGAGTTAATCAAACAGCAGCCAATGACCGAACCGGAATTGCGTGCCGCGGCGTTACGCGCATTTGGCGCCCAGGCTCAGTTTCGAACCTGTAAACGCAGTGGTTTTGATCTCGACAGCTTACTGTTCTTTTTTCAGCAGCAGCAAAAAGTGTTGGTGACCGATGGAGTGTGGTATTTCAACCCGGCGCGTATTTGTCAGCATTAATCCTGGTTCGGGATTAGATTGACCCCGATATGCATCGAAATCGATAAGCGGCGCTGATATACTGCGCAAAATTTTCGATTGATTGAGGTGTTATGGAAATTCTATCGGCTGCAACCATGCTGTTTTTGATCATGGATCCGCTGGGCAATTTACCCGTTGTTTTGTCTATTCTTAAACACCTCGACCCCAAACGCCGCCGCATTGTATTGATTCGTGAATTGCTGTTTGCGTTGGTGATTCTGATGCTGTTCCTGTTTGCCGGCAAATCCATCCTCACTTTTCTGCATGTCGAACCGGAAACGCTGAGTATTTCCGGTGGCGTGATCCTGTTTATCATTGCGATAAAAATGATTTTTCCCAGCGCGGGCAGTATTACCGGCCTGGCTGCCGGGGAAGAGCCGTTCATTGTTCCTATGGCAATCCCTATGATTGCTGGTCCGTCGGTGATTGCGGCGCTGCTGCTGCTGTCGACTCAGTATCCGCATCAGTTGATGGAGCTGTCTGCCGCGGTGCTGATTGCCTGGTCCGGGACGTTTCTGGTCCTGATGTTCTACGGATTCTTCCACCGGGTATTGGGCGAGCGCGGCCTCAAAGCGGTGGAACGCCTGATGGGGTTACTGCTGGTGATGGTGTCGACTCAGATGTTCCTCAACGGCATCAAAAGCTACATGGAAATGTAAGCATAAAAAAACCGCCTGACGGCGGTTTTTTTACATCATGTGTTTGCGGCGAATATCGAGCAGGGCGAAAATGCCAAACACCAGGATTGACCATTTTTCTCCGCGGCTCATGTTGATCTTGTCGCCGAAGGCTCCGATAAAGATCAGCGCTTGCAGGCCATGCATCATCAGCAGGAAAGCCGCCATGATGTACAGGGCAATGGCAGCTTTGCCCGGAAACGGCATCACGATGTTGATCAGCAGAATCAGCCAGACAAAGCCGATGGCCATTTTGGCCAGCGTCAGTAAGATTTTCATGCACTCGTCCTTTCAAACAGGCGGTAGCAGACCTGGCCGGCGGTTTTTTCCCGGTACAGTTCCCAGTTGGGCGGCAGATCCGCCATCGCTAACTCTTTTTCACACTCAATATAAATCATCGCGTTGTCGGCAAGCCATCCATTTTGCTCCAGTAATGCCACGCTTTCTTGTAACAAACCTTGACGGAACGGCGGATCGATAAACACCACATCATAGGCCTGGCCGCTCTGACGCAAAAAGGCCAGTGAGTCGGTGTGAATCGCTTCAATGTTGGTCGCTTTCAGGCTGGCGATGTTGGTTTTGAGCTGGCTAAACGCCTGGCTATTCATCTCCAGCATGGTGACTTTGTCGGCCTGACGTGAGGCAGATTCAAACCCCAGTCCGCCCGAACCGGCAAACAGGTCGAGACATTTGGCATGAGGGATGTCCTGAGCCAGCCAGTTAAACAGGGTTTCTTTGACCCTGTCTGTGGTCGGGCGCAGGCCTTCGGCGTCATGGACCGGAAGTTTTCTCCCGCGCCACAGACCGCTGATGATTCGCACTTGACCACTTGGGGCCTGTTTTTGTGATGGGTTTTGCTGACGACGTCTTGGCATAGATTTTTTGACCGCGAATTAAGTGTTACTATAGCCAGTCTGTATGCGTTTTTACTGGCATCACAGAGGATTGGCTCTCAGAATCAGGGCAAAGTGTAGCAAGCAAGCGTAAAAGTTTTCACTGCTTTGTCACTTTTCTTTGCCGAAAAGAGCAAATTAGTAGTCTCAGCTCAGTATACCCAAGTGACCTTGCCTGGCCTGGCGCACAGGTGGTGCGTGAGATGACTTAGGTATGATTTGTTAAATAAATCCAGGATAACCCCAGATGACGGAAAAGAAGAAGCGTGGCTTACTGTCATGGCTTGGCTTTGGTGATGAAGAACCAGGGCAGAAACCAGCAACCGAAAACGAACTTGAGCAGCAACCCGATGTAGAGCCATCCCAGCCGGAGGTTGAAGAGCCACAGGCTACGCGAGCAGAAGCAGAAGCAGAAGAGACATCTGAGCTGCCGGCTGAGCAAGAGATTGAACCTGAGATTGAGCCTGAACCTGAGATTGTACAACCGGCTGTGGTTGAACAAGAAAAGCCGACCGAAAGCTTTTTCGCCCGCCTGAAACGCAGTCTGAGCCGCACCAAAGCCAACATAGGTGCAGGTTTCTTCGGCCTGTTTAAAGGCAAGAAGATTGACGACGATCTGTTTGAAGAGCTGGAAGAGCAACTGCTGGTGGCCGATGTCGGTATGGACACCACCTTGAAGATCATCCAGAACCTGACCGAGAAATCGACCCGTCAGCAGCTGCGTGATGGTGAAGCCCTGTACGGACTGCTGAAAGAAGAGATGGGTGAAATCCTGTCTCAGGTTGAGCAGCCGCTGCAAGTCGACAGTTCAAAAACGCCGTACGTGATCCTGATGGTCGGTGTAAATGGCGTGGGTAAAACCACCACCATTGGTAAGCTGGCCAAACAGTTTCAGTCAGAAGGCAAGAAAGTCATGCTGGCTGCCGGCGATACTTTCCGCGCTGCTGCGGTTGAGCAGCTGCAGGTCTGGGGTCAGCGTAACAATGTGCCGGTGATTGCGCAGCATACGGGTGCCGACAGTGCGTCGGTTATCTACGATGCGATTGAAGCGGCCAAAGCGCGCGGTGTTGATGTGGTGATTGCTGATACGGCCGGGCGTCTGCAGAACAAAGCCAATCTGATGGAAGAGCTGCGTAAGATTGTCCGCGTGATGAAGAAGATTGATGAGTCGGCACCGCATGAAATCATGCTGACGCTGGATGCTGGTACCGGCCAGAACGCGATCAGCCAGGCCAAACTGTTCAGTGACGTGGCACCATTGACCGGGATTACTCTGACCAAACTGGATGGCACAGCGAAAGGTGGTGTGATCTTTGCGCTTGCGGATCAGTTCCAGATCCCGATCCGCTACATTGGTGTGGGCGAGGGCATCGACGATTTACGTCCGTTTGCCAGCCAGGAATTTATTGACGCGCTGTTCAGCCGCGAAGAGTAAACCGAATGGAGCGTAGCGCCCGTGTTACTGGCACTGCGCTCTGTATTCACAGGGGAAGGATGCGTGATTAAGTTTCAACAAGTAAGTAAAGCCTACCGTGGCGGACGTCAGGCGCTGCAGAAAGTCGATTTTCATTTGCGCCGGGGCGAAATGGCCTTTCTCGGTGGACATTCCGGAGCGGGGAAAAGCACGCTGCTCAAGCTGATTTGTGCGATTGAGCGGCCGAATGACGGCAAAATCAGTTTCAACGGGCACGATATTACCCGTATTCCCAGCAAAGACATTCCTTTCCTGCGCCGCAATATCGGTATTGTGTTTCAGGAGCATCGTTTGCTGATGGATCGCAGCGTGTATGAAAACGTGGCGCTGCCGATGCGGATAGAATCGATCGCGGAAAGTGAGATTAAACGCCGGGTTAATGCGGCGCTGGATAAAACCGGCCTGCTGGATAAAGCTCGCAGCCTGCCGACTCAGCTGTCCGGTGGTGAACAGCAGCGGGTGGGCATTGCCCGAGCGGTGGTTAACCGTCCGACCTTACTGCTGGCTGATGAGCCAACCGGTAACCTGGATCCGGAGCTATCCAACCTTATCCTGCGTCTGTTCGAAGAGTTCAACCGCGCCGGAGTGACGATTCTGCTGGCGACGCACGATATTAATCTGGTCAATTCCCGGCCTCAGTATCGTCATCTGGAGCTTAACCAGGGCTTTTTGAGCGAGGTAGAAGATTATGGCCATTAAGCCAAAGGGTAACACTGCTAATGCGCGCAAGCCTGCGGTCGGACGGGATAAGAAACGCGCCAAAACCGATAGCTTTTTTACGGTACATCGTAAACAGGCCAAAGCCTCGTTTTCGGCGTTATGGCAGCGTCCGCTTGGTAATCTGCTTACCCTGGCAGTGATCTCAATGGCATTAGCGCTGCCGGCCAGCCTCTATTTACTCAGCAAGAACATCGCGTCGGTGGCGGATAACGTTGCCAGCCCGTCACAAATCAGTATCTATTTACGTGAGGGCACGCCGGAAGCGCGCATCATGGTGCTCAAAGATCAGGTGGAAAGCCGTACTGATGTGGCCAAGGTTGATTATATCTCTTCACAGCAAGGGCTGGATGAGCTCAGCCAGTATGCCGGATTCGATCAGGCGATCAGCCTGCTGGATGAATATGCGCTGCCTGGTGTGCTGGTGATTACCCCGGCGGTAGAAGACAAAGCGCGCATTACGGCGATTGCCCGTTCACTGCATGGTGAAGAAGACGTGACCGATGTTCGTCTGGATGAAGACTGGCTGACCCGTCTGGATGCGATTCGGAATCTGACCACGATCGTCGTGGTTTGCTTGTCGCTGCTGATGCTGGCTTCGGTATTTCTCATCGTCGGCAACACGCTGCGCTTTAATGTCCAGGCCAATAAAGATGAAATCCAGACCATGAAGCTGATTGGTGCGACCGACAGCTATATCTTGCGTCCTTATCTGTATTCCGGGATGTGGTTCGGTTTCCTCGGTGCAATGACCGCCTGGCTGATGACGGCGCTGATCACCATTTTACTCAATGGTGCGGTGGAAGAGTTAGCCCGTCTGTATGACAGTCGTTTTCGTCTAATCGGCCTGAGCTGGGATGAATCTTTGCTGCTGCTGATGCTGGGTACACTGCTCGGTTGTGTGGCTGCGCGGGTATCTGCGCGTCGCCATTTACGCGAGATTGAACCAGTTTAATTGCCGGCGGTCATATTACTGCAAAGTTGTTTTGTCACCCTGGGGGAGTCACTTGTCACTCTCGGCAGTTTGTGCATAATGACCAATCGACCCTTGATCCTTGTTCATTTTGAGTTCAATATTGACGGGTTAAACTGTATTCCAGATCAGAGATTGATGAGGATTTGAATGACTAACCAAGCGTATCCAATGGCTCTCGTTTCACAGGACAGCTTAGACAGCTACATTCGTTCCGTAAACAGCTATCCAATGCTGACGGCTGACGAAGAGCGTGAAATGGCTGAGCGTTTACACTACTCCGGTGAGATCGAAGCGGCGAAAGGGCTGATCCTGTCGCATCTTCGCTTTGTTGTTCATGTTGCTCGCGGCTACTCCGGTTATGGTCTGCCAATGGCAGACCTGGTACAGGAAGGTAATATCGGCCTGATGAAAGCGGTTAAACGCTTTAACCCGGAAATGGGCGTCAGACTGGTCTCCTTTGCGGTGCACTGGATTAAAGCGGAAATTCACGAATACGTCCTGCGTAACTGGCGTATCGTCAAAATTGCCACCACCAAAGCGCAGCGTAAGTTGTTCTTCAATTTACGTAAGTCGAAAAAACGCCTTGGCTGGTTTAATAACGGCGAAGTCGAAACAGTAGCTAAAGAGCTGGGTGTCGATCCGGCTGAAGTGCGTGAGATGGAATCCCGTCTGGCGGCACAAGATGCCACGTTTGAAATGTCCGCTGATGATGATGACAATCCGAATGCTTACACTGCGCCGGTGTTGTATCTTGAGGACAAGCAGTCGGATCTGGCTGACAATGTCGAAGCGCAGAACTGGGAAGCCCACACCACGCAACGCCTGACACAGGCGATGTCGACCCTTGATGAGCGCAGCCAGCACATTGTGCGCTCGCGCTGGCTGGACGATCAGAAAGCCACGCTGCAGGAGCTGGCAGAAATGTATAACGTTTCTGCCGAACGTATCCGCCAGCTGGAAAAGAATGCGATGAAAAAGCTTAAAGACGCCGTGGGTGAGTTCTAAACCTCACGACGACCTGACAGTCAAAACCGAGATCTCCGGATCTCGGTTTTTTTATGCCTGATCGAAAAGTAAGATCGCCTTGGTTTACTTACCTTGTGGATAACTCTGTGACAAAATTATTTACTGACTGTCATCAAGCAGGGTAAATCAAGGCCTGAACGCTGTTTTATATTTGGGGATATGTTTATCTTTACACACAGAAAAATAAGGATCATCACAAGATGTTGTGGATCGAACTTTCTCAAACCACTTTATCAACGCAATCCACAGAATTATCCACAAATGACGAATATTTGATCACTGGTGGATAACCTTACTGGTGTCGTGTACTTGTTGAGCACTGGATAGGTTACAATGTGTGCCGGTAAATAATGCTCAACAGAGAACTTAACATGGACCAATTTCAGCACATCGACGTTGCTGGCGCCCAGGCGCTGATCGAACAACACAATGCCAAGCTTCTGGACATTCGTGATCCCCAGTCATTTGCCGTCGCGCATGCCAAAGATGCCTATCACCTGACCAACGACACTATCGTTGCCTTTATGGATCAGACCGAGTTTGATGAACCTGTCTTAGTGATGTGCTATCACGGCATCAGCAGTCAGGGCGCGGCTCAATACCTGGTTAACCAGGGATTCGAACAGGTGTATAGTGTAGACGGCGGTTTTGAGGCCTGGCACCGGGCTAACCTTCCTATCGAAGCGAGCTGATTTATGATTAAACTGATCTCCCTGAACAATCCGCGCATGGCGCAGGCTTTTATTGATTACATGGCATCGCGCCACATTGATATTCAGATGATGCCAGAGGAGGGAGGCCAGTTTGCGCTGTGGCTGACAGATGAACAGCACCTGATAGAGGCGGAAGCAGAACTGCAACATTTCCTGCACAACCCCAATCACAGTAAATATCAGGCGGCATCCTGGGCGCTGGCCGAATCACGCCAGTCCCGCTTTGTTTATCGCTCGCCTAGCATGCTCACCATGCTGCGCTCTAAAGCCGGTCCGGTTACTTTAGGTACCATGCTGTTGTGTGCTGCGATTTTCGCGCTGTCACTGCTGGGAATGGGAAATCAGATCTTTGCGGCACTGCACTTTCCTGCTCACGGCGGACAGCAGTGGCAGCTCTGGCGCTGGTTCAGTCATGCATTGCTGCATTTCTCGGTGCTGCACATTGCCTTTAACCTGCTGTGGTGGTGGCAACTGGGTGGTGACATTGAAAAGCGGCTCGGCAGTGGCAAGCTAGTGCAGATATTTCTGCTGTCGGCGGCCCTGTCCGGAGCCGGGCAATACTGGGTAGAGGGGGCGAACTTCGGTGGTTTGTCCGGAGTGGTGTACGCATTGGTCGGCTATCTTTGGATGCTGAGCGTACGGGCGCCGCATCTCGGACTGACGATGCCCAAAGCGCTGATCGGCTTTATGCTGGTCTGGCTGGTGCTGGGCTTCGTACAGCCTTTTATGGCTATCGCTAATTCTGCCCATCTGGCAGGCCTGGTTACCGGCGTCATTCTTGGTTTACATGATGCCGGACGTTTGCAATCTAAAGGTGCGGATGCCTGAGCTGCCGCCCGGATTACTGATAAATATACTTAGTGAACAGCAGATCAGCGATCAGCTTGCGACCGGTTTCCGGTAGCAGCACACTGTTGAGGTCGTCGACCAGGGTTTTACGCAGATCTTCGCGTCCCGCCAGAGATTTAATCGTGTCTTCACTCTGTTTACCCAGCAGCTCGACGACCGCGTCGCGGATCAGCGGCTGATGGCGTTCAACCAGCGGCAGGTCGGCACTATTGGCCACCATAATATCGATGCGTACCTGGATATAGCCGAGCTTTTTACCCTGAGTAAAAAAGTTGGTGGTCAGATCCGGCTCAAGCGTGAAGTAAGCCAGTTTGGGCGCCTCTTCATCACTGGCATAAACTGCACCAGGTAAGACAAGGCTGGCGGCCAGTATGGCGTGGACTAGGTAACGTTTAAGCATATTTGTGCCTGTTCTTTCTTCTGTTCCTGATACTCGAAGCGCCAGACTCTTGTTACAATAGCGCATCATTAGACAACAAATGCTGCATAGGGTCGGACTGGTTTGGGAATGAGCTTGCATTCGATCTCTATTGTATGACGAATAAGCGTCATATTGAATACTAGTATGAATCAAACAACTGCGTTTTATCTGGCCGCATTGCGCCAGGTCAGCTGGCAACAGCCTGAACAATTTACTTATCCTGACGAGAATGCCAAAACCTGGTTACTTGAGCTGGGCTCGTTGTCACATCTGATGGCAGCACACTGTGAGCATTTCAGCGTCAAATTACTCCACAACCAGTTTACTGCTGCCGCTGAGTTGCATGCCGATGAAGTGCAGCTCTTGAGTGAAGAGCAGTGTCTGCTGCGTCAGGTGGTGTTACAGGGCGATGCGGTGCCATGGGCTCTGGGCAGTACGTTAATTCCACTTTCCTCCATGCAGCAACGTGACTGGCAGCAGCAGGGCGATACTCCGCTCGGCGAGACGATATTCAGTTGTGAAACTGTGAAACGAGATGCTTTGCAGGTCGGATGGGCCGAGACATCCCGTGGTAAATTACTCGCGCGCCGCTCCCGTTTATGGATGCAGCATAAACCCATGTTAGTGGCAGAACTGTTTTTGCCCGATTCACCGATTTACTCCAAGGAGAGAGTGTAAATGAATGCAGAAAAAGCCCGCGCATTGTGGCAGTTAATGCGTATGGATCGTCCGATTGGCTCATTGCTGCTGATGTGGCCGACGATTTGGGCACTGATTCTGGCCGCGCGCGGTATGCCGGATTGGAACGTATTGCTGGTGTTTGTTATCGGAGTATTTGCGATGCGCTCGGCTGGCTGTGTGATCAATGATTTTGCTGACCGTAAGGTAGACGGACACGTTAAACGTACCGCCTCGCGTCCGTTGCCATCCGGCAAAGTGACCGCCCGGGAGGCGATGATCCTGTTCATTTCCCTGTCTGTGCTCTCGTTTCTGCTGGTTCTGACCATGAATCCGCTGACGATTAAGCTCTCGTTTGCCGGGCTGGTGCTGGCTTTCATCTATCCGTTTATGAAGCGTTATACCCATTTACCGCAGTTCTTTTTGGGGCTGGCTTTCAGTTGGTCGATTCCGATGGCTTGGGCCGCGCAGGCGAATGAACTGCCACCTGTGGTGTGGTTTGTGTTTGTTATTAATCTGCTGTGGACGGTGGCTTATGATACTCAGTACGCCATGGTGGATCGCGATGATGATCTGCTGATCGGAATTAAGTCGACCGCTATTTTGTTTGGTCGTTTTGACAAGCTGATTATCGGGGTATTGCAACTGCTGACCGTCGCTATGCTGATTGCGTTGGGGATCAGTGAGCAACTGGGTGGCAGCTACTACTGGGGCGTTTTGATTGCCAGTGTGCTGTTTGCTTACCAGCAGCGTTTGATTCGCCACCGTGAGCGGATGCCGTGCTTTCAGGCGTTCCTCAACAACAACTATGTCGGCATGGCGATAGCGGTCGCGATCTTTATTTCACTGATGTAACCCGATAAAAAAGGCATCCATGCGGATGCCTTTTTTATACCCTGTTCCCGTCCCCTCTGTCCTGTATGGGAACAGGGGGCGGGAAGGGGTGAATAGGACGGCTGCTGCGTCGTTACTCTGCCTGACAGATACTTTCCGAAATAGTTAAGCGTACTTCAGAGTGCAGCATCGCATTGACCATACGTGACAGATGACGAATCTGCTCCTGATTGTTGTTACCCTCGGCATCGACATAGCCTTGTTGCTTGAGGGTGACAAACAGCGCGGCAAACACACCTTTGTCGAAAAATTCCGGCGCATTGATACCGTGCAGACGGCCCAGACGCTGTGCGATCTCCTGACTCTTGGCCTCCAGATCAGCTTTGGCCAGATGCGGGCATGCAACCAGCAGGTTGAGCGCAATCGCATAGCGCTGCAGGGTTTCCGAGATGGTGCGTCCCAGCAGCATCAGTACCTGAGTGTTAGCCTGATTAATGGTTGCAACCCCATCTTCTACCGTCAGTAACTGCTGGCTTTCCAGCTCGGCCAGATACTGATCCACCCTTTCATCCAGCTGATCAGCGGCAATACTCAGGAACAGCTCCTGTTGCAAAAACGGATACACCTTGGCGACACAGGTCTTGATCTGGCTGACCGGCATCTGCTGCTGGCGAATCAGCATCTGCGCAATCAGCGACGGCAATGCCAGCAGATGAATGATGTTATTGCGGTAGTAGGTCATTAAAATCGACTGGTTACGATCCAGGGAAACAATGTCGCCCATGGTATCGCTTTCGACCACAAACTTATCCAGTGACTCAGCATGCTCGACCAGACTCTGGGCACTTTCATCCGGAATGGTGAAGGTGGCCGAGTAGGGCACATTGCGCAGCAGAGACAGGTAGCAGTCAATCTGTTTGATCAGCTTGTCACGCGCCAGAGCGCGCTGACGTGAGGCCAGCAGCGCCGTCGCGCACAGGGTCATGGCATTGGCCGCCGCGGCATCGTTGATATGGGTCATCATCTTAGTGGCCAGCGTATTGACCACCGGATTCATCCATTGCGGCTTGCTGCTGCCCATGGGGTCGATGTCCTGGGTCCACTGCGGTACCTGTTCATTAAGAAAGGCATTCAGCGGAATCGGTTCACCGAAGTTAACGTAACCCTGGCCGAAATTGCGCAGTTTGCGGATGGTACGCAGCACCAGGCTGGCATTCTCTTTCTCTTTGCGTTTGCCGCGCAGCTCTTTGGCGTAAGTGCCTACTTCCATCACATGTTCGTAGCCGATGTAGACCGGAACCAGAGTGACCGGACGATTGAGACCGCGCAGCATGGCCTGAATGGTCATCGCCAGCATGCCGGTTTTAGCCTGCAGCAGGCGACCGGTACGCGAGCGTCCGCCTTCGCTGAAGTACTCGACCGAGTAGCCTTTACTGAACAGCTCGGCCAGATACTCGCGGAAAATGGTTGAATATAGCTTATTGCCTTTAAAGCTGCGGCGGATAAAGAACGCACCGCCACGGCGGAAAATTGGCCCAGCCGGGAAGAAATTGAGGTTGATACCGGCGGCAATGTGCGGCGGAACCAGACCTTCATGATAGAGCACGTACGACAGCAGCAAATAATCCATATGGCTGCGATGACAAGGGACATAGACAATTTCGTGCCCGTCCTGTGCCAGGCGGCGCACGGTCGCGGCGTTGTTGATATTCAGCCCCTGATAGATGCGATTCCACAGCCAGCCCAGCAGACGATCGCCTTTTTTCACCAGTGAGTAGGAGAAATCCGCGGCAATTTCATCCAGAATCGCGTGGGCTTCTTTACGCGCTTTTTCCAGCGAAATATTTTTCGCCGCCGCTTCATCATGGATCGCTTTTTCGATCGCCGGTGAATCCATCAGGCGCTCAAACAGCCGCTGACGTTGTGGCAGGTTAGGGCCTGAGGCTGCCAGTTTCTGGCGTGAGAAGTGAATGCGGGCAACCCGGGCCAGCTTGTGAGCAATCGACGCGTCGGTGCCGTGTTCGTCTGCCATATAGCGCAGTGAGACGACCGGGCTGAAGCGCAGCAGGCAGTCGCGGCCTGAGCTGAGTACGGCTTTGGCTTTCTGGGCACCATTCAGAGCCAGCAGATAAGGGCGTTCACGACCTTCCTGACCGGGTTTCCGCCCCCACAATACACTGGCCGGAATGACCTGAACATCCAGTTGCTGATCGCTGTGGTGCAACTTAAGCAGTTCCGAGAAGGTATCAATCGAGTCGCTCGGCACGTGGTTATCATCCTGCAGCAGCGCCGGACGTGATGAGATGAACACGTAGCGGTTCAGGGTCTGGCCGTTGATCTCCAGCGGCTGCAGCGGATCGGGTAAACCGGCTTTCAGTGCGAGGGTCTGCAGAGTCAGCAAATCGACATTGGAGCGAAATGGTAGTGCGTAGACAATCGGCTTGTTAATATCTATATCCAGATCCTCAATCGGATTGGATGGAATGGCGGTTCCTTTAACCAGCATCGAGAGCGGCAGTTTTAACAGGGAACGCGATAACGAGTGTCCAGAAGACATAAGGTTCAGAGCCTCAAATATGGATACATGACCAGAGTATCAAGCTGTACTTTGCGCTGTGATTCATTGAAATGAAACAAGATGCGCAGACAGTAAAATACGTTGCAGTCGGTGTCTTTTTTGAGCTGCAAGAATACCAGAAACTGGTCAAACCTTTTAATATAATTGGGCTTATTTACGTCATTTCTGAGTGAAATGTTGGGAACAGGAACATAAAGTGCAAAAAAAGAATCCGCAGGGATTAAAACGTATCCTCAAGGCCAGTCGCTATTCATACCAGGGAATTGGGGCCGCGTTTAAAAATGAAGCGGCCTTTCGTGAAGAGATTATTCTGGCGTGTGTCTTGATTCCGCTTGCGGTGTGGCTCGATGTCAGCCAACTGGAACGGGTACTGATGATCGCCACAGTGTTATTGGTCATGGTGGTTGAGTTGCTCAACAGTGCGATTGAAGCTGTGGTGGACCGCATCGGTCCCGAACACCATGAACTGGCGGGACGCGCCAAAGACATGGGATCGGCCGCGGTATTTATCACCATGCTGCTCTGTGGCTATGTCTGGATAGAGGCCCTGTTTATCTGAACAGCGCTTTATCTAAAAAACAAGCAATTGGCTTTCCATTTCACCAATTACTGGATATACTCACAGTCAACTGTATAAAAAGACAGGTGACTTATGAAGCCGTTAACGCCACGCCAACAAGAAGTGTTTGATCTGATTAAAAGTAAGATCGAAGAAACCGGAATGCCACCTACTCGGGCGGAAATCGCTCGTGAACTGGGTTTTCGCTCAGCCAATGCGGCCGAAGAACACCTCAAAGCACTGGCACGCAAGCAAGTGATTGAGATCGTTCCGGGTGCCTCACGCGGCATTCGTATTCTGCTTGGAGCGGCCAACGATGAAGCCGATGAAATCGGATTACCGCTGATTGGCCGTGTTGCCGCGGGTGAACCGATTCTGGCTCAGGAGCATGTAGAGACTCATTATCAGGTCGATCCTGGCATGTTCCGTCCGCAGGCTGACTTTCTGCTGCGGGTGCAAGGCGAAAGCATGAAGAACATCGGTATTATGGATGGTGATCTGCTGGCAGTGCATAAAACTCAGGACGTGCGTAATGGTCAGGTCGTGGTGGCGCGGGTCGAAGAGGATGTAACGGTAAAACGTCTTGAGCGTAACGGCGCGAAAGTGCTATTGCACGCAGAAAACGAAGCGTTTGCCCCAATCGAAGTCGACCTCACCTGTCAGGAAATGACTATCGAAGGTATCGCAGTCGGTATTATCCGCAATACTGACTGGATGTGAGGTTAGTTGAGATTTATTCTCAATAACTTGCCAATCTAATTGATATTCATTATCATCTTTCTTGTGTCACACAAGGAAGATGATAATGCGCCCGAATCAATCCCCTGCAACACGACGCTACCCGATACCGGCTAACCTGATGCAACCGCTGTGGTTACGTAGCCGTGAGAGCCTGGTCGATAATGGTCTGGTTTATGACCCGATTGCCGCGTCCGCCTGTCAGCGCTGTCAGCTGGCACCGGAATGTTTATCCGGCGATATCGATCAAAAACAGTTACTGCATGCCACGCTGACCCAATTGTGCGATCAGCAGGTACGAGCTTTCCTGCAATCTCATCCTGATGGCTGGATTGTCAATGTCGGTGCCGGCCTGGACACCCGTTTTTACCGGGTGGATAACGGGCGCTGCCACTGGATTGAACTCGATGTGACGGAGAATCTGCTCTGGCGACAAAAACTGTTTCACCGTAGCGAGCGCTACCAGCATGACTGCGGCAGTGTCAGCGATCTCTCCTGGCTCGATTGTCTGCCAGTCCCCGAATATGCCCCGATTCTGATTGTGTGTGAACATGCGTTGCTGGATTGTCAGGCCGATCAGGTTGCGCGTTTTATCCGCGCCCTGGGGCTTAACTTTGTTAATGCCAGTGCTTGTTTGGTGCTGGCCGGCGATAAAGCCGCCAGCCGGTTGGGGCAGAGCATGGGATCCGGCCAATATCAGCATGGTTTCAGCGATGCCGCCCATGCGGTACTCAACTGTTTACCCTGGGCACGCAGCGTGCGGTTGTATTCCCCCCTGGATCAGCACTGCGGGCGCTGGAAGTTCTGGCAGCGGGTGGTGAGTAAGCTGGGCGGTTATAAGCACAGATTTACTCCGATTGTCACTTCGCTCCGCTGGTAATTGATTTCGTTAAGCGCGGGTACCTGGCCTGGCTGAGCGCGCAATCGGGCGGTTGGCGTAGCCGCTGCCGGTTAACTCAGATACACTTTGCGTTCTATTGTCAGAGGGTAAAGTGGTGCAATCTTTTTTTCATATCTTAGCCAATCCGGCCATGCACCGTAAGGTGCTGTGGCTGGCGATTCCTATGGTGCTTTCCAATATTACCATTCCATTGCTTGGCCTGGTCGATGCGGCCGTGATCGGCCATCTTCAGCATGCCTGGTATCTGGGCGGTGTTGCTCTGGGCAGTACGGTTATCAGTGTCTGTTTCTGGTTACTCGGCTTTTTGCGGATGTCGACCACAGGTCTGACGGCTCAGGCGCTGGGGGGCCGATAATGGCTTTAACCTCGCCCGGGTGTGGCTGCAGGGTATGCTGATGGCGCTGGGTTTTGCTTTGGTGTTCTTGTTAGGGCACCGCTATCTGGCTGAGCTGGTGTTCGGCCTGAGTAGTGCCAGTGAGCAGGTTAAGCAGGCCGCTCAGGACTACTTTGTGGTGCGTGCCTGGAGTGCGCCGGCGTCTCTGGCTAACTATGTGCTGCTTGGCTGGTTGCTCGGCACCCAGAATGCACGCGCACCGATGTGGATGGTGATCATCACCAACACGGTTAATATTGTACTCGACCTGCTGTTTGTGATCGGATTTGGCTGGCAGGTGCAGGGGGCGGCGCTGGCGTCAGTGATCGCAGATTACAGTGGTATGTTGTTCGGCCTGTGGTGTGTGTGGCGCTACTGGCTGCGTGAGCAACTGCCGGCGTTAGCGGAGGTATTGCGTGTCTCTACTCAGGATCTTGGCCGCTTTGTGCGCCTGAATCGCGATATTTTCCTGCGTTCACTCTGTCTGCAAGCGGCTTTTAGTTTTATGACCTTTCAGGGGGCCGCATTTGGCGATCAGACCGTGGCCGCTAATGCGGTGCTGATGAGTTTTGTCATGATCATCTCTTACGGTATGGACGGCTTCGCTTATGCGATGGAAGCCATGGTCGGTAAAGCGATGGGAGCTAAGAGTGAGCAGCAGCTCAAGGCGGCCATGGTCGGCAGTGCATTCTGGAGTGTGATCATCTGTGTCGTCCTGACGCTGGTTTTTGCTTACAGCGGTTCAGCCCTGATCGGTTTAATTACCGATATACCAGCAGTACAGGCGACCGCGTATCAATATTTACCCTGGTTAGTCGCCATGCCGCTGACATCCATGTGGTGTTTTCTGCTGGATGGCGTGTTTATCGGCGCGACCAAAGGACGCGAGATGCGCAACTGTATGTTTGTGGCCGGCTTGACCTATTTTGTTCTGTTTTTTGCGTTTTCAGACTGGGGCAATCATGCTTTATGGCTGGCGATGCTGGGTTTTATGGCGATGCGCGGTGTGTCTCTTGGTGTACTGTTGGTGAAGCAATGGCGTAGCGGGACTTTCTTGGCGGCCTGAATCCGGAATGAATGCTCTGAACAAAAAACGCAGCACGAGGCTGCGTTTTTTATGTCGGATTGATTTAAGCCCATTCAGAACAGGCGATTCAAACCATTCAACGCGGCGACCCGGTAAGCTTCCGCCATGGTCGGGTAGTTGAAGGTAGTGTTAACGAAATACTCAATGGTATTGGCTTCACCTTTCTGCTCCATGATCGCCTGACCGATATGGATGATTTCCGCGGCACGTTCACCAAAGCAGTGAATGCCGAGAATTTCTCTGGTTTCACGATGGAACAGGATTTTCAGACTGCCCACATCCATGCCGGCAATTTGTGCGCGTGCCAGATGTTTAAACGAGGAGCGGCCGACTTCATACGGGACTTTGGCGGCGGTCAGTTCCTGCTCGGTACGACCCACTGAGCTGATTTCCGGAATGGTGTAAATACCGGTCGGAATATCCTCAATCAGTTTGTTGGTTGCGCTGCCCTGGGTAATCGCCTGGGCGGTAAAGCGGCCCTGATCGTAGGCGGCACTGGCCAGGCTAGGGTAGCCGATAACATCACCGACCGCATAGATATGGTCGACGTCAGTCTGGTAGTTGCCGTTAACTTTCAACTGGCCGCGCGAGTCCGGACTCAGGCCGACTACTTCCAGGTTCAGTTTGTCGGTATTACCGGTGCGACCATTGGCATACAGGATACAGTCAGCTTTCATCTTCTTGCCCGACTTGAGATGGACAATCACGCCATCTTCGGTACCTTCAATTTTCTCATAGGTTTCATCGTTGCGGATGATCACACCGCTGTTCCAGAAGTGATAGGACAGAGCATCGGAGATTTCATTGTCGAGGAAAGCCAGGAGTCGGTCTCGGGTATTAATTAAGTCGGTTTTCACCCCCAACCCGCGAAAAATTGAGGCATACTCACAACCAATCACACCGGCTCCATATATGATGATGTGTCTTGGGTCATGTTTCAGGCTCAGAATCGAATCGCTGTCGTAAATACGCGAGTGATCGAAATCAACATCAGCCGGGCGATAAGGACGTGAACCGGTGGCGATAATAAACTTATCGGCAGTGTAAAGGTCAACCGTGTTGTCACTCTTGGTCACCGCGACGGTATGAGCATCGACAAAATGGGCGCTACCAAAAATCAGTGAGCACTCATTGCGGTCATAAAAGCCCTGGCGCAGACGGGTCTGTTTATCAATCACGGATTTTGCATGGCCAAGAATATTGGAGAAGGTCGCATGCAGGCTGGTGTTGTTTTTGCAAAAGAGCGGGTTACTGTTGAATTCAATGATCCGGCTAACCGCATGACGTAACGCCTTGGAAGGTATGGTTCCCCAGTGGGTACATCCGCCGCCGACACCGTTTTCTTTCTCTATGATGGCGACATTCATTCCCGCTTTGGTGAGCCCCATAGCGGCCCCTTCACCGCCCGGGCCGCTACCGATTACAATGACGTCAAAGTGGTTAGGTTGTGCCATAGGATTTCCTTGTTATATTCACTTAACATTGCTGTAGCGATATTTTAACTGATTCTGTCGTGTGGTAAATCGCGTTCCCATCACAGAGTGCAGAGGATCACGCTATAAACGGCAAAAATTTAGGTGATTAACTCTAGAGTGATGGATAACGGCCAGCGCTTAGCGTGATGACGCAGTCGCGAAATTGTCTGTTGCTTCAAACAGACGCATTTTGCCCCTTAGACAAGTTTCACATTCGCGTTATAGTATGAGCCAACATTTCGGGTCAGGCAGAGAACTAACGCAGTATGAAATCCACGGGTATTCGTGCACAGCAAAAAGAGAAAACGCGTCGTTCACTGATAGATGCTGCATTCAGCCAACTGAGTGCGGATCGGAGTTTTTCCAATCTGAGCTTGCGGGAAGTTGCCCGCGAAGCCGGGATTGCTCCGACGTCCTTTTATCGCCATTTTAAAGATATGGATGAGCTCGGGCTCACCATGGTGGATGAAGGTGGTTTATTGCTGCGGCAGTTGATGCGTCAGGCGCGTCAGCGGATCGTCAAAGAAGGCAGCGTAATCCGTACCTCGGTAGAGACCTTTATGGAATTCATTGAAAGCAGCCCGAACGTGTTTCGTTTATTACTCCGCGAACGTTCCGGCACGTCATTTGAATTTCGTGCCGCAGTAGCTCGAGAAATTGAGCACTTTTCTGCGGAATTAACTGAATATCTGGTGAATACTGGTATGAACAGGGAAGAGGCCACAACTCAGGCCGAAGCTTCTGTGACTCTGGTATTCAGCTCCGGTGCTCAGGCGCTGGATTTAGACCGGCGCTCACGTGATGAATTGGCGGAGCGCCTTATCATGCAGTTGCGAATGATTGCCAAGGGTGCATTCTGGTATCGCAAAGAACGTGAACGTAATCGACTCAAAGGCGGGATAGATTAATGTCGAAGGATAGCAGCAAAACCAAACAAGGTTCAGAACGGAAAACTCTGGTATTGGCGGTCGTGGCCGGTATGTGCGGAGACGCACTTTTGTCCTGGTTGACCATGAGTGAAATTTCTTTTTCTATTTTTCCGGTGATTGCACTGGTGTTGTCAGTACAGGCGTTGTACCAGGAGTACCTCAGCCACCCGGTGTCAGAGGATATTCCTCTGGTCGGCCTGGCGTGTTTCTTTGTCGGTGCATTTGGTCATAATGCGTTTGTCAAAGCGCAGTACCCGGATTCTGGCTCTAACTTCTTTGCCATTATTGTGGCGTTGTTACTGCTGGTGTGGATTGGCAGAAAGCTGGGTTACCTGGGCCGCGCTTCTTAACCGGGATTCCGGTTGCACAAGATCGAAAGTAAAAAACGAGCCATGTGGCTCGTTTTTTGTTGGCAGTAAGGCTTACGCTTTGCGCTCAAGCAGTACACCCGCTTCCATGTGGTGGGTGTAAGGAAACTGGTCAAACAGGGCAAAACGGGTCACGTTGTGGGTTTGACCGAGGATATCCAAGTTCTCTTTCAGTGTTTCCGGATTGCAGGAGATGTACAGGATACGTTGGTAGCCTTGCACCATTTTACAGGTATCGACATCCATACCAGAGCGTGGCGGGTCGACAAAAATGGTGTTGCAGTTGTAGCTTTTCAGGTCCACACCGGCATCTTTCAGGCGGTTGAACTCACGTTTGCCTTCCATCGCCTGGGTAAAGTCTTCCGCCGACATGCGAATGATCTGCACGTTGTCGATGTGGTTGGCGGCAATGTTGTATTGTGCCGATTCAACAGACGGCTTGGCCAGCTCGGTTGCCAGAACACGCTCGAAGTTCTGCGCCAGAGCCAGGGAGAAGTTACCGTTACCACAGTACAGCTCCAGCAGATCACCCTGACTGTCCTGAGTACAGTCGACCGCCCATTCCAGCATTTTTTCTGCCACTTTACCGTTAGGCTGGGTAAAGCTGTTCTCTACCTGCTGATAAATGTATGGCTGGCCGTTGACGTGCAGTTTCTCCACCACATAGTCACGGTCCATCACGATTTTCATCTTACGCGCACGGCCAATCAGGTTAAGATTAAAGCCTTCATCATTCAGGCGCTGTTTCAGCTTGTCAGCCGCTGCTTTCCACTCTTCATCCAACTGACGGTGGTAAAGCAGTGAGACCAGTACTTCGCCGCTCAGGGTTGAGAGGAAATCCACCTGGAACAGTTTACGGCGCAGGGTGTCATTGTCTTTCATCGCATCAATCAGTAACGGCATCAAATCGTTAATCAGACGACTGGCGGCCGGGAACTGGTCAACGCGGTATTTTTCGCGCGTTTCCTGGTTGAACATGATGTAGTACATGTCGTCGCCTTCGTGCCAGACGCGGAATTCTGCACGCATACGGTAATACTGCTGCGGAGACTCGAACACTTCCAATTCCGGCACTTGGTAAGCCTGGAACATATCGGTCAGGCGCGAGACCTTTTCTTCCAGCTGTGCTTGGTATTGGTTCGGGTTTACATCAAGAGTCGCCATGGTTTTACCTTTTTGTGGTGCAGTGAAATAGAAAGTACTTTCAATAAAAGAGCGCAGATTTTATTCAATCCCGCGCGCTTGTCCAGTCTTGTCCCCGATTCGTTGTGTTTTGCTCTCATCACAACATCGGAATGGTTAAAAATATAGTTGAAGATAATCTCAGCTAGACAATTCATTGATGGGTGCATACTATCACGCCCAAGCTGGTGTTTTTAGCAACCTAGACGTCTAAAAACTGAAAAGGGAATCTGGTGCGAATCCAGAACTGACGCGCAGCGGTAAGAGAGAACGAAAACTCAAAGGACACTGCATAAGTGGGAAGTCGAGTAAGTAGGTGACAGTGCTCTCAAGTCCGAAGACCTGCCAGCAACTGAGCGAAGTAGTGGAATCCAGTGATGCTCAGTCGGTTTAACGCGATTTAGGACAATATAATGAATAAATCCCTTCTGGCGATGGCAGTTGCATCGCTGCTTCCTTACGCCCCTGTGTCTTTGGCGCAGGACACTGCTGCAGATGAAACTGTCGTCGTGACGGCGAACCGTTTTGCACAGACTCTGCAATCAACCACCTCACCAATTGAAGTGGTGACTCGTCAGGATATCGAACGCATTCAGGCCAACAATGTGTTGGAAGTGTTGCGAACCCTGCCTGGTGTTCAGGTTGCAGCCAACGGTGGCTATGGTCAGACACAAAGTTTGTTTGTACGCGGTACAAACTCCAGTCATGTTCTGGTTTTGATTGATGGCGTGCGTTTTGGTAGTGCGACTACAGGTACCGCTTCAATCTCAGCGATTCCATTAGTGGGTGTTGAACGTATTGAGTTTTTGCGTGGCAGCCGAGCTGCACTGTATGGCTCAGATGCGATTGGTGGTGTGATTAATATTATTACCGCCACTCAGGGCTCTGAACATCAAATCTCAGCCACAGCTGGCAGCGACAACTATTATTCAGGTCAACTGTTGACTTCTGGACAGGTAACGGACGATCTGCATATGTCATTGGGTTTATCAGGCGTTGATACTGACGGCTATTCAGTGCAAACCAGTGATCCTGATGATGATGGTTATCGCGCGAAAAGTGTTACTGCTAACGCCAACTACACCATTAACAATAACTGGGATGTCGGCTTATTGGTGATGGCGGAAGAGGGCGATGTAGAATTTGACGGCTATTATGTGCGTGGTGATGAGACCTTGTACAACATTGTGACACGTCTTAACTACCATGATGAGATATTGCAATCCCGACTGACCGCGAGCACTAATCAGGATAAGTCAAATAGCTTTACTGCTGCCTCAGATAAAAGCCTGTACCAGACCGATCGTCACGAATTCTCTTTTGATAACCAATATGCTTTGAGCAACGCGCTATCTGTCGGAGTAGGGATTAACTGGTTTAAAGATGATGTTTCTCAATCGACGGTAGGTTATGACGAAAGCTCACGTACCAACTTGGGTGTCTACCTATCATCTTTGTATCAGGCTGAACAATACAATGTTGAAGCCGCTGTGCGCAGTGACGACAACCAGCGTTATGGTCAGAATACTACCTGGCAACTGGGTGCTGGTTATAAAATCAACGACGTGTATCGGGTGACGGCAAACGCGGGGACGGCTTTTAAAGCGCCGACATTTAACCAACTTTATTACCCAGGTTATGGCAATCCAGATATTAAACCTGAAAAATCAAAGAACTATGAAGTGGGTATGACGGCCCAATACGAGTTCGCAGATTTTCGCTTCAATATATACCGTAATGAACTGACTGATATGATTGGTTCATCACCGTTGCAGAACTATGGTGAAGTGACGATTAATGGTCTTGAAGTCGGAGCGTCGTTTGAAACTGGCCCGTTACAGCACAAACTTTCGTATGATTTAACTGATGCGGAAGATAAAGAAACAGGTAACGAGTTGGCCCGTCGTGCCAAGCACAGCGCTAAGTGGAATCTGTTTTATGAGTTAGACCAGTGGTCATTCAATATGGATTACCTATTCCAAGGTAAACGTTTTGATGATTCCTCAAACGAAGATAAGCTAGCTGCTTACTCGCTAGTCGATATCTCTACCGCTTATCGATTCACGAATGGTGTTACTCTTTCCGGAAAAGTGGGTAACTTATTCGATAAAGAGTATGAGACCGCGGCCGGTTATCTGACTCCAGAGCGTAAATACTACGCGACTGTCGCGTACCAGTTCTAACCAAGTGAAGCCGCCTTCGGGCGGTTTTTGCTTTCTTGGGGATGTTCAAAATGCGGGAGCCATCATGAAAAATGTCGTGCTGAGTTGGTCAGCGGTAAAGATTACACCTTAACTCTGCTCAGATTACAGGAGAGTGCCGAACCTGAGCTATTGCCCCTTGTGGTGAGAACGGTGAATTTCATATCCTCGTGACCTGGGCTCCGGTCTTTCGCGGCCGGATTGAGCTCACGCTCACTTCTGTGCTGTGTGGTGAGCGTTTTTGTCATCAGCGTTATCTGGCGCGCATTTACCTGGATGGGCAGGAGTTGCCTAATCCGGAAGAGGGAGTATGATCAGGGCGTTTATTATCTTCCTAATGATGTGACCATCAGGGTACCACGTGTCTGATCATCCCCAATACAAAGCACTTATATTTGATTCCGGTGTCGGCGGCTTGTCGGTCTACCGTGAAATACAGGCGCGCTTGCCGCAACTCAGTTATACCTACCTGTTTGATAATGCCGCATACCCATATGGTGAACTGGCGCAGGATACACTTCTGCATCGGGTTGAAGCTTTGGTGACTGGGTTAGTCGAGCAGCAGGGGTTCGATATTGTCATTATCGCCTGTAATACTGCGAGCACCATTGTATTACCTGTTCTTCGGTCCAGATTGAATATTCCTGTGGTCGGTGTGGTACCAGCGATAAAGCCGGCATCTGTACTGGCGCATAAGGCCGTGGGCTTAATCGCAACGCCTGCGACTATTACCCGCCAGTATACTCACGATCTGATCCGTGATTTTGCATTGAATAAAAGTGTCGAGCTTTTGGGATCAACCCGGCTGGTGGATATGGCTGAAGAAAAGTTGCGAGGTCAACCTGTCGATTTGGAGGAGTTGGCCACAATCTTGAGTCCGCTTCATAATCAGATTGATGTAGCGGTATTGGGATGCACTCATTTCCCACTTATCAAGGCAGAGATCCAGACAGTGTTGGGAGAGGAGGTCATCTTGGTGGACTCCGGCCAAGCGATCGCTCGTCGGGTAGAAGAGTTATTGGAGATTAGTGCTGGTGAGCAGCAGGAGAGTGCGCACAACATCTTCTCCAGCGCACCTCCCTGGCAGGAAGATGCGTTGAATCGAACGCTGGCGCAACTCGGCTTTAGTCCTGTTCGCCCATACCCTCTTCAGGGTGTTTTGGATCATTAGCAATTCGTACTTTCAGAGTACGCTGCATATAATCCTTTTCGTTTAAAGCATCAATGGCGGTTTGCGCATGGCCAGCTGCCATTACCACAAAACCAAATCCGCGACGCTTACCTGTTCGTTTGTCTTTCATCAGACGAACTGCGAACACTTCACCATGTTGAGCAAACAGATCACGGACGTGAGATTCGTTTGCTTTATATGGCAGATTACCTACATACAAAGTTTTGGTTGCCGTTGAAGATTCATCCTGAGATTTGAATGGCGACGATGTGGAAGTAAAAAGTTTAAAGATAATTGCTGCTGCCACAACACCAAGCACAAAGCTCACGGAAGGGTGAGTTGATACCTGAGAGAAAATGATAGCGCCTAAAACAATAAGGACGACTATCCATAACATCGATTTTTTTGAGTTCATATTGGAATACTACTTTTCAGCATAAAAATAAGATGCGTGCCTAGATTAACAAAATAGACACATGAATCTTACGTATATGCTTCGTTTTTTTCCAACCAATTGCTGTGACCCCCCTCAAATGTTGGAATTTTATTCGATAAACAGCCATTTGGTGGCTTTTTAAGCGAACGGGAAATTATTTGCAAAAAGTGCTTGTCATAATTCCAGACCTCCCTATAATGCCGCCTCACCGACACGGAGTGAGACAAATATCACAAAGTGGTTAGCGGTAAAGAGTTAAGAAAGTTTGAAAATAACGATTGACTCTGAAAAAGTTTAGCGTATTATACGCACCCCTGGCAACGGCGCTTAAAGCGAAGGTTTTGCTGGTGGAAATGCTCTTTAACAATATAAACCTATCAATCTGTGTGGGCACTCGTTGATGATAATCGAAGATGATTCTAAAGAATCAACTTAGGTATCAATGAACTGAGTGACCAATTTGAATGAGCAATCATTCGAGCACAGTCAATTCATTACCATTCTGTTGGAATGGTAATAGCTTTGAATTACTAAGGTAATTTGAAGTCAGTATTCATTGAGCCGAACAAAATCTTAAATTGAAGAGTTTGATCATGGCTCAGATTGAACGCTGGCGGCAGGCCTAACACATGCAAGTCGAGCGGCAGCGACTTAACTGAACCTTCGGGGAACGTTAAGGGCGGCGAGCGGCGGACGGGTGAGTAATGCCTGGGAAATTGCCCTGATGTGGGGGATAACCATTGGAAACGATGGCTAATACCGCATGATGCCTTCGGGCCAAAGAGGGGGACCTTCGGGCCTCTCGCGTCAGGATATGCCCAGGTGGGATTAGCTAGTTGGTGAGGTAAGGGCTCACCAAGGCGACGATCCCTAGCTGGTCTGAGAGGATGATCAGCCACACTGGAACTGAGACACGGTCCAGACTCCTACGGGAGGCAGCAGTGGGGAATATTGCACAATGGGCGCAAGCCTGATGCAGCCATGCCGCGTGTATGAAGAAGGCCTTCGGGTTGTAAAGTACTTTCAGCAGTGAGGAAGACGGATGTGTTAATAGCGCATTCGTTTGACGTTAGCTGCAGAAGAAGCACCGGCTAACTCCGTGCCAGCAGCCGCGGTAATACGGAGGGTGCGAGCGTTAATCGGAATTACTGGGCGTAAAGCGCATGCAGGTGGTTTGTTAAGTCAGATGTGAAAGCCCGGGGCTCAACCTCGGAATTGCATTTGAAACTGGCAGGCTAGAGTACTGTAGAGGGGGGTAGAATTTCAGGTGTAGCGGTGAAATGCGTAGAGATCTGAAGGAATACCGGTGGCGAAGGCGGCCCCCTGGACAGATACTGACACTCAGATGCGAAAGCGTGGGGAGCAAACAGGATTAGATACCCTGGTAGTCCACGCCGTCAACGATGTCTACTTGGAGGTTGTGGCCTTGAGCCGTGGCTTTCGGAGCTAACGCGTTAAGTAGACCGCCTGGGGAGTACGGTCGCAAGATTAAAACTCAAATGAATTGACGGGGGCCCGCACAAGCGGTGGAGCATGTGGTTTAATTCGATGCAACGCGAAGAACCTTACCTACTCTTGACATCCTCAGAAGAGACTGGAGACAGTCTTGTGCCTTCGGGAACTGAGAGACAGGTGCTGCATGGCTGTCGTCAGCTCGTGTTGTGAAATGTTGGGTTAAGTCCCGCAACGAGCGCAACCCTTATCCTTGTTTGCCAGCGAGTAAAGTCGGGAACTCCAGGGAGACTGCCGGTGATAAACCGGAGGAAGGTGGGGACGACGTCAAGTCATCATGGCCCTTACGAGTAGGGCTACACACGTGCTACAATGGCGCATACAGAGGGCGGCCAACTTGCGAAAGTGAGCGAATCCCAAAAAGTGCGTCGTAGTCCGGATTGGAGTCTGCAACTCGACTCCATGAAGTCGGAATCGCTAGTAATCGTGGATCAGAATGCCACGGTGAATACGTTCCCGGGCCTTGTACACACCGCCCGTCACACCATGGGAGTGGGCTGCAAAAGAAGCAGGTAGTTTAACCTTCGGGAGGACGCTTGCCACTTTGTGGTTCATGACTGGGGTGAAGTCGTAACAAGGTAGCGCTAGGGGAACCTGGCGCTGGATCACCTCCTTATACGAATGATTATTGCGATGAGTGTTCACACAGATTGATGGTTTATACGATTTAAGAGACGATACTGGGTCTGTAGCTCAGGTGGTTAGAGCGTTCGCCTGATAAGCGAGAGGTCGGTGGTTCGAGTCCACTCAGACCCACCAATCTTCCTCCCAGGAGATTGGCACACAGTATCAACACCTGATGGGGCTATAGCTCAGCTGGGAGAGCGCCTGCCTTGCACGCAGGAGGTCAGCAGTTCGATCCTGCTTAGCTCCACCATCTTTAAGCGCATTCCTTCATAAAGAAGAAATCAGTGCTCTTAAACATGGTTCATCTCATTAGAGATATGAATCTTGCTCTTTAACAATTTGGAAAGCTGACAAAATAATCTTTTGTTTATTCATAAACGAAATATTATTTGTAAAGTTCTCAATGTATTCCGAAATGGAATACACCAACAACACATTCAAGTGTGCTTGGTAGAAGCTTGTTTAACAAGTTTCAAAATTGAGTCCGGCAAAATCGAAAAGTCTCTCGCTCATTCAAATAATGAGAGACAACGAAACCTTGGTGACTTGGTTCATCAACTCGAAACTCCTTCGGGTTGTATGGTTAAGTGACTAAGCGTACACGGTGGATGCCTTGGCAGTCAGAGGCGATGAAGGACGTACTAACTTGCGATAAGCGTAGATGAGGCAGTAAGAGCCACTTGAGTCTACGATTTCCGAATGGGGGAAACCCACCTGCATAAGCAGGTATCATTAACTGAATACATAGGTTAATGAGGCGAACCGGGGGAACTGAAACATCTAAGTACCCCGAGGAAAAGAAATCAATTGAGATTCCGAAAGTAGCGGCGAGCGAAATTGGATTAGCCCTTAAGCTTTACATGCGTCAGGTGAAGGTTCTGGAAAGGACCGCGAAACAGGGTGATAGCCCCGTAGCCGACAGCGTATGTTCAGTGAAATCGAGTAGGGCGGGACACGTGTTATCCTGTCTGAACATGGGGGGACCATCCTCCAAGGCTAAATACTCCTGACTGACCGATAGTGAACCAGTACCGTGAGGGAAAGGCGAAAAGAACCCCCTGTGAGGGGAGTGAAATAGAACCTGAAACCGTGTACGTACAAGCAGTAGGAGCACCTTCGTGGTGTGACTGCGTACCTTTTGTATAATGGGTCAGCGACTTATATTCAGTGGCAAGGTTAACCATTTAGGGGAGCCGTAGGGAAACCGAGTCTTAACTGGGCGTTCAGTCTCTGGATATAGACCCGAAACCGAGTGATCTAGCCATGGGCAGGTTGAAGATTGAGTAACATCAATTGGAGGACCGAACCGACTAATGTTGAAAAATTAGCGGATGACTTGTGGCTAGGGGTGAAAGGCCAATCAAACTCGGAGATAGCTGGTTCTCCCCGAAAGCTATTTAGGTAGCGCCTCGGACGAATACTACTGGGGGTAGAGCACTGTTAAGGCTAGGGGGTCATCCCGACTTACCAACCCTTTGCAAACTCCGAATACCAGTAAGTACTATCCGGGAGACACACGGCGGGTGCTAACGTCCGTCGTGGAGAGGGAAACAACCCAGACCGCCAGCTAAGGTCCCAAATTACAGCTAAGTGGGAAACGATGTGGGAAGGCTCAGACAGCTAGGATGTTGGCTTAGAAGCAGCCATCATTTAAAGAAAGCGTAATAGCTCACTAGTCGAGTCGGCCTGCGCGGAAGATGTAACGGGGCTAAGCTGTAAACCGAAGCTGCGGCAATGCGATTTATCGCATTGGGTAGGGGAGCGTTCTGTAAGCCGTTGAAGGTGTGCTGTAAGGCATGCTGGAGGTATCAGAAGTGCGAATGCTGACATGAGTAACGATAAAGGGGGTGAAAAACCTCCTCGCCGGAAGACCAAGGGTTCCTGTCCAACGTTAATCGGGGCAGGGTAAGTCGACCCCTAAGGCGAGGCCGAAAGGCGTAGTCGATGGGAAACGGGTTAATATTCCCGTACTTCTTACAATTGCGATGGGGGGGACGGAGAAGGCTAGGTGGGCCTGGCGACGGTTGTCCAGGTTCAAGTGCGTAGGCTTGAGGGTTAGGTAAATCCGGCTCTCTGTAAGGCTGAGACACGATGTCGAGTCACTACGGTGATGAAGTCATTGATGCCATGCTTCCAGGAAAAGCCTCTAAGCTTCAGATTGTAAGGAATCGTACCCCAAACCGACACAGGTGGTCGGGTAGAGAATACCAAGGCGCTTGAGAGAACTCGGGTGAAGGAACTAGGCAAAATGGTACCGTAACTTCGGGAGAAGGTACGCTTCTGACGGTGAAGTCCCTCGCGGATGGAGCTATTGGAAGTCGCAGATACCAGGTGGCTGCAACTGTTTATTAAAAACACAGCACTGTGCAAAATCGTAAGATGACGTATACGGTGTGACGCCTGCCCGGTGCCGGAAGGTTAATTGATGGGGTTAGACTTCGGTCGACGCTCTTGATCGAAGCCCCGGTAAACGGCGGCCGTAACTATAACGGTCCTAAGGTAGCGAAATTCCTTGTCGGGTAAGTTCCGACCTGCACGAATGGCGTAATGATGGCCACGCTGTCTCCACCCGAGACTCAGTGAAATTGAAATCGCTGTGAAGATGCAGTGTACCCGCGGCTAGACGGAAAGACCCCGTGAACCTTTACTACAGCTTGGCACTGAACATTGAACCTACATGTGTAGGATAGGTGGGAGGCTTTGAAGACGTGACGCCAGTTGCGTTGGAGCCGTCCTTGAAATACCACCCTTGTATGTTTGATGTTCTAACTCTGGACCGTTATCCGGTTCGAGGACAGTGCCTGGTGGGTAGTTTGACTGGGGCGGTCTCCTCCCAAAGAGTAACGGAGGAGCACGAAGGTGGGCTAATCACGGTTGGACATCGTGAGGTTAGTGCAATGGCATAAGCCCGCTTGACTGCGAGAATGACAATTCGAGCAGGTGCGAAAGCAGGTCATAGTGATCCGGTGGTTCTGAATGGAAGGGCCATCGCTCAACGGATAAAAGGTACTCCGGGGATAACAGGCTGATACCGCCCAAGAGTTCATATCGACGGCGGTGTTTGGCACCTCGATGTCGGCTCATCACATCCTGGGGCTGAAGTCGGTCCCAAGGGTATGGCTGTTCGCCATTTAAAGTGGTACGCGAGCTGGGTTTAGAACGTCGTGAGACAGTTCGGTCCCTATCTGCCGTGGGCGTTGGAAGATTGAAGGGGGCTGCTCCTAGTACGAGAGGACCGGAGTGGACGAACCTCTGGTGTTCGGGTTGTGTCGCCAGACGCATTGCCCGGTAGCTAAGTTCGGAATCGATAACCGCTGAAAGCATCTAAGCGGGAAGCGAGCCCTGAGATGAGTCTTCCCTGACACTTTAAGTGTCCTAAAGGGTTGTTCGAGACTAGAACGTTGATAGGCAGGGTGTGTAAGCGTTGTGAGGCGTTGAGCTAACCTGTACTAATTGCCCGTGAGGCTTAACCATACAACACCCAAGGGGTTTTGATTGGACTCAATGACCAGTACATTGAATGTGTAATGAGAACGAAAACAGCTTTCCAATCTTTTGTCTTCACTTTTAAAAAAGTGAAAATAAAAGGTAATTATCGCTTACAGCGGTAGTTAAACAGAATTTTGCTTGGCGACCATAGCGTTTTGGACCCACCTGACTCCATTCCGAACTCAGAAGTGAAACGAAACAGCGTCGATGGTAGTGTGGGGCCTCCCCATGTGAGAGTAGAACATCGCCAGGCTCTTATTTTTGTCTTCAGATTTTAGAAAATCTGAAAGCAAAACGGCGCACTTGTCTACTAAGCAGACAAGTCACCATAAAGCTTTTAAAAAACTTAAAGTTTTATGTTGACTTTCACGGTGCACAGCGTAATATACGCGTCCTGCCCAGGTGTTAAGGCACTGAAAGCAAAGCTCTTTAACAATATAAACCTATCAATCTGTGTGGGCACTCGTTGATGATAATCGAAGATGATTCTAAAGAATCAACTTAGGTATCAATGAACTGAGTGACCAATTTGAATGAGCAATCATTCGAGCACAGTCAATTCATTACCATTCTGTTGGAATGGTAATAGCTTTGAATTACTAAGGTAATTTGAAGTCAGTATTCATTGAGCCGAACAAAATCTTAAATTGAAGAGTTTGATCATGGCTCAGATTGAACGCTGGCGGCAGGCCTAACACATGCAAGTCGAGCGGCAGCGACTTAACTGAACCTTCGGGGAACGTTAAGGGCGGCGAGCGGCGGACGGGTGAGTAATGCCTGGGAAATTGCCCTGATGTGGGGGATAACCATTGGAAACGATGGCTAATACCGCATGATGCCTTCGGGCCAAAGAGGGGGACCTTCGGGCCTCTCGCGTCAGGATATGCCCAGGTGGGATTAGCTAGTTGGTGAGGTAAGGGCTCACCAAGGCGACGATCCCTAGCTGGTCTGAGAGGATGATCAGCCACACTGGAACTGAGACACGGTCCAGACTCCTACGGGAGGCAGCAGTGGGGAATATTGCACAATGGGCGCAAGCCTGATGCAGCCATGCCGCGTGTATGAAGAAGGCCTTCGGGTTGTAAAGTACTTTCAGCAGTGAGGAAGGCGGATGTGTTAATAGCGCATTCGTTTGACGTTAGCTGCAGAAGAAGCACCGGCTAACTCCGTGCCAGCAGCCGCGGTAATACGGAGGGTGCGAGCGTTAATCGGAATTACTGGGCGTAAAGCGCATGCAGGTGGTTTGTTAAGTCAGATGTGAAAGCCCGGGGCTCAACCTCGGAATTGCATTTGAAACTGGCAGGCTAGAGTACTGTAGAGGGGGGGTAGAATTTCAGGTGTAGCGGTGAAATGCGTAGAGATCTGAAGGAATACCGGTGGCGAAGGCGGCCCCCTGGACAGATACTGACACTCAGATGCGAAAGCGTGGGGAGCAAACAGGATTAGATACCCTGGTAGTCCACGCCGTCAACGATGTCTACTTGGAGGTTGTGGCCTTGAGCCGTGGCTTTCGGAGCTAACGCGTTAAGTAGACCGCCTGGGGAGTACGGTCGCAAGATTAAAACTCAAATGAATTGACGGGGGCCCGCACAAGCGGTGGAGCATGTGGTTTAATTCGATGCAACGCGAAGAACCTTACCTACTCTTGACATCCTCAGAAGAGACTGGAGACAGTCTTGTGCCTTCGGGAACTGAGAGACAGGTGCTGCATGGCTGTCGTCAGCTCGTGTTGTGAAATGTTGGGTTAAGTCCCGCAACGAGCGCAACCCTTATCCTTGTTTGCCAGCGAGTAAAGTCGGGAACTCCAGGGAGACTGCCGGTGATAAACCGGAGGAAGGTGGGGACGACGTCAAGTCATCATGGCCCTTACGAGTAGGGCTACACACGTGCTACAATGGCGCATACAGAGGGCGGCCAACTTGCGAGAGTGAGCGAATCCCAAAAAGTGCGTCGTAGTCCGGATTGGAGTCTGCAACTCGACTCCATGAAGTCGGAATCGCTAGTAATCGTGGATCAGAATGCCACGGTGAATACGTTCCCGGGCCTTGTACACACCGCCCGTCACACCATGGGAGTGGGCTGCAAAAGAAGCAGGTAGTTTAACCTTCGGGAGGACGCTTGCCACTTTGTGGTTCATGACTGGGGTGAAGTCGTAACAAGGTAGCGCTAGGGGAACCTGGCGCTGGATCACCTCCTTATACGAATGATTATTGCGATGAGTGTTCACACAGATTGATACGGTTTAGATAAAGAAGAGTATCTTAGTGTCCCGTTCGTCTAGAGGCCTAGGACACCGCCCTTTCACGGCGGTAACAGGGGTTCGACTCCCCTACGGGATACCATTTCCTTGTGAAATAAAAGGGGTCGTTAGCTCAGTTGGTAGAGCAGTTGACTTTTAATCAATTGGTCGCAGGTTCGAATCCTGCACGACCCACCATTCCTTCCATGGGAATTAAAATAAGATGGGCGATTAGCTCAGTTGGGAGAGCACCTGCCTTACAAGCAGGGGGTCACTGGTTCGAACCCGGTATCGCCCACCACTCTCTAAGTATTTTTGGATTTCAAATTCCAAACCACTTCAGTAAAACGTACGTGGTTCGGATTTCTGACGCTGAGAATCTTTAGAAAGTGCCAAACAGGTACTCTGTTTCGAAAGAAACAACGCTCTTTAACAATTTGGAAAGCTGACAAAATAATCTTTTGTTTATTCGTAAACGAAACATTATTTGTAAAGTTCTCAATGTATTCCGAAATGGAATACACCAACAACACATTCAAGTGTGCTTGGTAGAAGCTTGTTTAACAAGTTTCAAAATTGAGTCCGGCAAAATCGAAAAGTCTCTCGCTCATTCAAATAATGAGAGACAACGAAACCTTGGTGACTTGGTTCATCAACTCGAAACTCCTTCGGGTTGTATGGTTAAGTGACTAAGCGTACACGGTGGATGCCTTGGCAGTCAGAGGCGATGAAGGACGTACTAACTTGCGATAAGCGTAGATGAGGCAGTAAGAGCCACTTGAGTCTACGATTTCCGAATGGGGGAAACCCACCTGCATAAGCAGGTATCATTAACTGAATACATAGGTTAATGAGGCGAACCGGGGGAACTGAAACATCTAAGTACCCCGAGGAAAAGAAATCAATTGAGATTCCGAAAGTAGCGGCGAGCGAAATTGGATTAGCCCTTAAGCTTTACATGCGTCAGGTGAAGGTTCTGGAAAGGACCGCGAAACAGGGTGATAGCCCCGTAGCCGACAGCGTATGTTCAGTGAAATCGAGTAGGGCGGGACACGTGTTATCCTGTCTGAACATGGGGGGACCATCCTCCAAGGCTAAATACTCCTGACTGACCGATAGTGAACCAGTACCGTGAGGGAAAGGCGAAAAGAACCCCTGTGAGGGGAGTGAAATAGAACCTGAAACCGTGTACGTACAAGCAGTAGGAGCACCTTCGTGGTGTGACTGCGTACCTTTTGTATAATGGGTCAGCGACTTATATTCAGTGGCAAGGTTAACCATTTAGGGGAGCCGTAGGGAAACCGAGTCTTAACTGGGCGTTCAGTCTCTGGATATAGACCCGAAACCGAGTGATCTAGCCATGGGCAGGTTGAAGATTGAGTAACATCAATTGGAGGACCGAACCGACTAATGTTGAAAAATTAGCGGATGACTTGTGGCTAGGGGTGAAAGGCCAATCAAACTCGGAGATAGCTGGTTCTCCCCGAAAGCTATTTAGGTAGCGCCTCGGACGAATACTACTGGGGGTAGAGCACTGTTAAGGCTAGGGGGTCATCCCGACTTACCAACCCTTTGCAAACTCCGAATACCAGTAAGTACTATCCGGGAGACACACGGCGGGTGCTAACGTCCGTCGTGGAGAGGGAAACAACCCAGACCGCCAGCTAAGGTCCCAAATTACAGCTAAGTGGGAAACGATGTGGGAAGGCTCAGACAGCTAGGATGTTGGCTTAGAAGCAGCCATCATTTAAAGAAAGCGTAATAGCTCACTAGTCGAGTCGGCCTGCGCGGAAGATGTAACGGGGCTAAGCTGTAAACCGAAGCTGCGGCAATGCGATTTATCGCATTGGGTAGGGGAGCGTTCTGTAAGCCGTTGAAGGTGTGCTGTAAGGCATGCTGGAGGTATCAGAAGTGCGAATGCTGACATGAGTAACGATAAAGGGGGTGAAAAACCTCCTCGCCGGAAGACCAAGGGTTCCTGTCCAACGTTAATCGGGGCAGGGTAAGTCGACCCCTAAGGCGAGGCCGAAAGGCGTAGTCGATGGGAAACGGGTTAATATTCCCGTACTTCTTACAATTGCGATGGGGGGACGGAGAAGGCTAGGTGGGCCTGGCGACGGTTGTCCAGGTTCAAGTGCGTAGGCTTGAGAGTTAGGTAAATCCGGCTCTCTGTAAGGCTGAGACACGACGTCGAGCTACTACGGTAGTGAAGTCATTGATGCCATGCTTCCAGGAAAAGCCTCTAAGCTTCAGATTGTAAGGAATCGTACCCCAAACCGACACAGGTGGTCGGGTAGAGAATACCAAGGCGCTTGAGAGAACTCGGGTGAAGGAACTAGGCAAAATGGTACCGTAACTTCGGGAGAAGGTACGCTTCTGACGGTGAAGTCCCTTGCGGATGGAGCTATTGGAAGTCGCAGATACCAGGTGGCTGCAACTGTTTATTAAAAACACAGCACTGTGCAAAATCGTAAGATGACGTATACGGTGTGACGCCTGCCCGGTGCCGGAAGGTTAATTGATGGGGTTAGACTTCGGTCGACGCTCTTGATCGAAGCCCCGGTAAACGGCGGCCGTAACTATAACGGTCCTAAGGTAGCGAAATTCCTTGTCGGGTAAGTTCCGACCTGCACGAATGGCGTAATGATGGCCACGCTGTCTCCACCCGAGACTCAGTGAAATTGAAATCGCTGTGAAGATGCAGTGTACCCGCGGCTAGACGGAAAGACCCCGTGAACCTTTACTACAGCTTGGCACTGAACATTGAACCTACATGTGTAGGATAGGTGGGAGGCTTTGAAGACGTGACGCCAGTTGCGTTGGAGCCGTCCTTGAAATACCACCCTTGTATGTTTGATGTTCTAACTCTGGACCGTTATCCGGTTCGAGGACAGTGCCTGGTGGGTAGTTTGACTGGGGCGGTCTCCTCCCAAAGAGTAACGGAGGAGCACGAAGGTGGGCTAATCACGGTTGGACATCGTGAGGTTAGTGCAATGGCATAAGCCCGCTTGACTGCGAGAATGACAATTCGAGCAGGTGCGAAAGCAGGTCATAGTGATCCGGTGGTTCTGAATGGAAGGGCCATCGCTCAACGGATAAAAGGTACTCCGGGGATAACAGGCTGATACCGCCCAAGAGTTCATATCGACGGCGGTGTTTGGCACCTCGATGTCGGCTCATCACATCCTGGGGCTGAAGTCGGTCCCAAGGGTATGGCTGTTCGCCATTTAAAGTGGTACGCGAGCTGGGTTTAGAACGTCGTGAGACAGTTCGGTCCCTATCTGCCGTGGGCGTTGGAAGATTGAAGGGGGCTGCTCCTAGTACGAGAGGACCGGAGTGGACGAACCTCTGGTGTTCGGGTTGTGTCGCCAGACGCATTGCCCGGTAGCTAAGTTCGGAATCGATAACCGCTGAAAGCATCTAAGCGGGAAGCGAGCCCTGAGATGAGTCTTCCCTGATACTTTAAGTATCCTAAAGGGTTGTTCGAGACTAGAACGTTGATAGGCAGGGTGTGTAAGCGTTGTGAGGCGTTGAGCTAACCTGTACTAATTGCCCGTGAGGCTTAACCATACAACACCCAAGGGGTTTTGATTGGACTCAATGACCAGTACATTGAATGTGTAAAGAGAACGAAAACAGCTTTCCGAATTTTGGAATTGAATTTATTAACTACATCCATGTAGTTAACCCTTCGGGCCGCACTAAAGTGCGTTAAATTTTGTTCCTGACAAAATTTTGCTTGGCGACCATAGCGTTTTGGACCCACCTGATTCCATTCCGAACTCAGAAGTGAAACGAAACAGCGTCGATGGTAGTGTGGGGCCTCCCCATGTGAGAGTAGAACATCGCCAGGCTCATATTTGTACTTGTCTAGTAATTAGACAAGTCACCATAAAGCTTTTAAAAAACTTAAAGTTTTATGTTGACTTTCACGGTGCACAGCGTAATATACGCGTCCTGCCCAGGTGCTAAGGCACTGAAAGCCTTCTCTTTTTAGAGAAATGCTCTTTAACAATATAAACCTATCAATCTGTGTGGGCACTCGTTGATGATAATCGAAGATGATTCTAAAGAATCAACTTAGGTATCAATGAACTGAGTGACCAATTTGAATGAGCAATCATTCGAGCACAGTCAATTCATTACCATTCTGTTGGAATGGTAATAGCTTTGAATTACTAAGGTAATTTGAAGTCAGTATTCATTGAGCCGAACAAAATCTTAAATTGAAGAGTTTGATCATGGCTCAGATTGAACGCTGGCGGCAGGCCTAACACATGCAAGTCGAGCGGCAGCGACTTAACTGAACCTTCGGGGAACGTTAAGGGCGGCGAGCGGCGGACGGGTGAGTAATGCCTGGGAAATTGCCCTGATGTGGGGGATAACCATTGGAAACGATGGCTAATACCGCATGATGCCTTCGGGCCAAAGAGGGGGACCTTCGGGCCTCTCGCGTCAGGATATGCCCAGGTGGGATTAGCTAGTTGGTGAGGTAAGGGCTCACCAAGGCGACGATCCCTAGCTGGTCTGAGAGGATGATCAGCCACACTGGAACTGAGACACGGTCCAGACTCCTACGGGAGGCAGCAGTGGGGAATATTGCACAATGGGCGCAAGCCTGATGCAGCCATGCCGCGTGTATGAAGAAGGCCTTCGGGTTGTAAAGTACTTTCAGCAGTGAGGAAGGCGGATGTGTTAATAGCGCATTCGTTTGACGTTAGCTGCAGAAGAAGCACCGGCTAACTCCGTGCCAGCAGCCGCGGTAATACGGAGGGTGCGAGCGTTAATCGGAATTACTGGGCGTAAAGCGCATGCAGGTGGTTTGTTAAGTCAGATGTGAAAGCCCGGGGCTCAACCTCGGAATTGCATTTGAAACTGGCAGGCTAGAGTACTGTAGAGGGGGGTAGAATTTCAGGTGTAGCGGTGAAATGCGTAGAGATCTGAAGGAATACCGGTGGCGAAGGCGGCCCCCTGGACAGATACTGACACTCAGATGCGAAAGCGTGGGGAGCAAACAGGATTAGATACCCTGGTAGTCCACGCCGTCAACGATGTCTACTTGGAGGTTGTGGCCTTGAGCCGTGGCTTTCGGAGCTAACGCGTTAAGTAGACCGCCTGGGGAGTACGGTCGCAAGATTAAAACTCAAATGAATTGACGGGGGCCCGCACAAGCGGTGGAGCATGTGGTTTAATTCGATGCAACGCGAAGAACCTTACCTACTCTTGACATCCTCAGAAGAGACTGGAGACAGTCTTGTGCCTTCGGGAACTGAGAGACAGGTGCTGCATGGCTGTCGTCAGCTCGTGTTGTGAAATGTTGGGTTAAGTCCCGCAACGAGCGCAACCCTTATCCTTGTTTGCCAGCGAGTAAAGTCGGGAACTCCAGGGAGACTGCCGGTGATAAACCGGAGGAAGGTGGGGACGACGTCAAGTCATCATGGCCCTTACGAGTAGGGCTACACACGTGCTACAATGGCGCATACAGAGGGCGGCCAACTTGCGAAAGTGAGCGAATCCCAAAAAGTGCGTCGTAGTCCGGATTGGAGTCTGCAACTCGACTCCATGAAGTCGGAATCGCTAGTAATCGTGGATCAGAATGCCACGGTGAATACGTTCCCGGGCCTTGTACACACCGCCCGTCACACCATGGGAGTGGGCTGCAAAAGAAGCAGGTAGTTTAACCTTCGGGAGGACGCTTGCCACTTTGTGGTTCATGACTGGGGTGAAGTCGTAACAAGGTAGCGCTAGGGGAACCTGGCGCTGGATCACCTCCTTATACGAATGATTATTGCGATGAGTGTTCACACAGATTGATGGTTTATACGATTTAAGAGACGATACTGGGTCTGTAGCTCAGGTGGTTAGAGCGTTCGCCTGATAAGCGAGAGGTCGGTGGTTCGAGTCCACTCAGACCCACCAATCTTCCTCCCAGGAGATTGGCACACAGTATCAACACCTGATGGGGCTATAGCTCAGCTGGGAGAGCGCCTGCCTTGCACGCAGGAGGTCAGCAGTTCGATCCTGCTTAGCTCCACCATCTTTAAGCGCATTCCTTCATAAAGAAGAAATCAGTGCTCTTAAACATGGTTCATCTCATTAGAGATATGAATCTTGCTCTTTAACAATTTGGAAAGCTGACAAAATAATCTTTTGTTTATTCATAAACGAAATATTATTTGTAAAGTTCTCAATGTATTCCGAAATGGAATACACCAACAACACATTCAAGTGTGCTTGGTAGAAGCTTGTTTAACAAGTTTCAAAATTGAGTCCGGCAAAATCGAAAAGTCTCTCGCTCATTCAAATAATGAGAGACAACGAAACCTTGGTGACTTGGTTCATCAACTCGAAACTCCTTCGGGTTGTATGGTTAAGTGACTAAGCGTACACGGTGGATGCCTTGGCAGTCAGAGGCGATGAAGGACGTACTAACTTGCGATAAGCGTAGATGAGGCAGTAAGAGCCACTTGAGTCTACGATTTCCGAATGGGGAAACCCACCTGCATAAGCAGGTATCATTAACTGAATACATAGGTTAATGAGGCGAACCGGGGGAACTGAAACATCTAAGTACCCCGAGGAAAAGAAATCAATTGAGATTCCGAAAGTAGCGGCGAGCGAAATTGGATTAGCCCTTAAGCTTTACATGCGTCAGGTGAAGGTTCTGGAAAGGACCGCGAAACAGGGTGATAGCCCCGTAGCCGACAGCGTATGTTCAGTGAAATCGAGTAGGGCGGGACACGTGTTATCCTGTCTGAACATGGGGGGACCATCCTCCAAGGCTAAATACTCCTGACTGACCGATAGTGAACCAGTACCGTGAGGGAAAGGCGAAAAGAACCCCTGTGAGGGGAGTGAAATAGAACCTGAAACCGTGTACGTACAAGCAGTAGGAGCACCTTCGTGGTGTGACTGCGTACCTTTTGTATAATGGGTCAGCGACTTATATTCAGTGGCAAGGTTAACCATTTAGGGGAGCCGTAGGGAAACCGAGTCTTAACTGGGCGTTCAGTCTCTGGATATAGACCCGAAACCGAGTGATCTAGCCATGGGCAGGTTGAAGATTGAGTAACATCAATTGGAGGACCGAACCGACTAATGTTGAAAAATTAGCGGATGACTTGTGGCTAGGGGTGAAAGGCCAATCAAACTCGGAGATAGCTGGTTCTCCCCGAAAGCTATTTAGGTAGCGCCTCGGACGAATACTACTGGGGGTAGAGCACTGTTAAGGCTAGGGGGTCATCCCGACTTACCAACCCTTTGCAAACTCCGAATACCAGTAAGTACTATCCGGGAGACACACGGCGGGTGCTAACGTCCGTCGTGGAGAGGGAAACAACCCAGACCGCCAGCTAAGGTCCCAAATTACAGCTAAGTGGGAAACGATGTGGGAAGGCTCAGACAGCTAGGATGTTGGCTTAGAAGCAGCCATCATTTAAAGAAAGCGTAATAGCTCACTAGTCGAGTCGGCCTGCGCGGAAGATGTAACGGGGCTAAGCTGTAAACCGAAGCTGCGGCAATGCGATTTATCGCATTGGGTAGGGGAGCGTTCTGTAAGCCGTTGAAGGTGTGCTGTAAGGCATGCTGGAGGTATCAGAAGTGCGAATGCTGACATGAGTAACGATAAAGGGGGTGAAAAACCTCCTCGCCGGAAGACCAAGGGTTCCTGTCCAACGTTAATCGGGGCAGGGTAAGTCGACCCCTAAGGCGAGGCCGAAAGGCGTAGTCGATGGGAAACGGGTTAATATTCCCGTACTTCTTACAATTGCGATGGGGGGACGGAGAAGGCTAGGTGGGCCTGGCGACGGTTGTCCAGGTTCAAGTGCGTAGGCTTGAGGGTTAGGTAAATCCGGCTCTCTGTAAGGCTGAGACACGATGTCGAGTCACTACGGTGATGAAGTCATTGATGCCATGCTTCCAGGAAAAGCCTCTAAGCTTCAGATTGTAAGGAATCGTACCCCAAACCGACACAGGTGGTCGGGTAGAGAATACCAAGGCGCTTGAGAGAACTCGGGTGAAGGAACTAGGCAAAATGGTACCGTAACTTCGGGAGAAGGTACGCTTCTGACGGTGAAGTCCCTCGCGGATGGAGCTATTGGAAGTCGCAGATACCAGGTGGCTGCAACTGTTTATTAAAAACACAGCACTGTGCAAAATCGTAAGATGACGTATACGGTGTGACGCCTGCCCGGTGCCGGAAGGTTAATTGATGGGGTTAGACTTCGGTCGACGCTCTTGATCGAAGCCCCGGTAAACGGCGGCCGTAACTATAACGGTCCTAAGGTAGCGAAATTCCTTGTCGGGTAAGTTCCGACCTGCACGAATGGCGTAATGATGGCCACGCTGTCTCCACCCGAGACTCAGTGAAATTGAAATCGCTGTGAAGATGCAGTGTACCCGCGGCTAGACGGAAAGACCCCGTGAACCTTTACTACAGCTTGGCACTGAACATTGAACCTACATGTGTAGGATAGGTGGGAGGCTTTGAAGACGTGACGCCAGTTGCGTTGGAGCCGTCCTTGAAATACCACCCTTGTATGTTTGATGTTCTAACTCTGGACCGTTATCCGGTTCGAGGACAGTGCCTGGTGGGTAGTTTGACTGGGGCGGTCTCCTCCCAAAGAGTAACGGAGGAGCACGAAGGTGGGCTAATCACGGTTGGACATCGTGAGGTTAGTGCAATGGCATAAGCCCGCTTGACTGCGAGAATGACAATTCGAGCAGGTGCGAAAGCAGGTCATAGTGATCCGGTGGTTCTGAATGGAAGGGCCATCGCTCAACGGATAAAAGGTACTCCGGGGATAACAGGCTGATACCGCCCAAGAGTTCATATCGACGGCGGTGTTTGGCACCTCGATGTCGGCTCATCACATCCTGGGGCTGAAGTCGGTCCCAAGGGTATGGCTGTTCGCCATTTAAAGTGGTACGCGAGCTGGGTTTAGAACGTCGTGAGACAGTTCGGTCCCTATCTGCCGTGGGCGTTGGAAGATTGAAGGGGGCTGCTCCTAGTACGAGAGGACCGGAGTGGACGAACCTCTGGTGTTCGGGTTGTGTCGCCAGACGCATTGCCCGGTAGCTAAGTTCGGAATCGATAACCGCTGAAAGCATCTAAGCGGGAAGCGAGCCCTGAGATGAGTCTTCCCTGACACTTTAAGTGTCCTAAAGGGTTGTTCGAGACTAGAACGTTGATAGGCAGGGTGTGTAAGCGTTGTGAGGCGTTGAGCTAACCTGTACTAATTGCCCGTGAGGCTTAACCATACAACACCCAAGGGGTTTTGATGGACTCAATGACCAGTACATTGAATGTGTATGAGAATTTAAACAGCTTTCCGAATTTTAAAATTTTGCTTGGCGACCATAGCGTTTTGGACCCACCTGACTCCATTCCGAACTCAGAAGTGAAACGAAACAGCGTCGATGGTAGTGTGGGGCCTCCCCATGTGAGAGTAGAACATCGCCAGGCTTAAACTTCTTGTTTTGAGTTTTTTTAAGCAAAAGCTCAAAGCAAAAAATGAAAAAGACTTTTATAGTCTGACCAATGCGGAGCGGTAGTTCAGTTGGTTAGAATACCGGCCTGTCACGCCGGGGGTCGCGGGTTCGAGTCCCGTCCGCTCCGCCACTTATTTACAGAAACCCAGTCTTATGACTGGGTTTTTTGTTTATGGTGATAGAGAAGTGTTTCGTCCTTTGGCCGAACGAGTCCCGCTGGTGCGCCAGCCCGGCCGTCCGCCACTTATTCGAAACCCTAGCAGAAATGCTGGGGTTTTTTCGTTTGAGCTGAACTAAATTCATCGCGTTGCGATGACGAGTCCCGCTCGTGTGCGACCCCAGCCGTCCGCCCCTTATTTACAGAAACCCAGTCTTATGACTGGGTTTTTTGTTTAAGGTGATAGAGAAGTGTTTCGTCCTTTGGCCGAACGAGTCCCGGACGTGCGCGTCTCCGATGGTGCGCCAGCCCGGCCGTCCGCTATTTCTTTATCTATTCCAGCCAATATCGAGACCGGAATATATTGCTATCTTTCCAGGTTATTGATTTTAAATTCTAGACCCTAGACCCTAGACCCTAGACCCTAGACCCTAGACCCTAGACCCTAGACCCTAACAAAAAAGCCCCGCTTGTAAGGGCGGGGCTTTGGTATATTTTGCTTGATGAAAGTTTAACAGCGTTGAGCGACTTTATCCTTCAGTGTCTGTTTTTCTGCTTCAGACAAGAAAGCGAGCTCCAGGCCGTTGATTTGAGCCTGACGGATTTGCTCTTGGCTTAGACCTGCTTGCGGGGCTGCCACTTCATACTCGTATGGTAATTCGATGCCTTCTACTGCCGGATCATCGGTATTCAGACATGCTGGCACACCGTGCTCAAGGAAACGTTTGAGCGGGTGTTGTGCCAGACTGGCAACGGTGCTGGTTTGAATGTTCGATGTCAGGCACGACTCAATACCAATCCGGTGTTTAGCCAGATAATCCATCAGCTGCGGATCTTCAATTGCTTTGACACCGTGGCCTATACGGGTTGCGCCTAATTCGCGAATAGCCTGCCACATGCTCTGCGGGCCAGCGGCTTCGCCTGCGTGGACGGTAATATTCAGTCCGGCATCGCGTGCTTGTTTAAAGTGGCTGACAAAGCGATCTCCAGGTTGTCCCAGCTCATCCCCGGCTAAATCGAGTGCGACGATGTGCTGTTTCTGGCTCAGAATGCCCTCCAGCTCTTGCTGACACGCTTTTGTGCCGAAAGTACGGCTCAGTATGCCAATCAGGTTAGCTTGCACGCCAAAATCGCGTACACCGGCTTGTACGCCATCGACCACGGCTTCGACGACACCGGCAATGGGCAGGTTATGTTTCATTGCCATGTAATACGGAGAAAAACGCAGTTCGGCATAATCGATCTGCGCGTTGAGTGCATCCTCAACGTTTTCGTAGGCCACGCGGCGGCAAGCGTCCAGATCACCCAGTACTGCCACACCCCAGTCAAGTTTCGACAGAAAGGCAACCAGAGAGGGTTCGGCTTCGACAATTTGTACATGCGGTGTCAGAGCTTCCACAGTATCGGCGGGTAACGCCATACCAAACTTCTGGCCAAGCTCAAGGATGGTTTGAGTGCGGATGTTGCCGTCAAGGTGGCGGTGTAGATCAGTCAGGGGAATATTTTTTGTAATCATTGTCATCTACCAAGTCAAATTCTGCGCTAAGTATAAAAACCAATCGGGTCAGTGTCAGTAGCTGTAATGGCTGAATCTGGCTTATTTTGCTGCGACTTTGTTCTTGTTTACTGTATATGTTGATCTCTCGTCGCTCGCTGAAAGGAGACTGCTGCGGGCTGAATGCAGCGGCGGAAAATAAAAAGGTGGCCTGATTACAGACCACCTTGCATAGCTCTCAGTGAGATTATGCTTCGGGCTAATACAATTCTTTAAGCTTGCGCGTCAGGGTATTACGTCCCCAGCCAAGCACTTTGGCTGCATCTTGTTTATGGCCGTTAGTATGATTCAAAGCGGCTTCCAGCAGGATGCGTTCAAATTCCGGCAGAGCATAAGAGAGGATTTCAGTTTCACCAGATGCTAGGGCGGATTTTGCCCAGGCTTCAAGCTGCTTCTGCCAACTGACATCACTGTCAAAGTCGACCGTTTTCTTCTCTGCCAGTAACTCAGAAGGCAGGTCGCTTGGTAACACTTCGGTACCACTTGCCATTACCGTCAGCCAGCGGCACATGTTTTCTAACTGACGTACGTTACCCGGCCAATCGAGACGATTGAGAATTTCGATTGTTTTGCTATGCAGAGTTTTCATCTCCACGCCTAACTCTTTGGCAGCCAGAGCAAGAAAATGTTTGGTCAGTTTGTCGATGTCCTGACGACGCTCACGCAAAGCAGGAATTTGAATGCGGATGACGTTAAGACGGTGGAACAGGTCTTCACGGAACTTGCCCTGATGAACCAGTTTTTCCAGATTCTGGTGCGTTGCGGCGACAATTCGCACATCGACTTTGATTGCGGAATGGCCGCCGACACGATAGAACTGTCCATCGGCCAGTACCCGCAGCAAACGGGTCTGAATGTCGAGCGGCATGTCACCGATTTCATCCAGAAACAGTGTTCCGCCATTAGCCTGTTCAAAACGGCCCTGACGTACATTGTTGGCGCCGGTAAACGCGCCTTTTTCGTGGCCAAACAGTTCAGATTCGATCAGGTCTTTCGGGATAGCGGCCATATTGAGGGCGATAAAAGGGTTCTGCGCCCGCGGGCTGTGACGATGCAGAGCATGAGCGACCAATTCTTTACCGGTACCCGATTCACCGTTAATCAACACTGAAATCGAAGAGCGGGACAGGCGGCCGATGGCGCGAAACACTTCCTGCATTGCTGGCGCTTCGCCGATGATTTCCGGTGTATCGTAGGTGGGGACCTGATTTTGTGACTGCTCTTTACGCTGTTCCTGACCGTGGGCAATCGCACGTTCAACCAGAGTGAGGGTCTCATCCACATCAAACGGCTTAGGCAGATATTCGAATGCCCCCTTCTGATAGGCATTTACGGCTGCATCCAGGTCGGAGTGGGCCGTCATGATGATCACCGGGAGCTCTGGTGAGCGCGAGTGTACCTGATGCAGTAACTCGATTCCGTCGATCCCGGGCATACGAATATCAGAAACCAGTACATCCGGCGTTTCTCGTTCTAATGCCATCAGAACGCTTTCCGCATCGGAGAAGGTTTCACATTTAATGTTTGCTGACGACAGGGTTTTCTCCATCACCCAACGAATAGAACTGTCGTCATCGACAACCCAAACGTATCCTTTACTCATAGTATTCTTCCTCAACAGCAACCTACATTCTCAGTGGTCGCATAATCACACCATCAGATGGGTAAATAAATCGTAAATATGGTTCGTCCTGGCCAGCTTTCTACATCGATTTTTCCATTGTGCTGGTCGATCAGGTTTTGAGAGATTGACAGACCAAGTCCGGTCCCACCTTCCCGGCCACTGACCATCGGGTAGAACAGTGTATCCTGTAGTTCGAGTGGGATACCCGGGCCGTTATCAATGATCTCAATGCGGGCCACCAACTTATGTCGCTGGCCGTGAATATTGGCTTGGTGCACGGTGCGGGTGCGTAGGGTAATCACGCCATGCGACTGCTGTGACAAAATTTGCGCCGCATTACTGACGATATTGAGTAGAGCCTGCTCGATTTGATCGGTATCCATCATGATATTAGGCAGGCTGGGATCGTAATCCCGCTCAATCTGCAACTCTTTGCCACCTTCGAGTTCAACCAGCTGACGAACCTTTTCCAGAATCAGATGCAGGTTCTCCGACGTTTTCTTGCCAGGCTTCTGCGGGCCAAGTAAACGGTCGACCAGCGCACGCAGACGATCTGCCTGTTCGATAATAATCTGGGTGTATTCGGTCAGGCTCTGGTCCGGTAACATGCGTTCCAGCAACTGAGCTGCGCCGCGCAACCCCCCTAACGGGTTTTTAATTTCATGAGCTAAACCTCGCACCAGCAGTTTCGCTGCTTGTTGCTGCGCATGCTGATTGAGCTCCTGAGTCAGGCGGCGTTGCTGACCGATTTTTCGCATTTCAACCAACAGCATCAAGCTCTTCTGCCACGAAATCGGACTAACGGTCACTTCCAGCATTAAGGGTTTGCCGTCAACCACGAAGGTGACATCACTGTCTGTAATACTCTGTCCGCTTTGCAATGGCTGAGACAGTAAAGCCAGGTCCATCGAAGCGTGTTGAATCAGTTTTGACAGCGGTTGATTGATAATGCGCTTGGCACTTTGGGAAAACAGTTGTTCGGCCGCCGGGTTGGCGTAACGTACGCACAATGTTTCATCCAACATCAAGGTGGCGGTTACAACATTGTTCAGAATGGTTTCGCTTAGCTCTGCACTCACAGTATCGTCCTTGCCGTGTTCCAAAATGATGCAATGCACAATAATGGTGCACTGTTTTGTCAAGTATGGCGCAACGGTATAGAAATAAAAAGTGAAATCCCCTGTTAAATCGGGCGATTGAGTGTTGTTCACACCTATTTAATGGATGCCCGATGCAGATACACCGTTACTTTACTAGACGATGCAATAACCTTGCCGCTTACAAGAGCCTGAATTAAAAAGGTATGTGAGCCGCGTGCAATATTACTCAGCTGCCACACTGTTTTGGTGCCGGGTGCACCAAAAGGCTGATCATCGAGCAGTAATTGCAGTGTCTCTTGCTCAGACAGCGGGCGGTTTAGTGCGATATGCAGGGTGATGTTGCCCTGATTGTCGTGAACCGTCTGTTCATGAGTCGGTTTTAACCACTCTATGTGCAGCTCTGTTTGAGTGGTTGTGTGCTGTTTCGGTGCAACCTGTGCCGTTGCCGCATTGACCGACGGGGTTAAGGCCGGCGGTGTGTCATTAACGAGCAGTGCGTCATTAACGGATAGTCGCAGCACCCGGCTATGGGCATGACTTGGATTATCACTAAAATGAACGGTGCCGTGATGATCGGTCCAGGTATAGATGGTCTGGGGCTGAGTGTCTGCTGCGGGCAGCAGACACAGCAGTAATGCAAGGGGAGTGGTCCGTTTCATGCGACTCCTTGGCTGAGCTGTCATATGGCAGTGAGAAGACAAGGATAATAAGGCTCTGAACGTCAACCAATAGAAAAAAGGCCCGCCTGCGAGGCGAGCCTTATTATTGATTGCAACCGCGGTTACAACGGCACTGAGTGCGAATTATACAGAGTAGTACAGTTCGAACTCTAGTGGGTGTACTGCTACGTTCACGCGCTCTACATCTTTAGATTTCAGGTCGATGTAAGAGTTGATGAAGTCATCAGAGAATACGCCACCTGCTGTCAGGAACTCGCGGTCTTCGTCTAGGCATTGCAGAGCTTGTTGCAGAGATTCTGCCACTTTTGGAATTTCTGCAGCTTCTTCTGCTGGTAGATCGTACAGATCTTTATCCATCGCTTCACCTGGGTGGATCTTGTTCTTGATACCGTCAAGACCAGCCATCAGCATTGCTGCAAACGCCAGGTATGGGTTCGCTGCTGGATCGCCGAAACGAATTTCGATACGACGTGCTTTAGGGCTTGGTACCACTGGGATACGGATAGACGCTGAACGGTTACGTGCAGAGTATGCCAGCATAACTGGTGCTTCGAAGTGAGGAACCAGACGCTTGTATGAGTTAGTCGCTGGGTTAGCGAATGCGTTGATTGCACGAGCGTGTTTGATGATACCACCGATGTAGTAGATCGCCATTTCAGACAGGCCGCCGTACTTGTCGCCTGCGAACAGGTTAACGCCGTCTTTTGCCAGAGATTGGTGCACGTGCATACCTGAACCGTTGTCGCCAACGAGTGGTTTAGGCATGAAAGTCGCTGTTTTACCGAATGCGTGAGCAACGTTATGAACAACGTACTTGTAGATTTGGATTTCGTCCGCTTTAGTCGTCAGAGTGTTGAAACGCGTTGCGATTTCGTTCTGACCCGCTGTTGCTACTTCGTGGTGGTGTGCTTCAACAACCAGACCCATTTCTTCCATGATCAGACACATAGCTGAACGGATGTCTTGAGATGAGTCAACTGGCGCTACTGGGAAGTAACCGCCTTTCACACCTGGACGGTGACCTTTGTTACCGTTTTCGTATTCAGTGCCAGTGTTCCATGCCGCTTCCACGTCATCGATCTTGAAGAAAGAACCTGACATGTCAGTAGAGAATTTCACGTCGTCAAACAGGAAGAACTCTGGCTCTGGACCAACCAGAACAGTGTCTGCGATGCCAGTTGAACGCATGTATTCTTCAGCACGTTTTGCGATAGAACGTGGGTCACGATCGTAGCCTTGCATAGTTGCAGGCTCAAGAATGTCACAACGGATGTTTAGCGTTGCGTCTTCTGTGAACGGGTCTAGTACAGCAGATGATGCATCCGGCATCATTACCATGTCAGATTCGTTGATACCTTTCCAGCCAGCAACTGATGAACCATCGAACATTTTACCTTCTTCGAAGAAGTCTGCGTCGATTTGGTGAGCAGGAATAGAGATATGTTGCTCTTTACCTTTTGTATCTGTGAAGCGTAGGTCAACAAACTTAACTTCGTTTTCTTGGATCAGCGATAGAACGTTTTCTACTGACATCTTGGATAACCTCCAGTGTTAATAAAGCGGTTTGGGCTCGAATCAAAGTGAAACCAGCATTGCTTAAGGCTGCACTATTTCTTAAGCAATGCTGATTTTATTAAGCTAATATCGTGCCAATTTCTTAAGTTCCGTAATTTCAATGCTTTGCGAGTGTTTGGTTCTTTTTGGTGCTTTCCATTGCACCATGATGATCCCTTACTGCACTCTTATGGTGCATAGTGGTTTTTGCTGCACCAATTTATAACAAAGCGAACACTATTCAGCCGATTATTTCTGTGATTGTCAATTGTCTTTTCTGCTCCAGGACGGTTTGTGTTCATTTCAATTCGCGACTAGGCTCTAAATGTGCGAAATTCACAGAGTCAGATCACATATTTCTAGGCTTTTCGCCAAAATCTGGTACATTATTGGCCGTTTTTTTAACCAAACTCAGGTACTGGTTTGCACTTCCGTAAATCGGGCCATTTGTGTAATTAAGTGAAGCAAAATTCCATGGCTACTCAGATTGAAAAACTAAGAAACATCGCGATCATCGCGCACGTTGACCACGGCAAAACGACCCTGGTAGATAAACTGCTCCAGCAATCGGGCACGCTAGAGTCGCGCGGTGACGTTGAAGAGCGAGTCATGGACTCGAACGACATCGAAAAAGAGCGTGGTATTACCATCCTGGCGAAGAACACAGCGATCAACTGGAATGATTTCCGTATCAACATCGTTGACACCCCGGGACACGCGGACTTCGGTGGTGAAGTAGAGCGTATTATGTCGATGGTAGACTCTGTACTGCTGATCGTTGACGCGGTTGACGGCCCAATGCCACAAACCCGCTTTGTAACGCAGAAAGCGTTTGCTCACGGTCTGAAGCCTATCGTTGTTATCAACAAAATCGACCGCCCTGGCGCGCGTCCTGACTGGGTTATGGACCAGGTATTTGACCTGTTTGACAACCTGGGCGCGACTGACGAACAGCTTGACTTCCAAGTGGTTTACGCATCAGCACTGAACGGTTGGGCATCGCTGGAAGAAGGCGAGACCGGCGAAAACATGGAACCGCTGTTCCAGGCAATCGTTGATAATGTTGAATCACCAAACGTTGACCTTGATGGTCCACTGCAGATGCAGATTTCACAGCTGGATTACAGCTCTTACGTTGGTGTTATCGGTGTTGGCCGTGTAACCCGTGGTAGCGTGAAGCCAAACCAGCAAGTGACGGTAATCAGTGCTGATGGCAAGAAGCGTAACGGCAAAGTGGGTACGGTTCTGGGTTACCTGGGTCTGCAACGTTCTGAAACTGACCTGGCAACGGCTGGTGACATCGTTGCGATCACAGGTCTGGGTGAGCTGAAAATCTCTGACACTATCTGTGACGTGAACACAGTAGAAGCTCTGCCTGCACTGACTGTTGATGAACCAACCGTTACGATGACTTTCCAGGTCAACACTTCTCCGTTCGCGGGTAAAGAAGGTAAGTTCGTGACTTCACGTAACATCCTTGAGCGTCTGGAAAAAGAACTGGTACACAACGTAGCCCTGCGCGTTGAGCAAACTGACGATCCAGATAAATTCCGTGTATCTGGTCGTGGTGAACTGCACCTGTCTATCCTGATTGAAAACATGCGCCGTGAAGGTTTTGAGCTGGCAGTATCTCGTCCGGAAGTTATTCTGCGCGAAGAAGATGGCCAACTGATGGAACCGTTTGAAACTGTGACTATCGACGTACTGGAAGAGAACCAGGGCGGTATCATGGAGAAAATCGGTCTGCGTAAAGGCGAACTGAAAGACATGTCTCCGGACGGTAAAGGCCGTGTACGTCTTGACTTCGTGATGCCATCACGTGGCCTGATCGGCTTCCAGACTGAGTTCCTGACTCTGACTTCTGGTACTGGTCTGCTGTACCATACTTTTGACCACTACGCCCCGCACAAAGGTGGCGAAATCGGTCAACGTGTTAACGGCGTACTGATCTCTAACGCAACCGGTAAAGCACTGACTTACGCACTGTTTAACCTGCAAGAGCGTGGCCGTCTGTTTGCAGAACACGCGGATGAGGTTTATGAAGGTCAGGTAGTGGGTATCCACAACCGTTCTAACGACCTGACAGTAAACTGTCTGAAAGGTAAGCAGCTGACCAACGTACGTGCTTCTGGTACTGATGACGCTCAGGTTCTGACTCCTGCGATCAAATACACGCTGGAACAGGCTCTGGAGTTCATCGATGATGACGAGCTGGTAGAAGTAACACCGAAGAGCATCCGTATCCGTAAACGTCACCTGACTGAGAACGACCGTAAACGCGCTGCGCGTAAGTAATCGTTCAGCGGATTAAAAAAGCCCTCATTTGAGGGCTTTTTTATTGTCTGGCGCCATGAGCGGATTAACCGGAGCGGTCTATCTGAATACCGCTGCCGGTCCGGTATTGGCGGTCATTACTGTTTTAACTGGCTGAGGAACTGATCTGACTCGGCAATTGCAGCATTCATCTGACTGATCGCACTGCGGATATCCTTCTCCAGTGAGGCGAATTCACCTTGCAGCGAGCCGACCGCGCTGGCGTTGAGGTTGTGTTTGAGATACAGGGTGTTGTCACGCAGTGTATTGAGCACAGGTGTCATTGTATGCTCAGCCTGTTTCATCGCTTTCAGCATGGTCTGATACGATGCCTGAGTTTGTTTCAGCTTCTGCTCACTGGCGCGACGCAACTTGCTGCTGGTATACAGCGACAACTCTTGCTGCCACTCGGCAAACAAAGCCTGGGAAACATCTTCGATTGCGGCGATACGATCGCGCACATCCGCGGCGGCGTCTTCGCTTTGCTGATACTGATCGTTGATGCGCTCATAGGCGCTTTCCAGCTCTCCACCGTCGAACTGGGTAAAGGCTGACAGGGCTTCGAGCGCGCTGGTCAGCTCCTGCTGAGCGTCTTTCTGTGAGTCTTGTGCGGCTTCAACCCGATCAACCATGATGTCACGTTTATGGTAGCCGACTTTTTCCATTGCCGAATAATACGCACTCTGGCAACCAGTCAGGGTGAAGACAGATAACAAGATGGCCAACAAGTAAGGCATCATGAACTCCTTTCTATTAAAATAATTGCATTGTAACCTGATATAGTCAGCATACCGTATTCAACACCGCTTTACTGGTCGATTTAGTGATAACTGATAGTGGTGTTCAATAAACCGGTTCAGTTTGTGTATCGCGCTGCATTCTGTGTCATCTGGCCGCGTTGCGTGTCACACTAAGCGCTATGATCCGCTACAATTTCAAAACCTTATCTGTCAGATAATTCAAATGTTCATATGATCACTCCAGCCAGATTGGTCATTCAGGGACGGATATCGTTAAATGGGAGAAACACCTTGAACATCCAGTTACTGGTCAAGCATAGTCTGTTATTCGGCCGCTATTTATTTGCCCGCATGGGGCACGACAGAGTCAATGTGAACGCTGGCTATCTGGCTTACATCACCTTGCTGTCTATCGTGCCGATGTTGACCGTGCTGCTGTCGATCCTCTCTTCGTTTGCTATTTTCGATAACGTCGGCGATGAAGTGCAGGATTATGTCATTACCCATTTCGTGCCGGCGGCCGGTGATGCGGTGCGCACCGCGTTAGCCGAATTTGTCACCAATACCGGTAAAATGACGGCCGTTGGCGGTATGTTCCTCTTTATCGCGGCGCTGACACTGATCTCGAACATCGATAAAAATCTGAACTATATCTGGCGGGTGCGTAAAAAACGCCGTCTGGTCTTTTCATTCTCGATGTACTGGATGATCCTGACCCTGGGGCCGATTTTGGTCGGTGCCAGTATCGCGGTGACGTCGTACATTACGTCACTTAAGCTGCTGGACAATGAAGCGCTGACCGGCGCGTTTAATTTTTTCCTCGCCCGCCTGCCGTTATTGCTGTCCTTTTTTGCCTTTTCGGGGTTGTACCTGCTGGTGCCGAATAAAAAAGTCGTTATCTGGCACGCGGTCTCCGGCGCCCTGGTCGCGGCCTTGTTGTTTGAACTGAGTAAGAAAGGTTTTGCTGTTTACATTACTCAGTTTCCGTCTTACCAGCTGATTTACGGCGCGCTGGCGGCGATCCCGATTCTGTTTGTCTGGGTGTACCTGTGTTGGTTGATCGTGCTGATTGGGGCTGAAGTGACCGCGGCGCTCGGTGAGCGTGACGAGTGGAGCGACGAGCCAGACATGATAAACTCAGCGCTCAATTCCCCAACCCAACCACAAGGAAAAGAGCAGAGTGATAGCCTTGATTCAACGAGTAAGTGAAGCGGCAGTGCGCGTCGAAGGTGAAATTGTCGGCGAGATTGAACAGGGTTTACTGGTATTGCTCGGGGTCGAGCGTGAAGATGACGAAGCGAAAGCGAAACGCCTGATGGAACGGGTGACCAGCTACCGCGTATTTGAAGATCAAGCCGGTAAGATGAATCTGAGTGTCAAAGATGTCGGCGGCAGTGTGCTGGTGGTCTCGCAGTTTACCCTGCCAGCAGACACCAAAAAGGGCACCCGGGCCGGATTTTCCCGTGGTGCTCATCCAGAGGATGCTGAACGCCTGTACGATTACTTCTCCGATTTATGCACTCAGGTACTACCGACACAGCGTGGCCGTTTTGCCGCGGATATGAAAGTGTCACTGATCAATGATGGTCCGGTAACCTTCTGGTTACAGGCTTAACGACGGCTCTTTAGAGCCAGCAGGAACCGACTCTATGTACAAACTTATTACGCCGAAGACGGATAATCAGCTCAATAAGTATTTTCATTTTCGCTGGCAGATGTTGCGCGAGCCATGGCGAATGCCACTCGGTTCGGAGCGGGACGAATACGATGCCATGAGCCATCACCGCATGATTGTTGACGGACGTGGCCGGCCGATGGCGATTGGACGTCTGTACATTACTCCGGACAGTGACGGCCAGATTCGTTATATGGCGGTGAAAGCGAACCGGCGCAGCAAAGGTATGGGATCACTCATCCTGGTCGCGCTGGAGTCGCTGGCGCGTCAGGAAGGGGCCAAACGGCTGGTGTGTAATGCGCGTGAGGATGCGATAAAATTCTATGAAAAGAACGGATTCGAGCAACGCGGTGAACTCACGGATGAACGCGGCCCGGTCCGCCATCAGCAAATGGTCAAACACCTTGATCCGATGGCAGATGTACTGCGCAAACCGGAATGGTGCACTGAGTTGCAGGAACGCTGGGGCGAGCATATTCCGATCAGTGAAAAAATGGGCATCAAGGTACTGCAGTACACAGGTTACCAGTTTCAGTGCGGGGCTCAGCTTAATCCTAATCTTAACCCGCACAACACCATGTTTGCCGGTTCAGCATTTACTCTGGCCACTCTGACGGGGTGGGGGATGGCCTGGCTGCTGATGCGTGAACGCAATCTGGAAGGGGATATTGTGCTGGTGGACAGCCGTATCCGTTACCGCCATCCGGTAGTCTATAACCCGGTGGCGTCCACTTCTCTGGATGGGATCAGTGGTGATCTTGACCGTCTGGAGTCCGGGCGTAAAGCGCGGATTGTGATGCGCGTTATCATCGCCAGCGGCGACAAGGACGCGGTCGAGTTTACCGGAACCTACATGCTTATCCCCGATTATCAGTCTATTCTCGAGCACGCTCGCGACTGAGTGTGTCTGCACACGCTTTGGCTGACAGAGTCTCTTCAGCCTGTTGATTACGCAGCAGGTCGAAGCGGGTTTGCTGACAGCCTTGGCGCGACTGCAGTTCAAGTGTCCCTTGCTGCGGGGCGACTAAGTCGATATTCCCTTGCAGGCGGGCATCAAGTCCGGGCCCAGCTAGCGGCGCCGCGTTAAGCTGTAAACGTCCGCGGTCCGCGCTGATAGTCAGCCCATCCAGTGTAAATGGCTGAACCACTAATTGCTGGTTCTGTTGTGTGGTGAGCACGCCATGACGCAAACCCAGTTGCAGTTCACCGGTGAGTGAATGAGCCAGCATGGAATAATCGCCGGCCAGTCCTTCGGCATTGAGATCCAGATCCGCCAGAGCATCGAAACGAAAAGGCAGTGTCAGCCACTGGTGCAGCTCGGTCAGCGGTAGTCCGTCGGTATGCAGCGCCACTTTCCACGGCGCGCTGTCAGCCGCGAAATGCCATTCCGCATTGGCATCGATGTAGCCTTTTTCCAGTGGCAGAAATGCGCGATCCAACCACCAGCGGCCATTGTCACTGTGCATTTCAATAATGCCCTGACTGCTGAGCACTGAACCGATACTGGCGTTATTGGCGCTGATGATGGCGGAGCCTTGCCAAAGTCCCCATTTGCCATCCCGCATCAGCTCGGTATCGCGGCCTTCGGCATTGAGTCCAGTCAACTGCCAGGCCGGAGTATGTCGCAGTTGGATCAGCTGCAGGTTGTGCAGATCAAATTGATCAATTTGCAGCGCGTGCCAGTTGCTAAGATCCATGCTGAGCCAGTGCCAGTCGCTGTCTTGTTCGCCAAACCACTTCAGACCACGAGCCGTCAGGTGGTGCAGGTGCACCTGCCCGGGAGTCAGTTCACCACTCAGTTGCAGGCTGCCCTGCAACACCTCACTGGCAAAGTCGCTGATTTGGATCTTGTCTGGTTCGAAGTCCAGTTTAACGCTTGGCTCTACCCATTGCAGGCCATGGCTGGTCATGCTGTCAGCATTGAGCGACAGGTAACCTTGCTGCTGTTGCCACCAGGTATGGTCTAACTGCAGATTTTCTGCCGACAGGGCCAGGTTGGCCATCTCGCTGCCGGCCACGCGCAGATTGCTGTTGAGAATATCCAGGCTGTTGATGCGCGCAACATGGCTGCGTAGGAGTGGCCACCAAGGGGCAGTGAGTTGAGTGAGGTCCTGATCCAGGTTGAGCTGGTTGATGGTGACATTGACCAGTGACCAGCCTTGCGGATACTGCTCGGCCTGACCGGAGAACTGACCGCCGCGCCAGATAAAAGAGGCGCCATAAACCGTGCTGTCGGCGGGCTGGTAGTCAGCATCGACTAACACATTGTCGATGGCTTCACTGTGCCAGTAAAACTGCTCGGCAGACAGCTGCAACTCGCCATAGGGCAGAAGTTGTGTCGCGCTGTGCCAGGACGGGTTTTTAATCTGCAGGTCAAAGCCGCGTGCAATCAGACCATCCATTGCAAAATCAATATTGTGCAGCGCCAGTTGGTTTAGTTTCAGTTCGGACAGGAAAGGGTGGCTGGGCAGCCCAGCCGAGAAATTGGCGCCATCAAGCAGCAGACTGTCGATAACCCATTTATCATCCTGCCAGGGGCGGGCGCTAAGCCAGACATCCACCTGCTGAAAGTGCAGCGGTTTTTCATCTTGATCCAGGGTGACATCGTGCAGGCGGAAATGACGCGGATAGTCGTATTCTAACCGGGTGAAGGTCAGCTCGCCGGGCCATAAATGGTCGGTTAACCATTGAGCGGAAGGCGTCAGGTAGCGAGTATGCATCAGGCCAAATGTAGCCAGTATCAGCACCAGCAACAGTGCGATTAATCCCATCCCTAGCGCGAGCAGCTTTTTCATAGTTTCCTGACTGAGTGACATTCCTTAAGAATCACAGCTTGGAACAATTTCATTCTGGCTTCAACAAAAAAAGCCCCTCAAAAGAGGGGCTTGTTGGCAAGTTTTGGTTTTCAGTCCAGCTGAGGGCCGGCGGAAACCAGCGCTTTGCCTTCGGCATTATCCGTGTACTTGGCAAAGTTATTGATAAAGCGGGTCGCCAGATCCTGGGCTTTGCTTTCCCATTGCAGCGGATCGGTGTAGGTATCACGTGGATCAAGGATGGAAGCATCGACGCCTGGCAGCGAGGTTGGTACCTCAAGGTTAAAGATAGGCACCTGTTTGGTTTCTGCCTGCTCAATTGAGCCATCCAGAATGGCGTCAATAATGCCACGGGTATCTTTGATCGAAATACGCTTACCAGTGCCGTTCCAGCCAGTGTTAACCAGATAAGCTTCTGCGCCTGCTGCTTCCATGCGTTTGACCAGTACTTCAGCGTATTGGGTCGGATGCAGGGTCAGGAAAGCCGCACCGAAACAGGCCGAGAAGGTCGGTGTCGGTTCAGTGATGCCACGTTCAGTACCGGCCAGCTTGGCGGTAAAGCCGGACAGGAAGTGGTACTTGGTCTGTTCCGGGGTCAGTTTGGATACCGGAGGCAGTACGCCAAACGCATCGGCCGACAGGAAAATCACTTTGTTCGCGTGGCCGCCTTTGGAAACCGGTTTAACGATGTTATCGATATGGTAGATCGGGTAGGAAACTCGGGTATTCTCGGTTTTCGAACCGTCATCGAAGTCGATTGAGCCGTCACCACGCACGGTGACGTTTTCCAGCAAAGCGTCGCGGCGGATGGCATTGTAAATATCCGGTTCCGCTTCTTTGGACAGCTTGATGGTTTTTGCGTAGCAACCGCCTTCAAAGTTGAAGACGCCATCGTCATCCCAGCCGTGTTCGTCATCGCCAATCAGCGCGCGCTTAGGATCGGTGGACAGGGTGGTTTTACCGGTGCCGGACAGGCCAAAGAAGACCGCCACGTCACCATCCTGGCTCATGTTAGCACTGCAGTGCATTGAGGCGATGCCTTGCAGCGGCAGGAAGTAGTTCATCATCGCGAACATCCCTTTTTTCATCTCGCCGCCATACCAGGTGCCGCCGATGAGCTGCATTTTTTCGCTCAGGTTGAATACAGTGAAGTTCTCAGAGTTTAGCCCTTGCTGCTGCCAGTTCGGGTTGGTGCATTTGGCGCCGTTCATGACGACAAAATCTGGTTTAAAGTCCGCCAGCTCATCTTTGGCCGGGCGGATGAACATATTGGTCACGAAGTGGGCCTGCCAGGCGACCTCGGTAATAAAGCGCACACACAGGCGGGTATCGGCGTTGGCGCCACAGTAGCCGTCGACCACAAACAGGCGTTTGCCTGACAACTGCTGGCTGACCAGAGATTTCAGGTCATTCCATACCGCCTGGCTAATCGGTTTATTGTCGTTTTTGGCTTGGTCAGAAGTCCACCATAAGGTGTCGCGGGTAGTGTCGTCATTAACGATGAATTTATCTTTTGGTGAGCGGCCAGTGAAGATGCCGGTGTCTACTGCCACGGCCCCCAGTTCGGTGACCACGCCTTTCTCGTAGCCTTCCAGATCCGGACGGGTTTCTTCTTCAAATAGTAACTCGTAACTCGGGTTACGAATGACTTCGCTGGCATCGGTGATGCCGTATTGGGTAAGATCAAGTCGTGCAGCCTTTGTTTGTTCGATAACAGTCATAGGTGCTCCTTATCGGGAATTTGTAGGGATTTTTATAATGTTTGTATTTTTTCTGCTCACCATGCTAGCAACGGGGTCGGGAAAAAACAGGGAGATGGGTCAAAAATTAACCATGCCTGATTTGTGGTTTTAGGTAACCTGTCACATATTGCTGGCGGGCTTATTTTATATTGCGTTTTGGCGTCAGTACCAGAGCAAAACGATTATTAATTCGCGGAAATTAAGTCGGGTGTTCTGCAGGGGAGTATGTTGATTTTTTTGGGTTTTTATGGGTTTTGATCACAAAAAAGCCAGCATGAAGCTGGCTGTAAGACTGTGTTGACGTGCTTGTTAATTCACAAGAATTAATGCTTGGTCTGAGAACCTGAATCCTGCTGGGCGAACAATTCAAACACTTGAGTGGAATCAAATGAGTAGGTGGTACCGCAGTAATCACAATGCAGGTTCACCGCGCCGTCTTCGGCCAGAATTTGGTTCAGCTCATCACGGGCGACGGTAATAATGGCTGCCGCACTGCGTTCACGGGAGCAACCACACAGGAATTCGACGGCCTGAGGTTCAAACAGCTGGACTTTTTCCTGGTTGTACAGACGGTAGAGTACTTCGTTCGCTTCTAGGCTGAACAGCTCTTCATTTTTCACGGTCGCAGTCAGTTGCGCCAGGTGATCGAAGTCGTCGGCGGAGCCGGTGCCGTCAGGCATGATTTGCAGCAGCATGCCGGCAGCGTGCAGTTTGCCGTCCAGCTGACCGGTGCGGATCCACAGGCGGGTCTTCAGCTGCTCTGAACGCATGAAATAAGCTTCCAGTACTTCAGCCAGATTATCTCCTTCCAGACCAACCACCCCCTGATAGCGCTCGCCTTTCTTCGGCTCGATAGTGATCACCAGATGGCCTTTGCCCATCAGATCATGCAGGCTGGCATCGTCGGCAATCTCACCGTCCCAGCGCGCTACGCCGCGAACTTTCTGGTTATTGTCACCATTGATGACGGCCAGAGAAACCGGGCCGTCACCTTGCAGTTGCATGGTGATCGAACCTTCAAATTTCAGGGTCGCAGTCAACAGCGTGGTTGCGACTAGCAGTTCGCCCAGTAACTGTTGCAGCGGAGCTGGGTATTCCTTGCTGCTGATAATATGCTGATACGTGTCGTCCAGTTGTACCAACTCGCCACGTACCGACAGATCGTCAAACAGGTAGCGGTGTAATGTGTTTTTAGACTTTGAGCTTGTCGTCATAAGGAATAGTCCGGCTCGTTATTGATGTTTAAATTTCAGCAGATCGCGACGCTGTTTCTTATCCGGGCGGCGATCCGGTGCTGGATTGTGTGCATTCAGCTTGCGTGCCAGTGCCTGCTTTTCACGTTTCTCAACACTGTCAGTGGTTTCTGAATAAAGGGTCTGTGCCTCGGGGGCTCCTCGTCTTTGATCGGAAACTCTTTCGATAACAACGGTTTTCTCTTCGTTGCCCTGACGCAAGGTGATGATTGCACCGAGTTCAACCAGCTTGCTGGGTTTGGTTCGTTGGCCATTATAGTGAACTTTGCCACCATCGACCATATTCCGCGCCACTGAGCGGGTTTTATAAAATCGCGCGGCCCATAACCATTTATCGAGACGCACTGCTTCAGATGGGGAACTCATGCTGGCAAATTACCTCTAAATTCATTATTTTGCTGCGTTAATGCGGTTTACAATGGAGTCTGAGTCACAGTTTTTCAAGGTTGCGGACAATTTTAACCTAACTGAAAAGAAGTGTTCCTCGGTTGTGATATATTGCTATATTTTATTTAAAGCCCTGAAATACAAGGCTCCGACTAATAAAAAACATGACGTTAGCGTTTAAAACGGAACCAAAGGACACCGAAGTGGAGCGTATCAGTTTTCAACCGCTGGCATCCGTCAACTGGATGCAGCGCCTTTCCGGCTGGCAAAAGCCGCTGAGTGTTTGGCTGGCAGTGCTGTGTATTGCGCTTTCCGCCTGGATTGTCGGCAAGATGGTGTGGATGTTTCACGGTGATCAAACCGCCGTGTCAGCCTGGGCACCCTCTGTGACTGCGCGCCAGACCAATCAAACTCATTTTGACCTCACGAACCTGCAACAAGGTGCTATTTTTGGCCGCTATAGCGAGAAAGTGACGCCGGTGGCCACACCGGTCAAAGTCGACGCGCCGAAAACCCGTCTTAACCTTGTGCTGGTGGGGGTGGTGGCCAGTTCTGAACCAACCCAGAGCCTTGCGGTCATAGCTAACCGTGGCCAGCAGTCGACCTACGGCTTGAACGAGGTGATTGAAGGTACCCGGGTTAAGCTGAAAGCCGTTTTGCCGGATCGTGTCATTATTGATAATTCTGGTCGTAACGAGACCCTGATGTTGGAAGGGTTGGACTATTCTAAATTGAATACGGCCCAGCCAGAGCGACGTGCGCGTAATAGCGCTGAGACCGGCGCCAACGATCAGGAAGACAAACTGGCAGCCATTCGCGCTGCAGTGGCGAACAATCCCAGTGAGATCTTCCAGTATGTGACGATGTCGCAGGTTAAGCAGGATGATCAAATTTTGGGATATCGTGTCAGCCCGGGTAAAGATCGGGCGCTGTTTGAAGCCGTCGGGCTGCAAAATGGCGACATTGCCACCCAAATTAATGGTCTGGATCTGACCGATCCGGATGTGATGAGCAAACTTTTTGAGTCCGTGTCTGATTTGACCGAGCTTAACCTGACCGTAGAACGAGATGGACAGCAACATGACATCTATATTCAGTTTTAATTTTCACCTTTGTGTAAAGGTTGAGGAAGTATCCCGTGAAGCATTGGCTTAACAAAAGTGCGTGGCTGCTCGCCATGAGTCTGGCGGCATCGCCAATGGCACTGGCAAATGAATTCAGTGCCAGTTTTAAGGGCACTGATATTCAGGAATTCATCAACATCGTCGGTCGCAATCTCGAAAAAACCATTATTGTTGACCCTTCTGTCCGCGGCAAAGTCGATGTGCGCAGTTATGACACCCTGAATGAAGAGCAGTACTACAGCTTTTTTCTCAATGTGCTGGAAGTGTACGGGTTTGCCGTGATTGAGATGGACAACGGTGTGCTGAAAGTCGTCAAGTCGAAAGACGCCAAAACCTCGGCCATTCCGGTGCTGGGGGACAGTGACCGCATGGATGGTGACAGCGTTATCACTCAGGTCGTGGCGGTAAAGAACGTCTCGGTGCGCGAATTGTCACCGCTGTTGCGCCAGCTGATTGATAACGCGGGTGCCGGTAACGTGGTGCATTATGACCCGGCCAACATCATTCTGATCACCGGCCGTGCTGCGGTGGTCAACCGCCTGGCAGACATCATTCGCCGGGTCGATCAGGCCGGTGACAAAGATATTGAAGTGGTGGAACTGAAAAATGCGTCTGCCGCTGAAATGGTGCGTATTGTCGAGGCGCTGAATAAAGCGAATGACACTAAAAATACGCCTGAATTCCTGCAGCCAAAGTTTGTGGCGGACGAGCGTACCAACTCAATTCTTATTTCCGGTGACCCGAAAGTACGCCAGCGCCTCAAACGTCTGATCAACAAGCTCGACGTCGAGATGGCCACCAAAGGCAACAACCGGGTGGTGTACCTCAAATACGCCAAAGCTGAAGACATGGTCGATGTGCTGAAAGGAGTCTCGGAAAACCTGGTAGCGGAGAAGAAAAGTGGCCAGCCGGGCGCTTCTGCCAAGCGGGATGATGTGATGATTGCCGCGCATGCCGATACCAACGCGATCGTACTGACCGCACCACAGGACATTATGAGTGAATTGCTGGATGTGATTTCACAACTCGATATCCGCCGTGCTCAGGTGCTGATTGAAGCGCTGATTGTGGAAATGTCGGAAGCGGATGGTATCAACCTCGGCGTACAGTGGGGCTCACTGGAGAGTGGTTCGGCGATTCAGTTCAGCAACAGCGGTGCCTCGATTGGTAATGTGATGGTGGGGCTGGAAGAGGCTAAGGATCAAACGACAACAGAATACTACTACGATGGCAATGGTAACCGTGTGCCTTACTCGGTGACCGAGTCTGGTGACTATTCAACCTTGGCATCGGCCTTGTCCGGCGTGAATGGTGCGGCGGTGAGCGTGCTGATGGGTGACTGGACCGCGCTGATTAATGCCGTGGCGAGCACATCGAACACCAATATCCTCTCTTCGCCAAGCATCACTGTGATGGATAACGGCGAAGCGTCATTTATTGTCGGTGAAGAAGTGCCGGTGATTACCGGCTCGACGGCGGGTTCGAATAATGATAATCCGTTCCAGACCGTGGATCGTAAAGAAGTGGGTATCAAACTTAAAGTGGTGCCGCAAATCAACGAAGGCGACTCGGTGCAGCTGTCGATTGAACAGGAAGTGTCGAACGTGCTGGGTGCGAACGGCGCGGTCGATGTGCGCTTTGCCAAACGTCAGCTCAATACCTCGGTGATGGTGCAGGATGGCCAGATGCTGGTGCTGGGTGGTCTGATTGATGAGCGGACCGCCGAAAGTGAATCGAAAGTACCACTGCTGGGCGATATCCCGATTCTTGGCCAGTTGTTTACTTCCACCAGTACTCAGGTTGAAAAACGTAACCTGATGGTGTTCATCAAGCCGACCATTATCCGTACCGGCATGACGGCTGACGGCGTGACCCAGCGTAAATATAACTACATTCGCGCTGAGCAGTTATTTAAAGCCGATAAAGGGCTGAAACTGATGGATGACAACAATATTCCGGTGCTGCCGAAATATGGTCAGGATCGTCTGCATCCGCCGGAAATTCAGGCCTTTTTAGAACAAATGGAAGAGTAATCATGACGGATGTTGTGGTAGCGCAGGCGGCGCGTAATCTGGTGCGCCGCTTACCGTTCAGTTTCTCTAACCGCTTCAAACTGGTGCTGGAATGGCATGACAGCCAGGACACTCCCACCGTGTATTATGTTGCGCCGCTGTCGATGACCTCGCTGGCGGAAGTGCGCCGGGTGATTAAAGGCCGCCTCAATCTGATTGAACTGCAGCCGAATGAGTTTGAAAGTAAACTGACTCAGGTCTATCAGCGTGATTCTTCCGAGGCGCGGCAACTGATGGAAGATATCGGTGCGGACAGCGATGACTTTTTCTCGATTGCCGAGGAGTTACCGCAAAACGAAGACCTGCTGGAATCCGAAGATGATGCGCCAATCATCAAGCTGATCAACGCCATGCTTGGCGAAGCGATCAAAGAGGGGGCGTCGGATATTCATATCGAGACCTTCGAGAAAGAGTTGTCGATTCGTTTCCGGGTTGATGGAGTGCTGCGTGAGGTTTTGTCGCCGAGCCGTAAACTGGCGCCGCTGTTGGTGTCACGGGTGAAAGTGATGGCCAAACTGGACATTGCCGAAAAACGTGTCCCGCAGGACGGGCGGATTTCGCTGCGTATCGGTGGCCGTTCGGTGGATGTGCGGGTGTCGACCATGCCGTCGTCGCACGGCGAACGAGTGGTGATGCGCCTGCTGGATAAAAATGCCACCCGGCTTGATCTGCACAGTCTGGGGATGACGGAATATAACCACGACCATTTCCGTCATCTGATTCAGCGCCCGCACGGGATTTTGCTGGTGACCGGACCGACCGGATCAGGTAAATCAACCACCTTGTATGCCGGGTTACAGGAGCTCAACAGCAATGAGCGCAACATTCTGACGGTGGAAGACCCGATCGAGTTCGATATCGAAGGTATCGGCCAGACTCAGGTCAACCCGAAAGTGGACATGACCTTCGCCCGTGGTTTGCGTGCGATTTTACGTCAGGACCCGGATGTGGTGATGGTGGGCGAGATTCGTGACCTGGAAACGGCGCAGATCGCCGTGCAGGCCTCCTTGACCGGCCACCTGGTGATGTCAACCCTGCACACCAATACTGCGATTGGCGCCGTGACCCGTCTGCGTGACATGGGGATTGAGCCTTTCCTGATCTCCTCTTCGCTGCTTGGTGTACTGGCTCAGCGTCTGGTGCGCACCTTGTGTCCGGAGTGTAAAGAAGCGTATCAGCCGAACAAAGAGCAGCGTAAGTTGTTCGCACTGGACGACGCTGAACCACTGACGCTGTATAAAGCGCATGGCTGTGACAAGTGTAACTTCAAAGGTTACCGTGGCCGGACCGGGATTCATGAGCTGGTGTTGATTGATGATGAGCTGCAGGCGTTGATTCACGCCGAAGCCGGTGAGCAGGAAATCGAGAAACGGGTCCGTATCAGTACACCGAGTATTCGTCAGGATGGCTTGGATAAAGTCCGGCGTGGGATTACCTCGCTGGAAGAAGTGATGCGAGTCACCAAGGAGTCCTGATGGCGGCGTTTGAATATAAAGCGCTGGATGAGCGTGGCCGGCACAAAAAAGGGGTCCTGGAAGGGGATAATGCCCGCCAGGTGCGTCAGCGTCTCAAAGAGCAGGGGCTGGTGCCGGTGGAAGTGGTGGAAACCCGTGCCAGGGCCGCGAAATCGCAAAGCAGCGGGCTTGGGTTTTCCCAGCGTGGTATCAGCACGCCGGATCTGGCGCTGCTGACCCGTCAGTTATCGACGCTGGTGCAATCCGGCATGCCGCTGGAGGAGTGTTTGCGCGCGGTATCCGAGCAGTCGGAAAAGCCGCGCATTCGTAATATGCTCGCCGCGGTGCGCTCCAAAGTGACCGAAGGTTACACTCTGGCGGACAGTATGGCCGATTACCCGCATATTTTTGACGATCTGTTCCGCTCTATGGTGGCGGCCGGAGAAAAGTCCGGCCACCTGGATGCGGTGCTGGAACGTCTGGCCGATTATGCGGAAAACCGCCAGAAAATGCGCTCTAAACTGCTGCAGGCGATGCTGTATCCGATAGTGCTGGTCGTATTTGCGGTTGGCATTGTGGCCTTCCTGCTGGCCGCTGTGGTACCTAAGATTGTCGGTCAGTTTGTCCAGATGGGGCAGGAGCTGCCAAAATCGACCCAGTTCCTGCTCTCGTCCAGTGACTTTATCCAGCATTGGGGGTTGCAGCTTATGGTGCTATTCGTGTTGCTGGTGTATCTGGTGCGCTGGTTGCTGAGCAAACCGGATCTGCGCCTGCGCTGGGATCAGCGCGTGATTCATATGCCGCTGGTGGGAAAAATCTCGCGTGGCCTCAATACTTCGCGTTTTGCCCGGACTTTGTCTATCTGTACCTCGAGCGCAATTCCGATTCTGGACGGAATGCGGGTCGCGGTGGATGTGATGTCCAATCAATACGTCAAGCAACAGGTGCGTCTGGCGGCAGAAAATGTGCGCGAAGGTGCCAGCCTGCGCAAAGCACTTGATCAAACCAAACTCTTCCCGCCGATGATGCTGCATATGATCGCCAGTGGTGAACAGAGCGGCGAACTGGAAAGCATGCTGACCCGCGCCGCAGATAACCAGGACAACAGTTTTGAAGCGACGGTTAATATTGCGCTGGGCATTTTTACCCCGGCGCTGATTGCGTTGATGGCGGGTCTGGTGCTGTTCATCGTAATGGCTACTCTGATGCCTATCCTGGAAATGAATAATTTGATGAGCCGCTGATTTGGCTCACTTCGTCTTGAGTAACATGGAGTCTCTATGAACAAAAAAGTAAACAAACAGTCCGGTTTTACCCTGCTGGAAGTGATGGTTGTGGTCGTTATTCTGGGTATTCTGGCCAGCTTTGTGGTGCCTAACCTTCTCGGCAACAAAGAAAAAGCCGACCAACAGAAAGCGATCACAGACATTGTCGCGCTGGAAAATGCCCTCGATATGTACAAGCTGGATAACAATGTCTATCCGACCACTGATCAGGGGCTGGATGCGCTGGTCACTATGCCAGGCAGCCCTGAGCCACGTAATTACCGCGCCGGTGGTTACATCAAACGTCTGCCAAAAGACCCTTGGGGTAACGATTACCAATACCTGAGCCCGGGTGATAAAGCCACGATTGATGTGTTCACCTTAGGTGCGGATGGTCAGGAAGGCGGTGAAGGTACGGCCGTCGATATCGGTAACTGGAATCTGCAGGATTTTCAGTAACAGGTTAACGGTGGCGCTTGGCGCCACCTTTTATTGAATTCAGGTCTGGCTGTTGTGATGAAGCGCAAACATGGTTTTACTCTGTTGGAAATAATGCTGGTGTTAGTGCTGCTTTCCGTCAGTGCGGTGGCCGTGATCGCCACTCTGCCGGTCAGACATGATGATGAGATTAAAGAAGTGGCGCAGAGTATTTTTCAGCGTCTGCAACTGCTCAATGAGGAAGCCATCCTCAGCGGCCGTGATTACGGGCTGCGCATTGATGAGCAGGCACGCACACTGCGTTTTTTAAGCCTGGAACAGACAGGCTGGCAAAAATTGGATAAAAATGGCATCGCCGCGGATCTGCAGCTAGAGGAGGGACTGGCGCTGCAGTATCAAGCCGGTGGCGATGTCTGGCAGGATGAAGACCGCTTGTTTAAGCCGGGCTCTCTGTTTGATGAAGAGATGTTTGCTGAGCAGGATGGCGAGCACAAACAGCGTCCGCCCCAGGTCTTTATCTTATCCAGCGGCGAACTGACCCCGTTTACGCTGGATATTTACGTGCAGAATGCAAGTGTTGAGCGTGGATGGCAGGTGCAGGTACAAGATAACGGTCAGATCACTCTGCTGGCACCGGGAGAACATGATGAGGCGCGCTGAGCGGGGCTTTACGCTGCTGGAAGTGCTGGTTGCGCTGGCCATCTTTGCCACTGCCGCATTGAGTGTGATGCGCGCCGTGACCCAGCACATCAATACCATCAGTTATCTGGAAGAGAAAACGTTCGCCGCTATGGTGGTGGATAACCAGACCGCCAAGGTGTTTTTGAGTGAACAGACACCTCGGGCGCAAAACGGCAGCGAAGAGCTGGCCGGACGCACCTGGTACTGGAAAGTCGCGCCGGTGAAAACGGCCAATGATGTCCTGGCAGCATTTGATGTCAGTGCGGCGACCGAGAAGAACGGCGCGCCGGTGGTGACGGTAAGAAGTTATGTTGCAAAGTAAATATGGTTCATTGAGACGAGTTGCACGCCGCCGCGGTTTTACCCTGATTGAAGTGCTGGTCGCCATGGCGATTTTTGCCAGCCTCAGTCTGGCGGCCTATCAGGTGCTCAATCAGGTGCAACGCAGCAATACCCTGTCCGCGGAACGAGAAGCGCGTCTGAGCGAAGTGCAGCGTGCGATCGTCATGATGGATGCGGATTTTCGTCAGATGGCGTTGCGTCATTTCCGCCATAACGGGGAAGCGCCCGCTGAGCGTATGTTGCTCTGGAGCGATTATCTGAACGACTCTGACAGTAAGGGGGTGATGTTTATCCGCCTCGGCTGGCATAACCCGGAGCAGCAATTCCCGCGTGGAGAAGTGGCCAAGGTAGGCTATCGTTTAAAAGAAGGTGTGTTGGAGCGCCTTTATTGGCGCTATCCGGATACCACGGTCTCTGAGCCTGCGGTGGTGATGCCTGTGCTGACTCAGGTTGAATCCTGGTCGCTGCGTTTTTACGCCGAGGGCGGCTGGCGTGATACATGGGAGTCGGATCAGGCGTTGCCGAAAGCAGTGGAAGTGACACTGACATTGCAGGATTACGGTCAGATTCAACGAATTTATCTTACCACCGGCGCATCACTGGGAGAGGGCGGGAATGGCTAAATCTCAACAGCGCGGTGTGGCTCTGATCATCGTTTTGCTGCTGCTGGCGATCATGGTGTCGATTGCCGCGACCATGTCGCAGCGGATGTTTACCCAGTTTCAGCGTGCCAGTCATCAGCTCAATTACCAACAGGCGTACTGGTACAGTATCGGGGTTGAAGGGCTGGCCAAAGCGGCCATCGAGCAGAGCTATAAAGACAGTGATGTCGTCAGCCTCAATCAACCCTGGTCACAGCGCGATCGCAGTTATCCGCTCGACTACGGTCAGGTGACCGGCAGTATCGTCGACAAGCAGGCCTGCTTTAACATCAATGCGTTTGCCGGTCTGGCGCCGGTCGCAGCGCAGACCACGACACCGTATGTGTATCGGGTGTGGCGCGCCTTGCTCGATGAGCTCGATGTTGGCAGCTATCAGGCCGAAAACATTGCCGATGGCACCTGGGAGTTTCTTGATGCCAATGATTCGGTCAACACCGCGAGCGGGGTGGAAGACAGTTATTATGAATCAGTGTCGCCGGCCTATATGGCCCCCAATGGTATACTGGCTGACGTCAGTGAATTACGTGCGGTGCACGAAGTCAGTGGCGAAGTGATGCAGAGTCTGCAGCCCTATGTCTGTGCGTTACCGGTGCAGGACTGGCGTTTGAATATTAATACGCTGCAACCTGAGCAGGCTAAACTGCTGGCCGCCATGTTCAGCCCGAACCTGAGTGAGTCCAATGCGCGTACTGTGCTGGAAGGACGGCCCTATGACGGCTGGAGCAGTATCGAAGATTTTATGGCTGAGGCGCCTATCGCCGCGGTTGATGAGAGTGTGCGGGAACAGGCACGCGGTTATCTGAGTATCGACAGCCACTATTTTGAGCTGGATGCGAACATTCAGGTCGAGCAATCCCGGGTACGTATCCGCAGTCTGTTTTTTAGTAGTAATTTAGAAACTGCAACGGTTATTCGCCGTCGCTTTGGAGGAATCAGTGAGCGAGTTTCTGACCGTTCGGCTGAGTAGTCAAAAAGAAGCCACCATTCCCTGGCTGGTGTGGTCAACTGACCAGCAGGCAGTGATTGCCAGTGGTGAAATTGCGGGCCTGGATCAGCTCGAAGATCTGGCACCTTATGCGGCCCAGCGTCCGACACTGTTACTGTTGTCGGCCAGCGATGTGGTGCTGACTCAGGTTGCCATTCCGTCGGGTGCCAGTCGCCAGCTTGAGTCGATGCTGCCTTATCTGGTGGAAGAGGAAATTGCCCAGGATGTGGATAAAATGCATTTCACCATTCTGGCGAAAAGTGGCGGAGTGGCTCAGGTTGCCGGTGTCGATCGCCAGTGGCTGCGTTCGTGCCTCGATTCGCTGCGCGCACTGCAGTTTGATGTGCGCCGGGTTGTCCCGGATGTGCTGGCTATTCCTCACTCTGAAGGGCTGAGCGCGCTGCAAATCGGTGACGAGTGGCTGGTACGTAAAAGTGAGTTTTCCGGCCTGAGTATCGACGTGCAGTGGTTGCCACTGTTTAGTCAGTCGCAGTGGGTACGTGACGGCGAAAACTGGTTAGCTCTGAACGCTTACACACCGTTGCCGGAGCTGCAGCTGGCTGAGGGGCAGGAGTGGCATAACCAGCCGGCAGCGTTGGTGATGCAGTTGCTGACCGAACAGGCGCTCAGTCACAAAATCAACCTGCTCAGTGGTGAGTTTAAAACCAAGTCATCCTGGAACAAGTACTGGCAAGTGTGGCGTAAAGCCGCGATTGCGGCCGGTTTGCTGGTGGTGGTCAGCACCGGTTATCAGCTGGTACAGGCCAATCAGTATGAAAGTACCGCTCAAAGTTATCGCGCTGAAAGTGAACGCATTTTTCGCTCCATTTTTCCTGACAAACAGCGCATCCCGACCGTGAGCTATCTGAAGCGCCAGATGAGCGATGAAGTGGCGCTGCTGTCGGGTGGCGGGGGCGGGGAGCATGTGTTGTCCTGGCTGGATAAATTGCCGGAAACGCTACGCAATGTCAGCGCCATGCAGGTACAGAGCCTGCGCTTTGACGGGAATCGCGGTGAAGTGCGTCTGGAGGCGGTCAGCAAAGATTTTCAGACCTTCGAACAGGCACGGGTACAGCTCGAAGAGCACTTCTCGGTTGAGCAGGGCCAGCTGAGCCGCAATGGCGAACAGGTGGTGGGTTCGTATGTACTCACACGCAAATAGGGACAGAGCATGAAGAATTTACTCAACCCGGCGCAGGCATGGTGGAGCTCGATCAGTCAGCGTGAACAGCGTCTGGTGCTGGTGTGCGGCGGACTGCTGTTGCTTGGTCTGGTGTATTGGGGGGTGGTGCAGCCACTGCAGCAACGCAGTGAAAACGCCCGGACCCGCATTCAGTCGGAGCAGCAGTTGCTGCAGTGGGTCAAATCGACCGCCGATGACATTATCACCCTGCGTCGTCAGGGCGGCGTGGTGCGCACCAATCAGCCGTTCAACCAGGTGATTGCCAGCTCGACGCGGGATTTCAATATTGAGCTGATCCGGGTGCAGCCGCGCGGAGAAATGATGCAGGTCTGGGTTCAGCCGTTGCCATTTTCTCAGTTGGTGGCCTGGATAAACTTCCTGCGTGAGAAGCAGGGGATTGATGTCGAATTTATGGATCTGGACCGCGGCGCAGCGCCGGGTCTGGTTGAAGTCAAACGCTTGCAGTTAAAACGAGGCGGATAATGAAAGGTGTGATTGGATACGTCAGCGTATTTGTGGTGGTGGTGCTGATTAGTGCGCTTGTCCATATCCCGGCCTCGTTGGTGGTCAAATACGCGCCGCTGCCACGTGCTCTGCAATTGCAGGGCGTCAGCGGTACTCTGTGGCAGGGCAGTGCGGAGCAGGTCAGCTGGCAGCGTAATAAACTGGGCGCCGTGCAGTGGAACTGGCAATGGTCGGCTTTGCTGGGGGCGAAAGCTCAGGCTACGGTGCGTTTTGGCCGTGGCAGTGATCTGGAGATGCGCGGTAAAGGTGTGATCGGCTATGGTCTGAGTGGCGCTTTTGCCCGTGATCTCGTGGTGTCTATGCCCGCTCAGCAAGTGGTGCAAGCACTGCAGCTGCCTGTGCCTGTCACGGCGCAAGGTCAGGTCGAACTGACGGTACGTGATTTCCAGTACGGGCAACCGTGGTGCAGCGCCGCCAGTGGTAATCTGGTCTGGACACCGAGTCAGATTGGTTCACCGCTCGGTGAGCTGCAACTGGATCGTGTGATGGCTGATGTGCAGTGTCAGGATAACGTCGTGACAGTCAATGGCAACCAGAATAGTGCCCAGGTCAGTGCAGAATTTTCTGCAGAGCTTAACGCGGCACGTCGTTATCAGGCCAAGGGCTGGTTTAAGCCCGGGGCAGAATTTCCGCCGCGTCTGAGCGAGCAGCTTAATCTGCTGCCACGTCCCGATGGGCAGGGGCGTTATCAGTTTACCCGCCAGGGCAGGCTGTAACTATGTTCCACTGTGGTGAGTGACCAAATCAGCAAGGGCGAGTTAGAACTCGCCCTTTTTTGTCTTTTGGCAACGCAGTGCGCACTCAGTCTTTGATTTGTAGAATCTGATCCCACGGCAGGTCAGCGTCACCGAGTACGATAAAGTTAGGATTTTCCAGCGTATCGCGCTCGTTGTAGGACAATGGCTCAAGCTGAGTACTGAGAATACGTCCGCCAGCTTCTTCGACAATGCATTGAGTGGCCGCAGTATCCCATTCCCCGGTCGGCCCCAGGCGCAGATAACAGTCTACGGCGCCCTCGGCGACCAGACAGGCTTTCAGTGCGGCCGAGCCGAGTGGTACCAGCTCATAGTTCCACTGGCTGCTCAGGCGCTTGGTGATGCGGTTGATGTCCTGACGGCGGCTGATGGCCATCGCGATCGGCTGTCCCGGCAGTTCATGTTTGTGTGAGCGGATACGCAGGCTGTCTGACATGTCCGGGATCTTCCACGCCCCTTTGCCAGCATAAGCGTAGTAAATCACGCCGGACACCGGGCCGTACACCACGCCCATCACCGGACGATTATGCTCGACCAGAGCAATAATTGTGGCAAAGTCGCCGCTGCGGGCAATGAATTCCTGGGTGCCGTCGAGCGGGTCAACCAGCCAGTAGCGTTGCCAGGTTTCACGGGTGGTCAGGCTGATGTTCGCCGCTTCTTCCGACAGAACCGGGATGTCCGGGGTCAGTTCCGACAAACGTTCAGTGATCAGTTTATGCGCAGCTAAGTCGGCGCTGGTGACCGGGGTCTCGTCACTCTTGGTGAATGCTTCGTACGATTTGTTTTCGTAGATGTCGAGGATAAGTTGTCCAGCTGAACGTGCAATACTGATCACGTCAGGCAGCAGATGGGAGAGATCTTTCGCGGTTGGCATACGCTTTCCTATAACTCTGCGGGTCAGGATTTCAGATGACGCAGTGCCAGCAGCAGGGCGGTAATGCTGCGGGCTTCGCTGAAATCTAAATGGGTCAGCAACTCTTCGGCCTGCTCAAGCGGCCAGCGCACCAGTTCCAGCGGTTCCGGTTCGTCGCCATCCAACTGTTCTGAGTATAGATCCTGCGCAATGAAGAGTGTCATGCGGCTGGAAAAATAAGAGGGAGCCAGGATAACCTCTTTGAGCGCAATTAACTCGCGGGCACCAAAACCGATCTCTTCTTTCAGCTCGCGTACCGCCGCCTGTTGCGGGGTTTCACCCGGATCGATCAGGCCTTTGGGAAAACCGAGTTCATAGTTTTCGGTACCGGCGGCGTATTCCCGGATTAACAGCAGGTCACCTTGTTCGGTCACCGGCACCATCATCACTGCGTTGCGGCCGCTCGGTTTCATCCGTTCATAAGTGCGTTGCTCACCATTAGAAAAACGGAGATCCAGGGCTTCAATCGAGAACAGCTTTGACCTGGCCACTGTACTCTTGGCCAGAATCTCCGGTAATAATTTGGATGGCATACGCTAACTCCTTCGCTTTCAAACGTTTCTTACTATATGAGAAAATTCTGCAGCTGAAAATGTTCTGTTTTAACAGGCGGCCAGATTGGTGTGAATAAAAAGAAAAAAAGCTGATGCACGGCATCAGCTTTTGATAATGGGTTGCTTAGTAGTAAGAGTGCTCACCACGGTCATGCTCAGTCTGGTCACGCACCGCAGTCAGTTCACCTTCAAACTGAGCCAGCAGTTCTTTTTCGATGCCTTCTTTTAGCGTCACATCCACCATAGAGCAGCCGTTACACCCGCCGCCGAATTGCACCAGCGCAACGCCGTCGTCAGAGATTTCGATCAAACGTACGTGACCGCCGTGACCGGCAAGTTGTGGGTTAACCTGGGTTTGAATCGCATATTCAACACGTTCCATCAGCGATGCGTCATCAGACACTTTACGCATTTTGGCGTTAGGTGCTTTCAGGGTCAGTTGTGAGCCCATTTTATCGGTGACAAAATCGATCTCTGCCTCATCCAGGAACGGCAGGCTCAATTCATCGATGTACGCGGAAAAGGCGCTGTATTTGATCTCTGTATCAGTGGCTTCTACTGCTTCTGGTGGACAGTAAGAGACGCCACACTCTGCATTCTGCGTTCCCGGGTTTACCACGAAGACGCGGATGTTGGTGCCTTCCGGTTGCTGAGCCAGAAGCTTGGCAAAGTGAGACTGGGCGTTTTCTGTAATAGTAATAGTATTTGACACGACGAATACCTGAGTAAATTTGTAGGCTATTTAGTCACCATTCTACTCCTGTCGAGCCGAGGATCCAGCCCTTTTTACTGACGCTTTTTGCATCAGATTCAGCTTCCCGGCTCAGGAGTACGGCATATACAGTAAATATCAAGCCTTTTGACCCCCACATCAAGCAGTAAATTGCATAATTGCCGCATGGTACTGCCTGTGGTGACCACATCGTCGACGATAGCAATATGGCGACTGGCTGGTGGTTCACTGAGGCGGAATGCCTGAGTCAGGTTACGGGTGCGTTCGCGTTTATTCAGTCCCTGCTGCATGGCGGTGGCACGTACCCGTTGCAACAGCTGCGGCTGGTAATGACACTGCAGTGCTTGACTCAGCGCCCGCGCCAGCAGATCACTCTGATTGAAACCACGCAGCCAGTAACGGCGCCAGTGCAGGGGCACTGAAGTGAGAAGCGGAGCCGGATCCGTGATGCGTGTTGCCAGTAAACCGGCCAGTGACGGTGCCTGCCAGAACTGACGCTGATACTTGAGTTTATGCACCGCCTGACTGAGTGGAAAACGGTAATCCCCGAGACAAATCAGGCGTTGCCAGGGCGGTGGCGAGCGCAGGCATTCACCGCATTGTGTGACCGGCATCGGGCTTGGCAGTCCGCAGCGCTCGCATCGCGGTTGCGGCGTATACCACTCGAGGCAGGCGGCGCATAAGCCGTGCGTATCCTGCTTGGCCAGCGGCAGGCGGCACAGCGGGCAGGCCGGAGCCAGCCAGGAAAGCATGGTTTTTTGAAGCTGATTCGCTAACATAGGATCTTCTTAAATGGCAGCTGTGGGGTTGATTGTGACCGGTTGGGCTGCCTGGTGAGCATGGAATGAGTAGGAGAAAGTGTGACTATGGCGGCAGACTTGTATTGGCAGGTAAGTGGTAGCGGTCCGGATCTGGTGTTGGTGCATGGCTGGGGCATGAACGGGGCTGTGTGGCAACAGACCGAGCAGCGTCTGGCGCAGCATTTCACTGTCCATGTGGTGGATTTACCCGGCTACGGTCACAGTGCGCATCTGCATGCTGACAGCCTGGAAGCGATTGCCCGGCTGTTGATTCTTAAGGCCCCCAGACAGGCGATTTGGGTTGGCTGGTCGCTGGGCGGATTGGTGGCCACGCATATGGCACTGCATCACAGCGATTATGTCGCGAAACTGGTCACAGTCGCATCGTCACCTAAGTTTGCGGCTGAGCGGCCATGGCGCGGTATTCAGCCCCAGGTCCTGAGCGCGTTTACCGATCAACTGGTGGAAGACTTCCATGCCACCATTGAACGTTTTATGGCGTTGCAAGCCATGGGCAGCCCTTCCGCGCGGCAGGATGTCAAAACCCTCAAGCAGGCGGTGTTATCGCGTCCGACCCCGAATCCGGATTCGCTGCTGGCCGGGTTGCAGATGCTGGCGGACGTCGATCTGCGTGAGCAACTGGCGCATATTTCCGTGCCGTTGCTGCGTCTCTATGGCCGCCTCGATGGATTGGTGCCGGTCAAAGTTGCCCACGATCTTGCGCAGGTGGTGCCACACAGCCAGCAATATATCTTCACAGAATCGTCCCATGCGCCGTTTATGACCGAATTTGATGCGTTTTGTCAGCAACTGGTTGCGTTTGGCGGGCCAAAGTAACGGATGTGGATGATTTTTGGCCCGGACGGACAAATAAGACTAAATTTTGTCCTGTTCTGGCCGATATAAAATCAGGCCCGGGTAGCAGCGAATTGCAACGGGCCGGGCGATACTGAGGAGGTTTCGGCTATGATAGTGTCACCGACCAATGTCGGCGTGCCACTCATCGCCCCATCAGTGAACGTTCCGACAGAACAGGTTGCGCGCGATAACCGCGCCCGTGAACCTGTGACGCCGACCGTAGCGCTGACCAAAACCCACGCTGAACGTAAGATTAAAGCAGATGACAAACGACGCAGAGACTCATCCTGGGATCCGGCCGAACATCCGGGCTATGAACTGGATGCGGAGGATGGGGTCGGTTGGGAGGGCGATGATCAACCGTCCAGTGAACTGGAACGACTGTTCGGATTGCTGGCATTAGCCAGCTACAGTGAAGAGCAGGGCAAGGGTTATGCGATGCGGTTTCGCCTGCCGAAACGCGTCATTGATGAAGCGATAACTGAGGGCAAAATGGCGCAGCGCCGCACCGTGATTAAATACCACTACGGTCAGGCTGTGGCGCCCAATACACCGTCAGAAGTGATTGCAGTCCTGTAGTGATCGCGTCAGTGATGAGACTGAAATAAAAATCCCCGCCCGGTAGCCCGGACGGGGATTTTTTCTGTGCGAGTAAAGGCTTATTTCTTGGCTTTGGCAAAAGCTGCGGCAAACGCCCCGCTCATCGCTCCGCCGGACTGTGTTTCCTCGCGGCGGCGTGGTTTACGTTCTGCGTTTGGTGCGCTGGCGCGCGCGCCACGGCTTTCCTGACCCGGTTCATCGTTAAGACGCATGGACAGGGCGATTCGCTTACGCTGCACATCCACTTCCATCACTTTGACTTTGACGATATCGCCGGCTTTGACCACTTCACGCGGGTCAGAAACAAAACGGTCGGTCAGGGCAGAAATGTGTACCAGGCCATCCTGATGGACACCGATATCGACAAATGCGCCGAAGTTGGCCACGTTGGAAACCACGCCTTCCAGTACCATGCCGACTTCAAGATCGGACACCTGATTGACGCCGTCGGCGAACGTGGCGGTTTTAAATTCCGGGCGTGGGTCACGGCCGGGTTTATCCAGTTCTTTAATGATGTCGGTTACGGTCGGCACGCCGAAATGTTGGTCGGTGTAATCAACTGCGCGCAGACCACGCAGAAACTCACTGTTACCTATCAGCGTCTTAATCTGCTGCTGATTCTTTTCGGCGATCGCTTTGACGACCGGGTAGGCTTCCGGGTGCACCGCAGAACCGTCGAGCGGATTCTTGCCGTGCATGATACGCAGGAAACCGGCACACTGTTCAAATGCTTTGGGCCCCAGACGGGCGACTTTTTTCAGCGCGGTACGCGATTCAAAGCGGCCGTTTTCATCGCGATAATCGACGATATTCTGCGCCAGAGTACTCGACAGGCCCGCGACGCGGGTTAGCAGAGCCGGGGAGGCGGTGTTAACATCGACACCGACGGCGTTCACACAGTCTTCCACCACCGCATCAAGACGTTTGGCGAGCAGAGTCTGGCTGACATCGTGCTGGTACTGACCAACCCCGATTGATTTCGGGTCAATTTTAACCAGCTCGGCGAGCGGATCCTGCAGACGACGTGCGATAGACACGGCGCCGCGCAGCGAGACATCCAGGTTCGGAAACTCTTTCGCGGCCAGTTCAGAGGCCGAGTAGACCGATGCCCCAGCTTCGCTGACCATGATCTTCTGCACTTTGAGGTTGCCACGCTTAATCAGATCCGCGGCGAAGGCATCGGTTTCGCGCGAAGCGGTACCGTTACCGATCGCAATCAGATCGACATTGTGCTGTTTGACCAGCGCGGTCACGCTCGCCATGGCGCGATCGTACTGGTTTTGTGGCTGGTGCGGATAGATGGTATCGGTCGCCAGGACTTTGCCGGTGGCATCTACCACGGCCACTTTACAGCCGGTACGCAGGCCCGGATCCAGACCCAGAGTCGCACGCGGGCCTGCCGGTGCTGCCATCAGCAGGTCTTTAAGGTTAGTGGCGAACACTTCAATGGCTTCGATTTCAGCGCGCTCTTTCATCGCACTCATCAGCTCGGTTTCCATATGCATCGATACTTTGATGCGCCATGACCAGCTGATGACCTGCTTACGCCACGCGTCCGCAGCCGCCTGGCTGAGATGAATGCCGTAATGCTCGGCGATCAGGGTTTCGCAGTACGACTGGCGTACGCCCTCTTCCTGCTCCGGATCCGCATTGAGGGTCAGGGTCAGAAAGCCTTCGTTACGGCCACGCAGCATCGCCAGAGCGCGATGGGAAGGTGTCTTACTGATCGGCTCCTGATGGGCAAAGTAGTCTTTAAACTTCTCCCCGTCGCGCTCTTTACCTTCGACCACGCGCGCCACGATATGAGCGTTACGGTTGAGGTGCTGACGAATCTTTTCCAGCAAATCTGCATCTTCGGCGATACGTTCCATGATGATAGCGCGTGCGCCATCCAGAGCCGCTTTGCTGTCTTCGATGCCGTGTTGCGCAGCAAGATATTTGCCTGCTTCCAGCTCCGGATCGGTGTGCGGATGATGCCACAAGGTATCCGCCAGAGGCTCCAGACCGGCTTCAATCGCGATCTGGCCTTTGGTGCGGCGCTTCGGTTTATACGGCAGATACAAGTCTTCGAGACGGGTTTTGCTGTCGGCATCAATAATCGCCTGCTCCAGTTCCGCAGTGAGTTTACCCTGGTCCTGAATCGATTTGAGGATGGTTTGACGGCGGTCGTCCATTTCACGCAGGTAGGACAAGCGGCTGTCCAGGGTGCGCAGTTGAGTGTCATCCAGCCCGCCGGTGACTTCTTTACGGTAGCGGGCGATGAATGGCACTGTGTTGCCGTCGTCAATCAGTTTGACGGCGGCGATGACTTGCTCTGAGCGAACGTTCAGCTCTTGGGCAATCGAATGACAGATAGCTAAGCTCATGGTTGGTATCACTTGTTACAACAGACTTCTTGATGTGGGGACAAGATAGTCTATTTTAAACGTTTACCGGCGTTGTCAGAGCAGATTCAGCGACAGAAGTGCTACGTTGTGCACAAATGCAGTGGCGATAGGCCCCATAGGTCATCCAGGAGTAGCCCAGTAATTCCAGACCTTCCTGCAGCGCGCTTTTCAGCACATAGTCATAGTCATCGCCCATGATGTGTTCCCACAACAGGTGACCACTGCCAAATACACGGCTGAACACCAGCAGCAGCAGAACGCCACCGACCATAAAGACATACTCACGTGAACGGGTATAGTCTGCCATCGGTGCCAGTACGGAATCTTTATAACGGGTCATCGCCATGCCGATACAGGTCGCGGCGGTGATCGCGGCCGGGATCTGCCAGAAGCCGTGCCAGATGTAGTCCAGGAACTGATCGAGTTCGCGGATCAGAATGCAGGCAAAAAAGCCGCTGACCAGCAGGTAAAAACCGCGTGACGACGGGGTGGTTTTCGCGGCGCGGGCAAACATCAGCATGGAGAGTAATACGAAACCCTCTTGAGCTAGTTCGGTCACTGAGATTTCGCCGACATCGTTTTTAAGCACGGCCAGATCGAGATAGAGTGCCAGAGGAGCGACAAGCAACAGAGCGATGATGGCGATAAGCTCTTTGCTGGCGTTGAAAATTTGCTGTTTTGCATCAGGTGCGGACATAATGGTTTTGACTCCGAAAAGGTAACTCAGAATCGCGTAATTCTATTAAAACAGTGTTTTTTAATCTAATAAAACAACCTAAAATGTTCTGTTTTTATCTTTTTATAAATTTGTAAGATTTTGATTATTAATTATTTTGTGGATTAAATGAAAACGAAACTTATTACTCGTGAAGGGTTTAATAAACTCAAAAAAGAGCATGATTTTCTCTGGAATGAACGGCGTCCTGAGGTCACCAAAATTGTGACATGGGCCGCAAGCTTGGGTGATCGCTCTGAAAACGCTGATTACACTTTCAACAAACGACTGCTGCGCCAGATCGATCGCCGCGTGCGCTTCCTGCGTAAATTGCTGCCGGAACTGACCATAGTTGACTACTCGCCGCAGCAGGATGGCAAGGTGTTTTTTGGTGCCTGGGTGGAGATTGAAAACGAAGCCGGTGAGATGAAAAAGTTTCGAATCGTCGGTCCGGAAGAAATTTATGGTGATGAGGTCAAAAATTACATATCAATTGACTCACCAATGGCGCGTGCGCTGCTGAAAAAAGAGGTGGATGATGAATTTGTCGTCAGGACGCCAAGTGGCGATAAAGTCTGGTTCATCAATAGCATTGAGTATAAAATAGATGCATAGAAACTAGTTTATTATCATTTTTGCTCTGTTTTGTGAAAAGCTGGCATAGTTTCAGTTATCCGTATGTTTTATGATAAAAGTCTGACGCGAGGTCAACCCGGGCGGAAACCTGTCGCCACTGATTAGGAAAAGTATGCAGCGAAAAACCAGACCCACCTTACAAGACATTGCTGACCAGGTGGGGATTACCAAAATGACGGTGTCGCGTTATTTGCGTGACCCGGGCTCGGTAGCCCAGAAAACCCAGCAAAAAATCGCCGCTGTAATTGAAGAGCTGGGTTATATTCAGAATCGGGTACCGGCGATTTTGTCCAAATCCTCCAGCCGTGCTATCGGTATTATTCTGCCCTCGTTGTCGAATCAGGTGTTCGCTCATTTAGTGCAGGGGATTGAGTCTGTGACCAAGCAGGCCGGCTATGACACCCTGATAGCCCACACCGGTTACAGCTCGAAGGAAGAAGAAGAAAAAATTGCGGCGTTACTGTCGTATCGCGTCGATGGCCTGATCCTGACCGAAACCAACCATACGGAACGCACCCTGCAGATGCTGAGATCAGCCGCGGTGCCTGTGGTGGAAACCATGGAGATCCCGGCCTGCCCGATTGATATGGCTGTGGGGCTGGATCATGAGCAGACATCGTATGAAGTGGTGCAGGAGATGCTGGCGCGCGGGCGGAAAAATATTGTCTATCTCGGCGCCCGGCTGGATACCCGGACCCGGTTACGGATGCAGGGCTACGAGCGTGCGATGCGTGATGCCGGTCTGGAGCCACAACAGATTTCAACCGGTGAACACTCCAGTTTCACCATAGGTGGAGTGTTGCTGGAAAAAGCGCTGGCGCAATGTCCGCAGCTCGATGCGATTTTCTGTACTAACGATGACGTGGCGATTGGGGCCATGATGTACTGCGCCCATAAAGGCATTGAGGTACCGAAACAGATTGCGGTGGTCGGCTACAATGCGTTGGATATCGGCCAGGCGATTATTCCTAAGCTGACCAGTGTGGAGACGCCGCGTTTTGCGATTGGCAAGAAAAGTGCAGAATTACTCTTAGCGGCGCTGGCCGGAGAGGAAGCGGAGCAGAAAGTCTACGATCTGGGCTACCGCCTGACGATCGGAGACAGTCTGTAATAGCACGGGCTGACCAGGTCAGCCCGTACAGGCCGGTTTTAAGGCTGTTTACAGCGCTGGAAACAGAAAGGTTGCGCCCTGATCGGCAGCGGTGACCTGCTGGCGCGCCAGAGCAAACAGTTCGCGTCCCCAGTCGTGCTGATCGGCTTCACTGGCTGGAACTGTGGCGCTGCGCTGGCTGAGGTCAGCCAGACAGGTCAGTTCGCCATTTTGGGCATCCAGCCGCAAAATATCCCCGTCTTCTACCAGGCCAATCATGCCGCCCCGCAGAGCTTCCGGCGACATATGAATCGCGGCCGGGATCTTACCCGAGGCGCCGGACAGGCGGCCGTCGGTCACCAGGGCGACTTTGAAACCGGCTTTTTGCACGTTGCCGAGGATCGGCATCAGTTTGTGCAGCTCCGGCATCCCATTGGCTGCCGGGCCACTGTAGCGTACCACGACCACACAATCCTGATTCAGCTCACCGCGTTGATAGGCGGCTTCTACCGCATGCTGCGAGTTGAAGACTTTCGCTGGTGCTTCAATCAGATGATGCTCAGCTTTGACCGCGGAAATTTTAATGACACTCTGACCCAGATTGCCTTTCAGCACCTTAATACCACCGCTGGTCTGATAGCAGGTCTGCTTGGCGGCAATGACGGCCGGGTTGAGGGTGTCACCACATGGCTGCCATACCAGTTCACCGTCAGCGAGCTGCGGGCGTTGGAGCTGCAGGGAAAAATCACCGATAGCCGGGGTGACACTGCGGTGTAACAGAGCGCGTTCATCCAGGCGGGACAACAGCATAGGGACGCCGCCGGCCGCTTCGAACTCGTTGATATCGGCCGTGCCGTTCGGATAAACGTTGGTCAGCAGAGGTACCACGTCAGACAGGTCACTGATATCCTGCCAGGTCAGGATCAGACCGGCAGCCCGCGCCAGCGCGACCAGATGAATGGTGTGGTTACTGCTGCCGCCGGAGGCGAGCAGGGCAACCAGTCCGTTAACCAGGCTTTCTGCCGTGACCACTTCGCTCAGCGGTCGGTAGGCCGGAGTGCCCGGCGCCATGGCAGCGATCGCTTTGGCGGCATACTCAGTCAGCGCAGTGCGCAGCGGGCTGTCCGGATGCACAAAAGCCGAGCCCGGCAGCATCAGTCCCATCGCCTCAAACACCAGTTGGTTGGTGTTGGCGGTTCCGTAGAAGGTACAGGTACCCGGTGAGTGGTAAGAATTACACTCCATTTGCAGCAGCGCATCGCGGCCGACTTCACCGGCGGCGTATTTCTGGCGCACATCGACTTTTTCTTCGTTGCTGATCCCGGTCGCCATTGGCCCGGCCGGGATAAATGCGGTCGGAAGGTGCGCATAAGCCAGCGCGCCCATCAGCTGGCCCGGGGCAATCTTGTCACAGATACCGAGCAGCAGGGTGCCGTCAAACATGTTATGGCTGAGCGACATCGCGGTCGCCTGAGCGATCAAGTCACGGGAAAACAGTGACATGTCCATACCCGGTTGCCCCTGAGTCACGCCGTCGCACATCGCAGGGACACCACCGGCAATCTGGGCAGTATGGCCAACCGGGGCCAGGGCGGCTTTGATTTGATCCGGATAATCTTTGTAGACCTGATGCGCACTGAGCATGTCATTGTAGGCGGTGATGATGGCCAGGTTGGCACGGGTCAGATCGAGAATGTTTGATTTCTCACTCTGACAGGACGCCGCAATCGCATGAGCCAGATTACCACATGACAGGCTGGCTTTGCCTTTGCCGCTGGCGTGCTGCTGGGCTGTTTTGGCCAGAAAGCGTGCCCGCAGCTCGGCACTGCGTGAGCGAATGTTGTCGGTCACCTGCTGAATATGCGGATGGGTCATGCCGTTGCCTCCTGCTGGTACAGCGCATGCACGGCGTGCTCAACCACGACATCGATATCGTCAGCAATCGAGATGTTCAGTACGTCGGTTTCACTGTTATCTGGGCGCTGTAGCGCCGCAAACTGGCTGTCAATCATATGAGTTTTCATAAAGTGACCTTGACGAGCCTGCATACGCTTGATGATCAGAGATTTATCACCATCAAGAAAAACAAAAGTGACGCTTTGGTTGCCGTCACGAATCTGATCACGGTAACTTTTTTTCAGCGCAGAGCAGACGATGACACCGCGTTCGCTCTTGTTTTCCAGGCTGAATGCTGCATCGCGGATACGCTCAAGCCAAGGCGCGCGATCGTTATCATCCAGTGGTTCACCGCGGCGCATTTTTTCAATGTTGGCGCGGGGATGAAGGTCATCGCCATCAATGAATTTGGCGTTGAGACGTTGGGCAATCTTGGCACCGATGGTGCTTTTTCCGCAACCACTCACGCCCATAACGATAATACTGCTACCCGTCATACTGACTCCTTAATCGCGAGATCTGAGCGAGATCTCAATTTTAAAATCTGCCGTAAGAATTGACTTTATCTTAGTGGTGTTATCGGTAACATGTTACCCGTAACTTTTGAAATTGTGAACTAATACACAAACATCCAATCCTTGATAAAGGTGAACAAAATGGAACAATTAGCACAGAGCCCAGACCCTACCCAGCTGTTGCTTATCGCTGCCGCCGCTATTGCTGCACTGCTGGTTTTGATCATGAAATTGAAGGTGCACGCTTTTGCCTCGCTGACGTTGGTGAGTTTCGGTACTGCGCTGGCAACGGGTATGCCGAGCGATAAAGTCGTGCCGACTATGCTGTCTGGACTGGGCGGCACGTTAGCCTCAGTGGCCCTGTTAGTTGGCCTGGGTGCCATGATAGGTAAAATTCTTGAGGTGACCGGTGGCGCGAAAGTGTTGGCGGACACCCTGATTAGCCGCTTCGGCGAGCACCGTGCGCCAATGGCGCTTGGTGTGGCATCGCTGATGTTTGGTTTTCCAATCTTTTTCGATGCCGGTCTTATCGTGATGATGCCGATTTTGTTCAGCGTGGCTAAGCGTCTGGGCGGTTCGCCGATCAAATACGCGTTCCCGGTCGCGGGGGCGTTTGCTGTGATGCATGCGTTTGTACCGCCGCATCCGGGCCCGGTGGCCGCTTCCGATCTGCTGGGCGCAGATTTAGGTCTGCTGCTGCTGGTCGGTTTGCTGATTGCGATTCCGACCTGGTATTTCGGTGCTTATCTGTTCAGTATCTATGCCGGTAACAAGTATGTGATTTCCCTGCCGAAAGCGTTTATGAACACCGAAGTGATGTTCAAAGACAAGCAGGATCTGCCGAAGTTTTCTACCGTGCTGCTGATTCTGCTGCTGCCGGTGATTCTGATTTTCCTCGATACTGGTCTCAATACTCTGTCTGTTGCCGGTGTGGTCGATGGCCAGCAGCCAGTGGTGGAATTTCTGCGTATGCTGGGTAAAACCCCGATTGCACTGCTGATCACTCTGCTGGTGTGTCTGGCGGTATTTACCGGTAAGTACGGTAAGCATAAACTGGAAAAACTGTGTACTGATTCTCTGGCGCCGATCTGTGCGGTGATCCTGGTCACGGGTGCCGGCGGTATGTTTGGTGGTGTACTGCGCTCAAGCGGTATCGGCCAGGCACTGGCGGATGTGCTGGCGCATACCGGTATGCCGGTGATTGTGGCCGCGTTCGTGATTTCGACCTGTCTGCGCGTGGCGCAAGGCTCTGCAACCGTCGCACTGACCACTACCGCAGCACTGATGGCACCGATTGTCGCCCAGACCACCGGACTGACTGCCCTGGATCACTGTTTTATCGTGATTGCGATTGCCGGTGGTGCCACGGTACTGTCTCACTTTAATGACTCCGGTTTCTGGCTGGTTTCTCGTCTGCTTGAGATGGATGAGAAAACGACCCTGAAAACCTGGACTGTAATGGAAACGCTGCTGGGGACGATCGCTTTTGTTATCGCCGCGGGTCTGAGCGTAATTTTATAAGGCTGACTGATAATGACTCTTGAACAACAACTGCAACAAATCAAAATTGTTCCGGTAATTGCGATTAACCACGCCGACCAGGCTGTGCCTCTGGCTAAAGTGCTGGTTGAAAATGGCCTGCCGTGTGCTGAAGTCACCTTCCGTACTGACGCGGCACAGGAATCGATTCGTCTGATGCGAGAAGCTTATCCTGATCTGCTGATCGGGGCCGGTACCGTGCTGACTACTGAGCAGGTGGATCAGGCAATTGCAGCGGGCGCAGACTTTATTGTCAGCCCGGGCCTTAACCCGACCACAGTCAAATACTGTCAGCAACGCGGCATTGCGATTGTACCTGGCGTGAATAACCCGAGCCTGGTTGAGCAGGCGATGGAGCTGGGCCTGAAAACCGTGAAGTTCTTCCCGGCTGAACCGTCAGGCGGCACGGCGATGCTGAAAGCACTGAGCGCCGTGTATCCGGTGCAATTTATGCCAACCGGCGGCGTCAATCCTGGTAATGTGCAGGAATACCTGGCGATTAAAGCGGTAGTGGCGTGCGGCGGCACCTGGATGGTACCGAGCGATCTGATGGATAAGGGTGACTGGGACGCGATTGCTAAACTGGTGCGCGAACTGTAAGTTCTCGCCTGAGCCGGTCACTGTCATCCACATAAGCCAACCCTGCGGTTGGCTTTTTTTTGTCTCTGCGTCAGGTCGCAGCTTAGAGATGAGGAGTGGGCTATGATAAAAGCAACATCACACAGCGCTGCCTGGTTGGTATGATGACTTAGCCACCTTGGCTGACAGGGCTTAAGTTAGTAATAAACGTTAACAATTCTTTGAGCCCTATCATGCGCAACAGTGTTACATTTTACTCGCTTCTTTCGCTTTAAGAAGCAGACACTTATTCGTGGGACAGGACAGATGCAAGAAAATCATAAAATATTAGTCGTGGATGATGATGCCCGCTTGAGAGCCCTGCTCGAACGCTATCTCTCGGAGCAAGGGTTCCAGGTACGCAGCGTGGCCAATAGTGAGCAGATGGATCGCCTGCTGACCCGTGAAACCTTCCATTTAATGGTATTGGATCTGATGTTGCCGGGTGAAGATGGTTTGTCGATTTGCCGCCGTCTGCGTAATGCCAACAACATGATCCCTATCCTGATGCTGACCGCCAAAGGTGACGAGATCGACCGAATCGTCGGTCTGGAAGTCGGGGCCGATGATTATCTGCCTAAACCGTTTAATCCGCGTGAGCTGCTGGCCCGTATCAAAGCGGTGCTGCGCCGCCAGGTAACCGAAGCGCCCGGAGCGCCGAGTGCCGATGACAAGATTGTGGAGTTCGGTGAGTTTCGCCTTAATCTCGGCACGCGCGAAATGTTCCGCGGTCAGGAAGCGATGCCGTTGACCTCAGGTGAATTTGCCGTGCTGAAAGCGCTGGTGACTAATGCCCGTGAACCGCTGTCGCGCGACAAACTGATGAATATGGCCCGCGGTCGCGAGTATTCGGCCATGGAACGCTCCATCGATGTGCAGATTTCCCGTCTGCGTCGTATGCTGGAAGTCGATCCGAGCAAACCGCGCTACATTCAGACCGTATGGGGGCTGGGTTATGTGTTTGTGCCGGACGGTAAGGAAGCCAGTTAATCCGATCTCCGTTTCAGTGCCAGCCTGTCTGGCACTGATTGTCCTGCATTGAAAGGTATCCCATGCGCATTCGCAGTTCATTTAGCCAGACCATTGTGCTGTTTTTTACCCTGCTGGTCGCAAGCCAGGTCTACTCCTATTACGCCCTGTTTAACTATGCGCTGATGCCTAGTCTGCAGCAGTTCAATAAAATTCTCAGTCATGAAATCAGTCTGATGCTCGATGATTCGATGCACATGGATGAAAACGGTCTGGTCATGGACGCACCGTTGCGCCGCCGTGTGCTGGAACAGCTCGGGGTCAGTATCTATGCTGAAAACAGTCCGCAGGCCGAGCCGTATCATCACTCCGTCGCGATTGATTTGATGAGTGAAGAGATGAGTGAGCAGCTCGGTTCGCCGACCGAAGTGCGTATGGGCGCGGGAGAAGACAGCTATGTGCTGTGGATGAAGATCGATATGCTGCCTGGTCAGGTGCTGCGGATCCCGCTCTCAGAACTGCAGGAAGAAGATTTTGCGCCGCTGTTTCGTAACAGCATCATTATGGCGGTGCTGATTGTGCTGGGTGGCTGGCTGTTTATCCGTTTGCAGAACCGACCGCTGATTGCGCTCGAAAAAGCGGCCAAATCGGTCGGACGCGGGGCGATTCCACCGCCGCTGCAGGAAAAAGGGGCCAGTGAAATTCGTTCGGTAACCCGGGCCTTTAATCAGATGTCGAAAGGCATTCAGGCATTGGAGGAGGACCGGGCACTGCTGATGGCCGGTATCAGTCATGACCTGCGTACGCCGCTGACCCGGATTCGTCTTGCGACCGAAATGATGTCGCCGGAAGAGAGTTATCTGGCGGAAAGCATCATCAGTGACACCGAAGAGTGTAACGAGATCATCAGTCAGTTTATGGATTACCTGAAACCGGTCAATCGCGACAGCTTTGAAGCGGTCGATCTCAATGCGATTGCCAATGATGTCGCGACCTCGGAAGGCGGTTATGCGGTGCATATTGAAACTGACCTGCACCAGAGCATGGAAGATGCGGTCGGTAATCCGATTGCGATCAAGCGTGCGGTGAGTAATCTGGTGGTGAATGCGCTGCGTTACGGTAATGGCTGGGTTAAGGTCAGTACCGGTCTGACGGCCGATAAGAAAATGGCCTGGGTGTGTGTCGAAGACAACGGTCCGGGTATAGATTCATCCCAGGTCAATAAGCTATTTGAACCCTTTACCCGCGGCGATACGGCGCGCGGCAGTGAAGGTACCGGGCTGGGGCTGGCTATCGTGAAAAGGATTGTCAGCCAGCACGCCGGAGCGGTGGCGGTCAATAACCGCAGCGAGGGTGGCCTCAAGGCCCAGATCAGTTTCCCGACGCGCTGAGCGCCAGCTTAACTGCAAAGCCATAAAAGAGGCTCGCCATATGGCGAGCCTCTTTTATGGGTAACCCGTTACCGCAAGGGCGGTGAAGCGTATCCGCCAGGTTGTGCTGGCAGACTGGCGCGGATCAGTCGCTAACCTGCGCTGCGCTTTGTTCCGCTTGTTTATGGTCTGGCAGCAGCAGGTTGAGCAGGATGGCCGTGATACCGCCGGCGGCAACGCCTGATGAGAAAATACTCTTAATGAATTCCGGCATAAACTGCAGGATCTCCGGCTTTTGTGCGATGCCAAGGCCCATAGAAAAAGAGAGCGCCATAATGAGAATTGCGCGGCGGTCGAGATCAACGCGCGAGATGATACGTACGCCTGCCGCGGCAATAGTACCGAACATTACGATGGTCGCACCGCCCAGCACCGGCTCCGGGATCAGCTGGACAAAGCTGGCAACACCAGGGAACAGGCCCAGCAACACCAGCATCGCGGAAATAAAGTAACCCACGTAGCGGCTGGCGACACCAGTCAGCATGATAATACCGTTATTCTGGCTGAAGGTGGAGTTCGGGAAGCTGTTAAATACCGCCGCCAGTGCCGAGTTGATGCCGTCGGCCAGCACGCCGCCTTTAATCCGTTTCATGTAGACAGGACCTTTGACCGGTTCACCGGACACTTCCGAGGTGGCGGTAATATCACCAATCGCTTCGAGCGCAGTGATGAGGAAAATCAGTACCAGCGGGATAAACAGGGACCAGTCAAAGCTCAGGCCGTACTGCATCGGGATAGGCAGGGCAACCAACTGGGTAGCGCTCAGTTTGCTGGTATCCACCATGCCCATCAGGTAGGCCATGATGTAGCCGACCAGCATGGCAATTACGATTGATGCTACGCGCAAATACGGGTTACGCGCGCGGTTAAGCAGGACAATAATCGCCAGGACCGTGCCCGCCAGAGCGAGTTTGTCGAGGCTGCCGAAGGTGCCGTCGCCCAGCGCCGCATAGCCGCCACCCATCGAAACCAGGCCAACCTGAACCAGGGTCAGGCCAATCAGGGTGACCACAATGCCCGATACCAGCGGAGTAATAATACGCTGCGCGTATTCCAGCACCCGCGACAGCAGAATTTCGGCAAACGATGCCAGCAAAATGGTGCCGAAAATCGCCGCCATCATGGTCGGTACATCAGCACCGCCGGCTTTAAGTGCCAGACCGGCCCCGATAATCGGACCTAAAAAGTTAAAACTGGTGCCCTGAATGGACAGCAAGCCGGAACCAATCGGACCAAAGGTACGAATTTGGATAAAAGAGGATAAGCCGGACGCAAACAGCGACATGCTGATGATGGTGTTGGTCTGATCGGCAGGTACGCCGAGAGACTGGCAGATGATCAGTGATGGCGTGATCACGGCAACGAACATGGCCAGCAGGTGTTGCAGGGCGGCAAAAATCGTATGCGGTAAAGGTGGGCGATCATTGAGCTGATAAACCAGCTCGGATGGACGCGCAGCGTGTTGGGTTGTCATGGCAGTTTCCTAAATTGTAAATGCACTTTGTGTATGCGCTGAATGGGCACGTAAAGCGGAACACGGAACATCTCTGTGATTGCTGTTAATCAGGTCCGGTTCTGGAGTTCTACCCGCTACGCCAATGGCGGCCGAGCCGCTTGGCGCACCGGGTATAAAGGTAAACGTTTGCGTTTACTCGTTTTGGGCGGCGATTATAAAACGTTTGACCATGAAAGCAAACGATTGCTGTAGGAGTGGGAAGAGCCGTTGTTCTCGCTCAAACGGCGCCTGTTCGGCGCTGTTTATGCTTTGACTTATGCTTTGGCGTAGACGTCGCGCTCGCCGAGCCAGCGCTCAATAATCGCACTGGCGTGCTCGGGGTATTGGTCGTGAATGTGGCGCGCAATGCGCTGAACTTCAGGAATAAGGCGCTGATCGCGAACCAGATCGGCAATTTTGAAATCGGCCATGCCGGTCTGCTTGGTACCGAGCAGTTCACCCGGACCACGAATTTCCAGATCGCGCTGGGCAATGATAAAACCGTCATTACTTTCACGCAGCACGGCGAGGCGCTTTTGCGCGGTCTTGGAGAGCGGAGCGTGATAGAGCAGCACACAGTGGCTGGCGACAGAGCCGCGTCCAACCCGGCCGCGTAATTGATGCAACTGAGCCAGGCCCAGCCGCTCCGGATTTTCAATGATCATCAGGCTGGAGTTCGGTACATCCACCCCGACTTCAATCACAGTGGTCGCAACCAGCAAATGGAGCTGGTTGTCTTTGAATGCCTGCATCACCGCCTGTTTCTCGGCCGGTTTCATCCGCCCGTGCACCAGGCCGATTTTGACGTCTGGCAGCTTGCGCTGCAGATCTTCGGCGGTATCCGCTGCAGCCTGGGCTTCCAGCACTTCCGACTCGTCAATCAGGGTACATACCCAGTAGGCCTGCTTGCCTTCGGTCAGGCAGGCATGGCGCACCCGTTCGATGATGTCATCGCGCTTGGTATCGGGAATGGCGACGGTCTGAATCGGCGTGCGGCCGGGTGGCAGTTCGTCGATAATCGAGGTTTCCAGGTCGGCGTAGGCGGTCATGGCCAGGGTACGCGGAATCGGGGTAGCCGTCATGATCAGCTGATGTGGATAGCTGCCCTGACGGGCGCCTTTTTCGCGCAGTTCGAGGCGCTGGTGGACGCCAAAACGGTGCTGCTCATCGATGATCACCAGAGCCAGATTATCGAACACCACGTGTTCCTGAAACAGGGCGTGAGTACCTACTACCATTTTGACTTCACCGCTGGCTATGCGCTCCAGCTCGGCCTGTTTGGCTTTACCTTTCAGTTTGCCCGCCAGCCAGCCGACTTTGATGCCCATACTTTCAAACCAGTTGGCAAAGTTGAGCGCGTGCTGCTCGGCCAGCAGCTCGGTCGGGGCCATCAGAGCGACCTGACAGCCGTGCTCAATCGCCCGCACCGCAGCCAGAGCCGCAACCAGGGTTTTGCCTGAGCCGACATCGCCCTGCACCAGGCGCATCATCGGGTGGGGTTTAGCCAGATCGGCTTCGATCTCGCTCACCACCCGGGCCTGGGCATTGGTCGGAGTAAACGGTAACTGGGCGAGCAGCTGCTGTTTGAGCGTATCCGCTACTGGCAGCGGCAGGGCGCTATCTTGCTGGCCTTTACTGCGCACCGCCAGCATCGACAGGTTCTGCGCCAGCAGCTCTTCCATTACCAGGCGGATCTGGGCCGGATGGCGGCCTTCATCAAACAGGCTGAGGTCAATATCGGCCGGCGGACGGTGAATCGTATGCAGCGCTTCGGCTAACGTGGTTTGATGATCATACAGTCCGGCAGGCAGTAATTCCTGCACGGCGGCTTTGTCGAGCAGGGCCAGAGCCTGGTCGGTCAGATTACGCAACGTGAGCTGGCGCAGGCCGTCAGTCGCCGGGTAGACCGGGGTCAGATTGGGTTCGCTATCTGGGTTTTGTGCCGGGGCAAAGAATTTGTAATCGGGGTGGATAATTTCTAACCCGCCATTGCCACGCTTAATTTCCCCGTAAGCATGCACTAACTTACCTTCGGCGAAATTGTTTTTCATCCCGGCAGTGAAGTTGAAAAAACGCAGCGTCAGTGAGCCGTTGCCGTCGCTGATTTTGACCGTCAGCATTTTACGCCGCCCGAACAGGGTATCGACCGCCATCACTTTGCCCTGTACCGCAGCCCACAAGCCAGGGTGCAGTTTAACGATGGGATAGACCCGGGTACGGTCTTCATAGCGCAGCGGCAGATGGAACAGCAGATCCTGGACACTGCTCAGCCCGATTTTTTCCAGTTTTTCGGCCACTTTAGCGCCCACTCCGGAGAGTGAGTTTAACGGAATTGCGGAAAGAAGCTGCGACATAAATTCAACCAGATACTCATTGACGAGTTAACTATTCAACCATTGGACTGTCTATTTGTACAGGGGCAATTAGTGAACAGCGCGCAATTACGCGCTCTGCATCGCCTTCCACCAGTCTTGGTCTGCAACGATTTGCCCTTCATCATCCAGTTGCGGGTAGGCCAGACCTTTACGCTTGGCCACTTTAGCCAGCACTGGGTGACCACGTTCGAACAGGATGCGCTGAATCGTTTCATCCGGTAATGGGCTGACATCGCGCTGATACATACCGGCGTCCTGACGCTGGCGCTGTGCTTCATACAGGATCAGCGCACCGGCCACCGATACATTGAGTGACTGCACCATGCCGACCATAGGGATGACGATATCCTGATCCGCTAATGCCAGGGCCTGCTTGGAAATACCGACTTTTTCACTGCCGAGGATGATAGCGGTTGGCTTGGTGTAATCGATACTGCGAAAATCGACCGCCTGATCCGACAGATGAGTGACCAGCACTTGCATGCCCTGTGCTTTAAGATGTTGAATGGCTTCCAGCGTAGTGTCGTGAGTTTCCACTTCGACCCAGTTACGTGCACCGGCCGAGGTGTGGCCGAGAGTACGCATCTGCTCATTGGGCCACACCGCATGGATTTTATGCAGGCCGACCGCGTCTGCGGTGCGGATCACGGCGGAGACATTGTTCGGTTTGTGGACTTCTTCCAGGCAGACCGTCAAATCGGTCTGGCGTGCTTTCAGTACTTGCTGAATGCGGGAGTAACGCTCTGAGTTCATGTTCGGATTCTTCAGTTAATAGTATGGCCGTTTCCTCCGGGCGGGCCATATGAATAAAAATGCCCCTGATAGGTTGGCCTATCAAGGGCATGATTTCCCTTGCTGCAAGCACTGCGCAGACGCGCGGCATTATCAGGCAGCGGGAGTTAGTGTTTTCTGCGGCGTACCTTGAGGGTGTACGGCATAGTGCGGATCTTACGCATGATGCCAGCCAGATGAACACGGTCTTTGGTAGTCAGCAACACAGTCACTGTATAGAGGCGGCCATCGCGTTCTTCGGTCGACAGGCCATGAATGTTCGAGCCGGTCTTCGAGATCACATTAGTCAGTTCAGCCAGAGCGCCCTGACGGTTCTGCATGTCGACTTTCAGTTCGGCTATGAACTCCTGATCGTAGTCTCGGGTCCATTCCACCGCCATGTACTTGTCCGGTTCACGCTGGTAACCACGCACGTTCGGACAGGTTTCACGGTGCACAACCAGACCACGACCCGGGGAGACATGGGCAATGATTGAATCGTCCGGGATCGGATGACAACAGTTGGCAAAGGTCAGCAGAATGCCATCCGCACCGCGGATTGGCAGTTTCTTCTTCGGCTTACCGTCATTGCTGCTGGTCGCGGTCAGAGCTTCTGCATCGCCAAGTAAACGACGTGCAATGACTATGCTCATCAGCTCACCCAGACCAATTGCAGCCAGCAGATCGTTCTCGCTGGCGATCTTGAGATCGCTCAGCACCTGAGTGAGGCTTTCCTGGCCGATGTCGCTCAGTGACGGGCCACCCAGCGCATGGTTGAGCAGACGACGACCGAGTGAAATCGACTCTTCACGGCGCATGGTTTTCAGTACCTGACGAATCTTGGTGCGTGCACGTGAGGTCACGACATAGTTGAGCCAGGCTGCATTCGGACGCGCGCCCGGTGCACTGATGATCTCAACCGTCTGGCCGTTCTTGAGAGATTTACTCAGCGGGTAAGGCGTGCGATCGACGCGGGCGCCGACACAGGTGTTACCCACATCGGTATGGACGGCATAGGCAAAATCGACCGCGGTCGCGCCGACTGGTAATTCGACAATGCGGCCTTTCGGTGTGAAGACGTAAATCTCGTCCGGGAACAGATCCGATTTCACGTTTTCAATGAATTCAAAGGAGTTACCGGCACTTTGCTGCAGCTCAAGCAGGCTTTGCATCCAGCGCTGCGCTTTAATTTGTGCCGTGGTTCCGCCACGTTCGCCGTTGGCTTTGTAAGACCAGTGTGCCGCCACACCTTTGTCCGCCATCTGGTCCATGTCTTCGGTACGGATCTGCACCTCGACCGGCACGCCGTGCGGGCCGACCATAGAGGTGTGGATCGACTGATAGCCGTTGGCTTTAGGTACTGCGATGTAATCTTTCATCCGCCCCGGACGTGGCTTGTACAGGCCGTGTACCTGACCGAGCACGCGATAACAGGTATCGGCGCTATCGACAATCACGCGGAAGGCGTAAATATCCATGATGGTATGAAAACGCTGTTCTTTGGTTTTCATCTTGTTGTAGATGGAGAACAGGTTTTTCTCGCGCCCGAGCACACGTGCCGGCAGTCCGACTTCCTGCAGACGATCTTCGATTTCGTTGTGGATGCGCTGAATCATCTCTTTACGGTTACCGCGCGCCGCTTTAACCACCTCTTTTAACACGCGGTAGCGGTTAGGATATAAGGCTTCAAAGCCGAGTTCTTCGAGCTCGGTTTTGATGTTGTGAATACCGAGACGGTGGGCGAGCGGGGCGTAAATTTCCAGCGTTTCGCGCGCGATACGACGTTTCTTATCCGGACGCAGGGCACCTAAGGTGCGCATGTTGTGGGTACGGTCAGAGAGCTTGATCAGAATAACGCGGATGTCCTGCACCATGGCGAGAACCATTTTGCGGAAGTTTTCGGCCTGAGCCTCTTTGCGATCGCGGAATTTGAGTTTATCCAGTTTGGATACGCCATCAACCAGTTCTGCGACTGCCTGACCAAACTGCTGCTCCAAATCTTCTTTGGTGACATCACAGTCTTCGATGACATCATGCAGGAGAGCGGCTTGCAGAGTTTCCAGATCCAGGCGCATTTCGGCCAGGATGCGGGCAACGGCAACGGGATGGATAATGTAAGGTTCACCGCTGGAGCGGGTTTGCCCTTCATGGGCATCTCTTGCCACGACATAAGATTGGCGCAGAGCCTCAATTTGAGGCTCTGAGAGATATTCCTGGGCAACATCTTTGAGGCTATCGAATAGATACAAATTTCAGGCCCGAGTGTTGATTAATTCCTGAGGCAGAATTAACGGTTGTGCACGATGCTGCTTACCGCTGCCAATTCTGCCGCTTCTTGCTCTTGCTGCTCTTGGCGTTCACGCGCGTCTAGCACATCTTTAGTGATAAGACCTTCTTCGATTTCGCGCAGAGCGATAACCGTTGGCTTATCGTTCTCTTCCGGCACCAGAGAGTCTTTACCGCCAGTTTGCATTTGACGAGCGCGGCGAGCCGCAATCAGAACCAAGTCGAAACGGTTACCAACTTTTTCAACAGCGTCTTGAACAGTTACGCGTGCCATGAGAACTCCAAATAGTTAACTAAAATGTTGAATGACGAGAAAGTATACAACCTAACGCTGTGAGATACTAGCGACAGGCTGGCAAATTCATTAATCCTTATCTGCGGCGCAACCACCGCAGATTAAGGCGAGGCGGGATTACTCCGCCAGAAGCTCAGACAGCATAGCGCTATATTTAGCAGCTTGTTTATCCTGCTTCAATCTTTCCGCACGGATGATGGCTTTAAAGTCAATCAGCGCGACATCGAAATCATCGTTGATGATGACATAGTCGTACTCGCCGTAGTGGGAGATTTCCGACCGGGCTTCGCTCATGCGCTTGGCAATCACCGCTTCGCTGTCCTGGCCACGAGCGTTGAGACGGCGCTCCAGCTCTTCTTTGGACGGCGGCAGAATAAAGATACTTTTGCTGTGGGGCATCTGGGTACGGATCTGACGTGCACCCTGCCAGTCGATGTCAAGGAACACATCGATACCTTTATTCAGGGTCTCTTCAATCCATACCCGTGAGGTACCGTAATAGTTACCGAACACTTCGGCATACTCTAGAAATTCGCCTTTGCCGATCAGCTCTTCAAAGTGCTCTTTCTGTACGAAGTGGTAATGTACGCCATCTTGTTCACCCGGGCGCATACCGCGTGTGGTGTGCGAGACCGAGACTTTCATCGCATAGGTCGGGTTACGTTCCAACAATGCTGAGATCAAGCTCGATTTTCCTGCGCCACTCGGTGCAGAAACAATATAGAGAGTACCTTTGCCCATTAGTTCGGTTCCACTTTGGTTGGGATCGTGTGCTCAACCTGGCGGTTGGGCAGCCTGAAAGCAGTTCTGACCGCGTTCATCTCATTGAGAGGCTGAATTTAGGTCAGAAAAATGGAGGCGAAGATTAGCACGATCTTCAGGATCTTCTCAAGCAAAAGGTCATCTGCGCTGATCCATGCCGAGTTGGTTGCGGACGCTGCCGACTCGGCGTGCGGCGGCGATACTTATCATCCGCCAGCCTCTTGCGGCACAAGCGGATTGCGGTATAATCGCCGCCCCATCGCGATTGGCTGAATTTTCGCCGTCCGATACGATAATTTATCAGGAAACAGCGTTTTCCATTTGGGTTCCCTCGCCCCCAAACCAAACCAAAAAGGTACAATATGAGTCCGTTTTCGTCGGCGCAACAGCGCAAAGCCCTGACCGTTCTGGTCCTGTTTCATTTGATCATTATTGCGTCCAGTAACTATCTGGTCCAGATCCCGTTTACCCTGTTTGGTTTTCATACCACCTGGGGCGCGTTTACCTTTCCGTTTATTTTTCTCGCCACAGACCTGACCGTGCGGATTTATGGTCCGGCGCTGGCAAGGCGTATCATCTTTCTGGTCATGGTGCCATCGCTGGCGGTGTCCTACCTGTTATCGGTGATTTTTTATCAGGGTCAGTTTCAGGGCCTGGCGCCACTGGGTGAATTTAACCTGTTTGTGGCCCGGATTGCGATGGCCAGCTTTATGGCCTATCTGTTCGGCCAGATGCTGGATGTGCAGGTGTTTAACCGCCTGCGTCAGATGAAGCAGTGGTGGGTCGCGCCGACAGCCTCTACCTTGTTCGGTAATGCGCTCGATACGCTGGCATTTTTCGCGATTGCGTTTTATCACAGTCCGGATCCGTTTATGGCCGAACACTGGAGTGAAATTGCCCTGGTTGATTACAGTTTTAAGCTGATCATCAGTCTGGGCCTGTTTGTGCCGATGTACGGTGTGCTGCTCAACTACCTGGTCGCGAAGCTGACCAGGTTGAATGAGCCGCAAACGTCGGCGCTGCAGCAGTGCTCGTAATCGAAGTGGTTGCCAAGTAAACAGGTTGCAAATAAAGCGGCGAGTCAATCACAACGATACAAATGAAAAAGCCCGGGTCAGTTCAGACCCGGGCTTTTTTGTTCACGGCTATTTTTTTGCTTTGCTGAGCTCAGCTCAGATCAGCTTAGTGCGAGTGTGCCTCGCCAGCACCTTTAGGGAAGCGGATCGATTCCACCATGTCCTGTACTTCGGTCGGTACTTCTGCGGTGAATTTATTCACCACAATCGAGACCACAAAGTTCAGACACATACCCAGAGTACCGATACCTTCAGGACTGATACCGAAGAACCAGTTGTCCGGAGTGCTGGCTGCCGGGTTAATGAACTTGAAGTAGATGATGTACGCCGCCGTAAAGGCAATACCCGCTACCATACCCGCAATCGCGCCCTCTTTGTTCATCTTCTTATAGAAGATGCCGAGGATAATGGCCGGGAAGAAGGAAGCCGCTGCCAGACCGAAGGCGAAGGCCACCACCTGAGCCACAAAGCCCGGAGGGTTGATGCCGAGATAACCGGCGGCAACAATCGCCACGACCGCCGCGCCACGCGCGGCCAGCAGTTCCTGTTTGTCGGTCATATTCGGTTTGAAGCCTTTTTTCAGCAAGTCGTGGGAAATTGAGGTTGAGATCACCAGCAGCAGACCCGCTGCGGTTGACAGTGCAGCCGCCAGGCCACCCGCTGCCAGCAGACCCACAACCCAGTTTGGCAGTTTCGCCAGCTCAGGAGAGGCCAGTACGATGATGTCGCGGTTGATGTTCATCTCGTTGCGCTCGTCACCGGAGTAGAACATTTTGCCATCGCCGTTTTTATCTTCCCAACTGACCAGGCCTGTGCTTTCCCAGTTCTTATACCAGCTTGGAGCCTGTGCAGCGGCAACACCCTGCATATCCGGACCGTTAATGGTGTCGATCATGTTGACGCGGGCAAACGCCGCGACCGCAGGTGCTGTGGTGTACAGCAGCGAGATAAACAGCAGTGCCCAACCGGCAGAGATACGCGCGTCACGTACTTTTGGTACGGTAAAGAAGCGGATGATAACGTGTGGCAGACCTGCAGTACCGACCATCAGTGCCGCACAGATAAAGAACACGTCGACCATACTCTTATTGCCTTCGGTATACGCGGTAAAGCCGAGTTCCTGGGTCAGGCCGTCCAGTTTATCGAGCAGATAAACGTCTGAGCCGACGGAGGTGGAACCCATACCAATTTGTGGCAGCGGGTTACCTGTCATCATGATAGAGGTAAAGATAGCCGGAACCAGGAAGGCGAAAATGAGGACACAGAACTGTGCCACCTGGGTGTAAGTGATACCTTTCATGCCGCCAAGTACAGCGTAAAAGAACACGATGGCCATACCAATCACGATACCGATGTTGATGTCGACTTCCAAAAAGCGCGAGAACACGACGCCCACACCACGCATCTGCCCCGCCACGTAAGTGAATGAGACGAAGATGGCACAGAACACCGCAACCATACGCGCGGTTTTGGAGTAGTAACGTTCGCCGATGAAATCCGGTACCGTAAACTGGCCGAATTTACGCAGATAAGGAGCCAGGCAGAGTGCCAGCAGCACGTAACCACCGGTCCAGCCCATCAGATAAACGGCACCATCGTAACCGATGAACGAGATGATACCCGCCATAGAAATAAACGATGCTGCCGACATCCAGTCCGCCGCGGTCGCCATACCGTTCGCTACCGGGTGAACACCGCCGCCCGCCACATAAAACTCGCTGGTTGATCCGGCACGGGCCCAAATCGCGATACCGATATACAGGGCGAATGACAGGCCAACCAATAAAAACGTCCAAGTTTGAATATCCATGTGCGAAACCTCTTAGTCTTCCTGTACGTTATACTTCTTGTCTAACGCGTTCATGCGTGCGACATAGATGAAAATCAGTGCGACAAAGGTGTAGATCGAACCTTGTTGAGCAAACCAGAATCCCAGTTTGAAGCCGCCAAGATGGATTGTGTTGAGTGCATCGACGAATAAAACGCCGGCACCGTAAGAAACAATGAACCAGATCGCCAGCAGCGATCCCATTATTCTCAAGTTTTCCTTCCAGTAGGCTTGAGCGTGTTCTGTGGATTCGAACGACATAGCCTTCTCCTTCCGTAGCTGTCTGAGTAGATGTGATGTTAATGTAATGTTACGGTTTTTAATGTAGCAGCGAAAAGGCAAGGGATCTGTGCAACTTTAGTCGTGACTCATACCACAGCTTATGGTGTTAAATGAGGGGATTAGCTCAGTAGCACTGGGATGGTGCATTGTTAATGTTGTGTTAAATTAGCCAAAGGTCTAATCCGGCATAAAATGAGATTGGTGGTTAGACCAGTTTGTATGAGGTGCCGGTGTGGCAGCGTGCTTGCCGCCGATCAGGCCGCGAGGTATTTGTTTACACAAACTTTTCGTCACAAGCGGCGGTTTTCGTGCACAATAGATAAGCCGTGACCGAGCGGTGCGTTGTTAGGTTTCAGTAAGCAGAGGGAGTGACAGTGGACGCAATTACCATCAACAGTTTTTTTTTGGTCGGTGCACTGCTGATCGCGCTCAGTGTGTTGCTGAGTCCGGTCTCATCCAAACTGGGCATTCCCATTCTGCTGGTGTTTCTCGCCGTGGGCATGCTGGCCGGTGAAGACGGTGTCGGTGGTATTCTGTTTGATAATTATCCGGTCGCGTATCTGGTCAGTAACCTGGCCCTGGCGGTGATCCTGCTCGATGGCGGGATGCGTACCCGGGTGGCCAGTTTCCGGGTCGCTTTCTGGCCCTCGGTCTCCCTGGCGACCATCGGGGTGGCCATCACTACCGCACTGACCGGGTTGATGGCAACCTGGTTGTTTGACCTTGATTTAATGCAGGGCATTCTGGTCGGCGCGATTGTTGGCTCGACGGATGCAGCGGCGGTATTTTCTCTGCTTAAAGGGCGCAGCCTCAATGAACGGGTCGGCTCGACACTGGAAATTGAGTCCGGTACTAACGACCCGATGGCGGTCTTTCTGACGGTTACCATGATTGCGGTGCTCTCCAGCAGCGGCAGTGAACTCAGTATCGGCTTCCTCGCGCTGAGTTTTATTCAGCAATTTGGTATCGGTGCGGCGCTGGGGTTGATTGGCGGCTGGTTGCTGTGGAAGCTGATTAACCGCAATCAGCTGCCGGAAGGCCTGTACTCGATTTTAACCGTCAGCGGCGGTCTGATCATTTTTGCGTTGTCGAATGCGCTCGGCGGCAGCGGTATTTTGTCGATTTATCTGGTCGGTCTGCTGATAGGTAACCGTCCGACCCGTAGTCGCCATTCGATTCTTAACGTGCTCGATGGCATGACCTGGCTGGCCCAAATCAGCATGTTCCTAGTGCTTGGCCTGCTGGTGACGCCGTCCAATCTGGTCACGATTGCCTTGCCGGGGCTGGCACTGGCATTTGGTATGATTCTGTTTGCGCGTCCGATTTCGGTCTGGATTGGTTTACTGCCGTTTCGCAGTTTTACCGCCCGGGAAAAATGGTTCATTTCCTGGGTCGGCCTGCGCGGCGCGGTGCCTATCATTCTGGCGGTCTTCCCGATGATGGCGGGCCTGCCCGGAGCTCAGCTCTATTTTAACCTGGCATTCTTCGTGGTGATGGTCTCGCTGATAGTGCAGGGCGGCACGCTGACCAAAGCGATGGCACTGGCCAAAGTGGAGTTGCCACCCAAACCTGAGCCGATTTCGCGCACTGGCGTTGAAGTGTTCCCGACCAGTGAATGGGAGCTTCTGATCTATACCCTGAAAGAGGACAAGTGGTGTATCGGCGAACCGCTGCGTAATCTCTTTATGCCTGAAGGGACGCGGATTGCCGCCGTATTTCGCGATAAACAGCTGTTCCATCCGTCCGGGAGTACCCAGTTGCAGGAAGGGGACACCCTGTGTGTGCTGGCGCAGGATAAAGATCTGGAAGCGCTCAGCCGTCTGTTCAGTGAAGCGCCGCACAAAGAGTCGCTGGCGCGTTTCTTCGGTGACTTCTTCCTGGACATCGAGGCAAGACTGTCGGATGTCGCCATGCTGTACGGTCTGGATCTGGGTGAGGGGATTGAAGGCAAAACATTGCGCGATCTCGTTGGTGAGCACCTTGGTGCCACCCCGGTACTCGGTGACCATTTTGAATGGCAGGGGCTGTACTGGGTCGTGGCCGATGTGGTGGACTGGAAAGTAACGAAAGTGGGCTTACGTCTGCCGCCGGATGATGAGGAAACGAAGCCGGGGGAGTAAGATTACGCGTTCAACTCGTTGAGCAAAATCACCGCCTGAGTGCGGTTTTTCACTCCGAGTTTACGGAAGATGGCCGTCATATGCGCTTTGATGGTCGCTTCCGAGACATTGAGTTCATAGGCGATCTGCTTATTGAGCAGGCCATCGGACAGCATGCCCAGTACCTTGTACTGCTGCGGTGTCAGAGTGGCAATCTTTTCTGCTAAGTCATTGTAGCTGCTGCTGTCGGTCACCAGACCTTGCGGAAAATAGGGTTCTCCGCCCAGTACCTGGTTAATGGCACTGATCAGCGTGCGCATATCACTCGATTTAGGAATAAAACCAAACGCGCCGTGCGATTTGGCCTGCGAGACCACAGGCGCATCTTCACTGGCTGAGACCACCACGATCGGCAATTCCGGATATGCTGCGCGCAGGTGGATAAGCCCGGACATCCCGTTTGCGCCCGGCATTTTCAGATCCAACAGCAGCAAATCCGGTTCCGGCTCTTTTTCCAGCAGCGTCAGCAGCGCATCATGAGAATCCGCTTCCAGCAGGTTGGCCCCGCTGACCGCCATATGAACCGACTGGAACAGGGCATTACGAAATAACGGATGATCATCGGCGATGATGATGGTGTAGGTAGAGTCCATGAGTGTGCGCACTTTTAACAAATAAGTTGAATAAATTATTGTCTGCTTTGAAAATATGGACAATCTTCACACGCTAAAAGTCTGAACTATATCCCTATTTTGGGGCAGACTATTGCAACAAAAAAGCGCCGGACGTCGAGTCGTACGTCCGGCGCTGCTTTACGCTCGCCAGTCAGAGACCATCAGTTGGTGAGCGGCGCTTCAAACACAGCGACTGACCAGGCCGGTACCGACAACTTGCCCGCGCTGATGCTGGCGCCAAAACCCAGTGAGGCGCTGCCGGCTTGTTGCTGGATGCTGTGCAGCTGGTAGCCACTGGCGTCCACGCCGGCAAAATCCGTCACTGCATCCGGTGACGCGTTCAGTACCACGATCAGGCCCTGGCGTCCGGCATCGATATTGGCATCGTACAGCGCGCCACTGTTATCGAGCTTCATCACGATAAGGCCGGGGATCTGTGCACTGCCGGTATTGTGGAATGTCACCCGGCGCAGGATTTCACTGCCCTTACCCAGCGTCAGTAGTCCCGAAGACGCACGCAATTGCGTCAGCTCGGTGAAGTACTGCTTCATGGCACTGATTTGTGCGCTGCCCGGTTTGGCCGCTGCACCGGCACCGTTGATCACTTGCTGGATGACAGTCCAGTTGTCACCGTCTTTATCGGCGCGCGGCAGACCGACATCCCAGTTATTGCCTTGCATACTGAAATCAACCCGGTTGAACCAGTCGCCGGAATCGTACGAGTCGCGTTGCATCGACTTGGAACGCAGCAGTTCACTGCCCATGTGAATAAACGGTACACCCTGGCCAAGCATGGCTGAAGAGAGGCTGACAGCCTGCATTCGTACCCGGGTGTCAGCAGACGCGGCGTAGTCGATTTTGTATTGGTTGTTGTCCCACAAGGTCTGGTTGTCGTGTTTGGAGACATAGTTCTGAATCTCCCACGCATCTTCGGCATAACCGGCGGCCTGGCCGTTATAGTCCAGTTCGGCCCCTGTGATCGGGTGATCCTGGCTGTCAGTAAAGGTGAATGCTTTCAGGTTACCCGCCATGCCAAGCCGGACCAAATCGGCAAGATGTAGTGCAGTGGCTAAATTATCGCTCGCGGCCAGCTCATTCGGTTGTACGTAGATACCGTTACCAAAACCCTGATTGGCGCGCAGCGCTTGCTGGCTGTCGAATGGGCCACCACCACGCACGGCATCACGCAGGCGATCAGAGAATGAGCCGATACCTGTGCCGCCCAGATGAGCCTGGCTGGCCTGGACAAACATGCGGTCATCGGCCACTTCACCAAAGTTCCAGCCTTCACCATAGAAGTAGACATCCGGATTAATCGTCTGGGCGGCTTGCAGCGTATGCTGGATTTGCGTCAGCGGATGATGGCCCATCAAATCCCAGCGGAAAGCGTCAATTTTGTAGTCGCGCACCCAGGTAGTGATCGAGTCATCAATCAGTTTGGCAAACATGCGGTTTTCCGGTGCGGTGTTGGAACAGCAGGTCGAGTTTTCTACCTGGCCCGAGAACTCATTCAGGCGCTGATAATACCAGGGCACGATCCGGTCGAGCACCGATTTGGAGGACACGCCCGCTTCATTGGTATGGTTATACACCACATCCATCACCACATTCAGGCCGATATCCTGTTTGATCGCCATGATCATCGCGCGGAATTCGCGGATGCGGGCCAGTCCGTCGGGAGCGCTGGAATATGAGCCTTCCGGTACGGTGTAGTGGTAAGGATCGTAGCCCCAGTTAAAACTGTCGACATCTCGCACCAGGGCATTGAGGCGCTGCACGGCCTGCGTCTGCTTGTCATCGCTTTGCAAAGCGCTGAACACCTCGGCCAGGGTGTCATTACTGCTACAGTAAGCGCCCAATTCGCTGTCGGCGCTGACACTTGACTGCAGTTGGCACAGCTTACTGAATGGCTGGTCGATATCGGCCACTTGATCCGGGTCTTCGTTAATGGTGGCAATATCGAAGACCGGCAGCAGATGCAGATGGGTGATCCCCGCATCCGCCAGCGCTTTGAGGTGGCTCACGGAGACGGAATCACTCTGGGTAAATGCGCTGAACTTGCCGCGATACTGGGCTGGCATGCTGGTATCTGAAGAGGAAAAATCACGCACGTGCGCTTCATACAACACAAATTGGGCCGGATTACTTTGTGAGTGAGGAGCCATGAGCGTTGTCCAGCCGCTGGGGGTAACATCGGCACTGTCTAAGTTAACCACCTGACTGTATTGCGAGTTGAGCGCCAGGCTGTGTGAGTAGGGGTCGGTCACCTCGTACTCCTCGACCTGATCGGTCACCGGATGGTAGACCTTGACCCGGTAACGATAGAAATCACCATGGCCCAGACTGGTATCGTTAATAAACCAGCTGCCTGAGGCCCCATCCCAGTTCATCGCCAGCGTCGCCTGCAACTGCTTATCGGCGTTATAGGCCATCAGTTCTACCGACTGCGCAGTTGGTGCCCAGAGGCGGAAACTGGTGCTATTGCCGTTGACGACAGCACCGTACTCAAGCTGACTGGCGGCATCGGCATAGAGTGCATCCAGGGCACTGGCCGGCTGCACTTCGGTTGCGGCTATCACACCACTGCTGTCGCTGGCTACCAGCCATAGCTGGCCTTTAAGCAGGGTTTTCAGATCGAGCGAGGCATCAGCAAAGTCAAAGTGAAAGGCGTGAAACTCGCCGGCCAGGTGGGGTTTACTGCTCTGCCAGCCGTCACTGGCAGTTTGAGCAGAGCTGACCACGGCATCAAAATCACGCACCGTTTTACTGTTGCCGTCAAAGCTCATACTGGCGTCTGCTGAGTAATACAAGGCCACGGAGGTTGCCTCAGCCGATGCGACCAGCAAGGTATTCGCGTCGGCAAAAATGGCACTGGCGCCGCTCAATTCGACCTGGGTCTGAGGTAACCGGGCGAGAGGCTGATAATAAACTTTGTCGGTACCCTTAAACACAAATCCGATCGGACCTATCGCGCCCTGCTGAGCAAAATCGAAACTCAGATTGGCCGTCTGGTAATCGCCGTTGCTATGACTGTTGGGGATGATATTGATGCAGTTGTTGTTGCTGTTGGTGGGCAAATCCCAATAGGCTCCATAGGTCGGGCTGAAGCCGGTGGGAGCCAAACCCGGCCAGGTCGTACTACTGTCAGCATAGCTGGTGCATTCACCTTCATTCCAGACATGCAGGGTAAAGCTATCGCTGTCGCCGTCTTCACTGTGCAGATAAATGCGGGTGGTATCGGCGGGCAGGTCATTCAGCGGGATTAACTCCGGATAGACAGCCGCGACATTTTGCTGAGTATAAACCTGGTTGTCGGTGCCGAGTTGGGTCAGATCGATTTTGGCATCATATTCGCCGAGGACTTTATTGCCGTCCACGCGCGGAATGAAGTTGACACACTGGGTGGCATCCTGATTGATAGGGAGCTGCCAGTACGCACCGAATTGACTGTCGATACCATCAGGGGCTAAGCCCTGAGCCCAGTCTGATGCCATGCCGGTATCGCCGGCAAAGGCATTGCAGTTGTCATCGTTCCAGACATACAGGCTGGCATTTTGGTAGGCGTTACTGTCGGTACTGAACGTCGTCACCGTATCACTGGCTTTATAATACACGGTGACCGTCTGGGTACGGCTCTTTGCTTGTGGGTCAGACGAAGAATTACAGCCGGCCAGAACTCCGGCGGCGATAACCGGCAGCATCGCCTGCCAGATTACCGAATGAGGCAGAGTAGGTTTGTTCACGTGGTTGACTCCTGATTATTATGATTTATCCGGCCCATACCGGGATTTATTCAGTCGTCATGCTAGATGCTGGCGGGGTCTACAAAGTGTGAGTCAGTTTGGCAAAGATAATTTGGTGCCAGAAAAAATCGCAACCTGGAGCAAAAATCACGAAGTGTGGGATGAGTTGTAGTGAGTTTAAGCACATATTGAAGGTTGAGAGGCAGGGATGAGTGCCGGAGGGTGAGCTGCCCGGCGCACACTATGCGCGGGTTCAGTATCGCAACAGCGGTGCAGTCTGGTTGTATTAGCGCCATAAGCCGCAACAGCCACCAGATATTTCAGCCGCTTAGTTTGCCGGCTAAAATATCTGGCTGCAGAGACGACCGCTTAGATCTTGGTTACAGCTTATGCTGCTGCAGATGGGTGAGGAACTCTGCTGCGGGAAGGAAGCCGGTGATACGGGCTGAGTCGAGTGGCTGCCCCTGCGCATCCCAGAACGCGATGGTTGGCAGGCCGAGTACCTGCAACTGACGCAGCAGTTCGATATCCTGTGGCTGGTTGCGGGTCACATCCGCTTGCAACAGCACGAAGTTACTCAGTTTCTGCTCGACATCTGGCTGGTGGAAGGTGTACTTCTCGAACTCTTTACACGCCACACACCAGTCAGCGTAGAAGTCGAGCATGACTGCTTTACCTTGCGCGCGTGCTGTCGCTAGTTGCTGATTGAGATCGGAGACATCGGCTATGCGGGTGAACTCAATCTGTGGCGTGTTTTGCAGCTGGGCAGTGCCGGGCATAAACCAGTGGTTCAGGGCTGGCTGAGCTGAGGCCAGCAAGCCAAGAATGGCAATGATGCCGAGCAGGCTCTGTTTCCAGCCGGCAAACGGCAGGCTGTTTTTGACATGGTACAGCCAGCCGAAAGCGGCCAGTCCCAGTGCTGACCATAAAATAGTGGACCAGCTCTCCGGCAGCAGACGCTCCAGCAGGAAAACCGGAGCGGCGAGCAGAATGAAACCAAACAGGGTTTTGACTCGATCCATCCAGGCGCCGCCTCTTGGCAGCAGGCGGTTACCGAACATCGCGACCAGAATCAGCGGGATCCCCATGCCGAGCGCCAGCGCGTACAAAGCAATCCCGCCAGTCAGCAAATCGCCACTTTGGGCCACGTACAACAAGGCTCCGGAAAGCGGCGCGGTGGTGCAGGGTGAGCAAACCAGACCGGATATCGCCCCCATGGCAAACACGCCAGCCAGGCTGCCACCTTGTTGCTGATTACTCAGGTCAGCCAGCCAGGTCTGAACTTTGCCGGGTAATTGGATGGTGTAGAGCCCGAACATCGACAGCGCCAGCACGACAAATAACAGACTCAGGCCGATTAATACATACGGATGCTGCAGCGCGGCCTGAAACTGTAAACCCGCCTGGGCGACGACCAAACCGAGCAGGGTATAAGTCAGTGCCATTCCTTGCACATAGACCAGGCTGAGCAACAGGGTGCGGCGTTGTGACAACGGCTTACCACCCAGAACGATACTGGTCAGGATCGGATACATCGGCAGCACACACGGGGTGAACGCGAGACCGATGCCGAGCAGTAAAAACAGCAGCGGTGTCCACCATGCCGCGGCCAGTTGCGAGGCCAGTGAGTCCTGAGGTGAGGTCGGCAACGATGTTGGCGGCGTCAGTGCTGCTGCTTTCACCTCCGGGGGCTTGGTCGATGCTGGCGTGCTGCTGTCTGTAAAATGGTTAACCTCGATCACCCGGGTCTCAGGTGGGTAACAGAAGCCAGCCTTGGCGCAGCCCTGATACTGTATGGTCAGTTGTGCTCCGGTCTGATACTGGCTGAGCGGAATATTAACCGACAGCGGGGTGGTATAGATGGTGACGTCGCCGAAAAATTCATCATGATAAGGCTCACCCGGCGGTAATTCGACCTGACCGGTCTGCACATCTTGACCCTGCAGCGTGATGCGATCCTGATACAGGTAATAGCCCGGTTTTACCTGCCAATCGAGGTAGATTTGATTGCCTTGCTGAAAGTAACTGAAGGCAAACGCTTCATCCACCGTGACAAAACGGCTGTTGCTGTTGCCCAGTGTTAAAGGGTTGCTGTTACCAAATGCGGCAAAAGCGGGTGCATTGAGTGCGCCGCACAGCAGTAGAATTAGGGAAAAAATTAGTCGCATCATTAGGATATTCTGAATAAGTGAACGCCCATACTATACCTGAACTATCGTTGAGTTCGGCGGATTGTGTCAAATTTCATCAAGCCGCCGACATATTGGTATCTCTGCAGGCCTTTGCAGCGAGCCTCGTCTGAGGAAAACAAAGTGGCGGACCGGATTGAGCCGAACCGGATTTGATTCGCTTAATCATTCAGACCGGTATAGAGCCGGTTTGGTTTCGTCGCCAAGCGAATTTATCGCAAGCGGTCCAGCGGGCGGTGTGAGCAGATAACGGGGCGGCCGCTGACCAATGGTCACAGTAGTGCCGCGCGGGGGAAAAATCAGGCCCCGAGGGGCCTGATGGGGCAAACAGCTTATTCGTAGCGTTTGGCTTTGTACTGCGGGTGCATCAGGTTCTGGACCGAGAAAATATCATCCAGTTCTTCTTCGGTCAGCAAACCACGTTCCAGTACCACTTCACGCACACTTTTACCGGTCTCTGCACAGATCTTACCGACAATGTCACCTTCATGGTGGCCAATGTACGGGTTCAGATAGGTAACGATACCGATAGAGTTAAACACGTAACCTTCACAGATCTCTTTGTTCACTGTAATGCCGTCAATACATTTATCACGCAGATTCACACAAGCGTTAGACAGCAGTGAAATCGACTCAAACATCGCCTGAGCAATGACAGGTTCCATCACGTTGAGCTGCAGTTGACCGCCTTCTGCTGCGAACGAGACGGTGTTGTCGTTACCCAGTACTTTAAAACAAACCTGGTTAACCACTTCCGGTACCACAGGGTTTACCTTGGCTGGCATGATGGATGAGCCCGCTTGCAGTTCAGGCAGATTAAGTTCGTTCAGGCCGGCGCGCGGGCCTGAAGACAGCAAACGCAGGTCGTTACAGATTTTCGACAGTTTCACCGCCAGACGCTTGAGGGCGCCATGGGTCATTACATAAGCGCCACAGTCTGAGGTTGCTTCAATCAGGTCTTCTGCCGGCACCACTTCCAGGCCAGTCACTTGTGCCAGGTGTTTCACCGCAGCCGCCTGGTAACCCGGTGCGGTATTCAGGCCAGTACCGATGGCTGTCGCACCCAGGTTGACCTCGAGCAGCAGTTTTGAGGTGTATTGCAGGGCACGGATTTCTTCGTTCAGCGTCACCGCCCAGGCATGGAATTCCTGGCCTACAGTCATAGGCACCGCGTCCTGCAACTGGGTACGGCCCATCTTGAGGATGGTTTTGAATTCCTGGCTCTTAAGCTCGAACGCGCCTTTCAGGTATTCAATTGCATCAATTAACTTTAGCACGCTGTTGTAAACCGCGATCCGGAAACCGGTCGGGTAAGCGCAGTTGGTCGACTGGCTCTTGTTGACGTGATCGTTCGGGTTGATGAACTGGTACTGACCTTTCTCTTTACCCATCAGTTCCAGAGCGACGTTAGCGATCACTTCGTTGGTGTTCATGTTGACCGAAGTACCGGCCCCCCCCCTGGAATACATCTGACGGGAACTGGTCCATGCACTTACCGGTCTCAAGAATCAGATCACAAGCCTGGATAATGTAATTGGCAACATCTTTCGGTACGACGCTCAGTTCTTTGTTAGCCAGAGCCGCCGCTTTTTTTGGTCATCACCATGCCACGCACAAACTCAGGCACATCAGAAATCGTGACATTTGAGATGTTAAAGTTTTCGATCGCACGCAGGGTGTGGATGCCGTAATAAGCGTCGGCAGGAACGTGACGCTGGCCGAGTAAATCTTCTTCAATTCGTGTGGCTGGGGAAGGGGAAGATGTCATTTGGGCTGCAGAGGTTTGAGCCATAACAGGATCCTTAAGATAATTATTCTGATTAGATTGCAACTAGTTAGCCACTTCTGCCTTAAGAATCCGTTCATCAGAGTTTTTGGCTGCAAAATCGATCCTGACTTTAGTGGCACATCATACTCAAGTCATAAAGAAAAAACAGGAAGTTGATCACTTTTTGTTGCGTTAAAGATCACGATTGTTGAGGTTCGACCACCGTCAGATTTTCAAAGCCATGCAACGAGACACAGTTTTTGCCTTTGCGCTTGGAGCGGTACATGGCTTTGTCGGCATTGGTTGCGGTCTGAATGGCATCCTTGGTGACTTCCGCCACTCCGACGCTGATGGTGACCTGATATTGCGGCCAGTTGGCGATAGCACTGCACACGCGTTGCATCAGTTTACCGGCCTGATGGATATCGGTGTGCTGGATAATGACCGCGAACTCATCACCGCCGATGCGGGCGATAAAATCAGTATCACGCAGCAGGGCTTGCAACTGCTGGGCGACATGTAAAATAACCACATCGCCGACCGCATGGCCCAGTGTATCATTGATGTCTTTGAACGAGTCGATGTCGATCACGGCCAGGCAGGCTGGCGGCTCGTCCGGATAACGCTGATGCAGGCGGGTGTGGTAGTTGAGCATATTTTCGAACTTTTTCTTGTTCCACAAAGCCGTTGCCGAATCGCGTTCGCTGCGTTCTTTGAGCTCAATGATGGCATTATGATGGTCTGAGATGTCGGTAAATGAATAGACATAATACTGCACTTTTTTCAGCTTGCTGCTCAGGGCACGCACGTCGGTTTTACACACCACTTCATCACCGTGCGGGTTTTGCAGGGTATATTGTCCTTCCCAGTGGCCCTGGTTAATCAGATCAGCGTGCATTTCACGCTGTTTGAGGCGTGAAGGTAAGAAGTTGAGCACACTGCGCCCTTGCAATGCGAACGGCTCCATTCCCACCATGTCACAAAAGCGCTTGCTGACGCGTAAAATGCGGTGCTCACGATTGGTGAACACAATGGCCACGCCGTTTTCAATCACGAACTGGGCATAGGTTTTATCCATTTTAATGCTTTTGTGCGCAATCCAGAACATGGCCAGAATCACCGAAACAATACCAAGCAGCAGCCAGATGACGATGGCATCCTTGAGTATCCCGGCGTTGCGTGGGGCGAACATCGCACTCAACATATCAGGCGTGTAATGAGTGAGCAGCATCAGTCCGCCGACCGAAGAAAATAGCTGATTATCAAAGCGCTGATAGATGAACAGTCCCTCTTTAGTGGTAAGGCTGCCTTTGGTGTTGTTATTGGCTTGCATGGCTTGCCAGACCTCAGGGTGCTCGTTGGGCAGGTTAAGTGATGCGCGGCTTTGGATTAAGTCACCAAACAGCCTGTTTTCATCGCTGCTGACGATGAAGTAACCCTGGCGATCGACAAAGTCGACACTGAGGTTCTGATTGTTGGCCGTGATCTGTTTGATGACCGCCATCACATCGAGGTTGGCGATAAAGTAGCCTAAGCGCCGCTGGTCTGTGTCAAGCGGATACAGGAGACGAAAGCCTGGCTTATAGGGGATGAGGGGCAGGCCGTGCTCATATTCGAGATCAATACCAAAGTAGCCCTGCTCTCCGACGGCCAGCTGGCGGGCGTAAATAAAATAATCGCGATGACCTTTCTCCTGCAGTTGTTCTTGTGGCACCACAAAAGCCTGAGTCATTTGCCGGGTGTAATCGACGCGGATAACTTCTTTACCTGCAAGATCAAGAAAACGCAGCTGATAAAACAGGCCGGAATTAAAGGACGTTAATGACCACTGGCTTTCGAGATAACGGCGCAACCGAGGATCGCGATCACGGGCGTAGTCGGCCAGCAGTGGTGAATGACTGAGTTGATAGAAGCTTTTTTGAATTTGAGAATGAGTGCGGCTGGCCTTCGCATCCACAAACGAAAGAAATTGCAAGCCCTGAGCTTCAAGCTGGTTGAGCAGGAACTGATGAGCCTTATTGGATAAATGGTAATAAAAGCCGAGTGGGAGCAGCGTTAAACCCAGCCACAGAATTACCGTTTTTTTTAGTGTATTGGTAACCCGTTTCATTATGCCACTTGTTGAATTTTATCTGTGTATTCAAGGTAGTCGACTTTCGGATGGGTTTCCAACCACAATTACTTTTATAGCAATAACTTACGCCTATCTAGTTGAATTGTTTACAATAGATTTTTTCCTCTTGGGCAATAATTTTTTATATTATGGCTGTGAGCTGATTGCTTGAACAAGATTGCCCTTAACGCTAATGTGAAGCCAACAAAGGAGGGACAGTGTTTCCGATATTATTGATGATGTTTATTGCGGTGCCGGTGATCGAAATCGGCCTGTTTATTCAGGTGGGCGGTATGCTGGGCTTATGGCCGACGTTGGCTCTGGTGTTGATCACTGCATTTGTTGGTGCTTCACTGGTACGCAGCCAGGGGCTGTCGACTCTGCTGACGGTGCAGCAGCGTATGCAGCGTGGTGAAATACCGGCTCAGCAGATCGTTGAGGGGGTCATGCTGGCGGTGGCTGGCGTGCTGTTGCTGACGCCTGGTTTTATGACCGATACCATGGGGATGCTGATACTGCTGCCACGCCCGCGGGCGATGCTGGCTAAGTATTTGATGACCAAAGTGGTTGTGACCAATATGTCGGCCGGGGGATTTCAGTCCGGCCCGTATGAGCGAGGCCCGGATCAACACGGTCAGGGTGGCCAGACCTTTGATGGCGAGTATGAGCGTAAAGACGACTCAGATCACGACAAGCTGGATCGTCATTAGGGCATTTGGCCAGCCATAACCCCAAAGCTAAAAAAGCTCTCGCTTGCGGGAGCTTTTGCTTTATTCAGCCCGGTGTTTCTCCAAGGGATCCCCGGGTTTTGTCTGGTTAAGACGGGAAGCCGGGGGCTCAAATCGCGCCGGCAAAGTCCATCTGACGCCAGGCTTCGAATGCGATGATAGCCACGGCATTGGATAGATTGAGGCTGCGTGCTTCTGGCATCATAGGAATGCGGATCCGCTGCTCAGGAGGTAGAGCCGCAATCAGATCGGCCGGTAGTCCGCGAGTTTCCGGTCCGAACAGCAGCACATCACCGTCCTGGTAGCGGGCATCGACATGATGACCGGTCGTTTTAGTGGTGCAGGCAAAAATGCGATATTCACCACGCTCAGCCAGGTAATCGAGAAAGGCCTGATAATCTTTGTGGCGGGTGACCCGTGCCAAATCATGGTAATCCAGTCCGGCCCGGCGAACCTTCTTCTCCTCCAGATCGAAGCCCAGCGGTTCAATCAGATGCAGGTTGGCACCGCAGTTGGCACACAGTCGAATAATGTTACCCGTGTTGGGCGCAATTTCAGGTTCATACAGGGCGATGTCTAACATGGCTTTTGCGTTCCTTAGTGATTGAACGCCGCAGTATATACCCAGAGAAGTGGATATACCCAGAGAAGTGGTCGATTCGGATAAGGAAAAACGGCAGCAGCTGGGGAGGGGCTGCCACCGGTCGGATTATCAGGCGGCCAGAGCTCTGGCAACGGCGTAGTTTTCTGCGACGGCCTGCCAGTTCACTACATTCCACCAGGCGGTGATGTAGTCAGGTCGACGGTTCTGATAGCTGATGTAGTAAGCATGTTCCCATACATCCAGAGCCAGAATCGGTTCTCCGCGCACATTGGCAATGTCCATCAGCGGGTTGTCCTGATTGCTGGTTGAGCTGATCACCAGCTCACCATCACGCACCACCAGCCAGACAAAACCTGAGCCGAAGGTGTTGACGGCTGCGTCGGAAAACTGTTGCTGGAATTGGCTGAAACTGCCGAACGTGCGTTCGATGGCATCGGCCAGTTCGCCTTCAGGCTGACCGCCGCCTTGTGGCGTCATGCAGTTCCAGTACAGGATGTGATTGTAATAGCCACCGCCGTTGTTACGAATCGCTGCAGGCAGGGTCGAAATACGTGCAAACAACTCATCGAGCGGGGTTTGCTCATACTCAGTACCTTTAATCGCGGTCATAAACTTATCGTAGTAAGTGCGGTGGTGCTTGCTGTAGTGCACTTGCATGGTTTGCGCATCGATGTAGGGTTCCAGGGCATCGTAGGCGTATGGCAGTTCAGGGAATGTATGCGACATAGTTGATCCTCCGTTCAATCAATACAGATAATATTGATAACCATTCTCATTATCAACTACGTCTTTTGTGTGGTTTTTGTGCAGCCGGAAGCGCGGGCGCTCTCCCGGCTCGGTCAGTCCTGCAGCGGCAGGGTAAAGGTGACTTTCAAACCGCCCAGCTCGCTGCGGCTGGCGGCAATCTTACCACTGTGCTGGCGAATGGCGCTTTCGGTGATGGCCAGGCCCAGCCCGGTTCCCCCACTGTGGCGATCGCGCGCGGTCGAGACACGGTAAAACGGACGGAAGATCTCTTCCAGTTCACTGTCCGGCACGCCTTCACCGTTATCTTCCACGCTGACCGTCACCTGCTGCGCTGAAACCGAGAAGTGGACAGCTATTTTGTCGTGGCCGTAGTGAATCGCATTGCGTACTATGTTCTCCAGCGCGCTCATCAGCAGCGGCGGATTGCCGGAGATATGGCGGTTCGGGATCTCTTCCATGGTCAGAGTTTTGTTCATCTGCTCGGCCTCAAACTGGGCATCGCTGAGCAGTTCTTCCCACAGGCTGCTCAGTGGCTGCACTTCGCGGCTCATCTGGCTGTTGGTCTGCATACGTGATAATTCCAGCAGTTCACTAATCATCTGCTCCAGACGCTGGGCTTCGGTATCGATACGCTCCAGTTCCGGGCTGGACCCCTGTTTACGGGTTGCCAGTGCATTCGCCATTCTCAGTCTGGTGAGCGGAGAACGCAGCTCGTGCGAGATGTCGGACAGCAAACGCTGCTGACCGGAAATCATCTGATTGACCGCTTCCACCATCTGGTTGAAGCTGCGTCCGGCCTGGCGAAACTCAGTGGTGCCTTTTTCCAGGCTGGCATCCACTTCAAATTCACCACGCGCGACACGTTGTGCGGCCTGAGCGAGGCGCTGTGCCGGCTGGCTCAGTGCCCAGGCCAGCCACAGCAGCAGCGGTGTGCTGACCAGCATCACGGCCAGTAACAGCTGCAGCGGGCGATCGAACAGGCGCAGCAGAAATGGTGGCGGCTGATCCCAGCGCAGGCCGATATACAGCAGTAAATTCTGTCCTGCCAGGCTGATCGGTGCCGGTCCGGCAACCATGTAGCGGCCATACAAACGCTGTTGTGGTTTATCCACGGATTCGATACTGGTAGTAAAGTTACGTAGTGCTTTCAGTTTGAAATCCGGATGTTTACGCGTGGTGAGGATATTGCCTTCCTGATCGGTAATAAAAAAGCGCGGTCCTTTCTCATGCGGTTCGTCGGCGCGGTTCTCCAGTACCTTGATGATGCGGGCCAGGTTTTTATCGCCGCTAAAGCGCGCTTCGATCACCTCTTTTTGTTCCAGCATGCGTTGGTAAGCATCGGCCGGCATATCGCGTGATTTGCGCGGATCAAGATGGGGCAGCGACAACACAGCAATCACCACCAACATCATGGTAAACCAGAAGATGGCAAAAATACGGCCGTACAGGTTGTTGAACTTGGGCAAGCGCATCAATCCTCCAGCACCATCAGATAGCCGCGTCCGCGCAGAGTTTTAATCCGCGGTTTGCCATCGCAGCGCTCGGGCAGTTTTTTGCGCAGGTTCGAGACATGCATGTCGATGGCACGGTCAAACGCGGCCAGATGTTTGCCGAGCACATCCAGGCTGAGCGACTCTTTAGTCAGAGTTTCGCCCGGATTCTGAACAAAATGGGTCAGCAGGGCAAATTCGGTGCTGGTCAGATCGAGCAGCTCACCCTGGCAATAAGCTTCCTGTTTGCCGGGGTAGAGTTGCAGATCCTGACACTCAATCACATCGGAGGTTTTGGCCGGCTGATGCGGATTGGTACGGCGCAAAATAGCGCGGATGCGAGCCAGCAGCTCCCGGTCACTGAATGGTTTGGGCAGGTAGTCGTCTGCGCCGAGCTCAAGGCCAATTACCCGATCAATTTCTTCACCCTTGGCGGTCAGCATCAGTACTGGCGTTTGCCAGTTTTCACGCAGCTTTTTCAGGGTTTCCATTCCGTTCATTTTCGGCATCATGACATCAAGCAGGACCAGATCGGTCTGCTCACTCACCGCCTGTAATCCCGCTTCGCCATCGTTGGCCTCGGATACCTCAAACCCTTCATAGCTCAGGACCTCTTTTAACAGGCTGGTGAGCTCGGTGTCGTCATCAATAAGAAGAATGTGCGCCATAACTGCCTCGTAAAACCGCGTTGATGAATGTAGTTTACTGCGAAATAGTGCGCTGAATCAGCGCCGATTGCACTCTTTACGTAGATTTACGCACTCTAAACGTCACTTTACCTGGCAGTTTGTATTCTAACCTCAAGCGTTGCGAAAGCAGCCTGTAAGCAAATGTCAAACCTGAGAGGATACGAGGATGAAAAACGTAAAAAAATGGATGCTTGCCGCATTGATTTTACCAGCCACACTAGGCGCCACCAGCGTATTGGCTGCGGGTGGAGATAAAGCACCGCATCAGCGTGACTGTGGCCCCGGCGCTGAACGGGCTCTGTTTAAGCAACTGAACCTGAGCGATGCGCAACAAGAGCAACTGCGCAGTCTGCGCGAGCAAGGCCGTGCTGAGATGAAAAAGCAGCCGCGTTCAGGCATGAAAGAAGAGATGCAGGCGCTGCATCAGCAAGAGCGCGCATTAATGCTGGCGCCAAATTTTGATAAAGCTGCGGCGACTGCACTGGCCAAACAGATGGCGGAAAAACAAGTCGAGCACCGGGTGCGTATGATGGAGAAGCGTCATCAGATGCTTAATGTCCTGACTGCGGAACAGAAAAGCCAGTTTGAGTCACTGCAACAAGAGCGCATGACGCAGTGCTGGAAAGAGGGGCCGCGTGGTGGACATCCAGGCGCGAAAGGTGAGCATGGTTATCGAGGTGACAAAGGCCAGCAAGGTAAACAGCCAGCCTCAGAAGCGGCGCAATAATCACACTGAAAGAAACCACAGGCAGCTTCGGCTGCCTGTTTTCGTTGTGGCTTACAGCCCATTCCTGCGGCCAGAGGGTGATGATCTTTTACTCACATTCAAGCACGATGTGGGTATAATTAAGCCATTGTTTTGATTTGGTAACCTAATATGAAACAGGAATACGCCCGACTTGTCACCACCGCGGCGTGGACGGCCACTGCGGTCGCGACACTGCTGCTTATTTGTAAAATTGCCGCCTGGTGGGTGACCGGTTCGGTCAGCCTGCTGGCTTCTCTGATTGATTCGCTGCTCGACATCGCGGCGTCAGTGGTCAACCTGGTGGTGGTGCGCTATTCGTTGCAGCCCGCTGACCGGGAGCACACCTTCGGGCACGGGAAAGCTGAATCACTGGCCGCCCTGGCTCAGGCAATGTTTATTTCCGGTTCAGCCTGTTTTCTGATTCTGAACGGGATCGACCGCTTTTTCCGCCCGCATGAACTGCAGTCTCCGGAATACGGTATTTATGTCAGTGCGTTTGCCATGCTTGTCACGGCCGCCCTGGTGATGTTTCAGCGGGCGGTGGTGGCCAAAACCGGCAGCCAGGCGATTGCGGCTGATTCACTGCATTACCAGTCCGATTTACTGATGAATGCGGCGATCATGGTTGCGCTGGGGCTGAGCTGGTTTGGGATCAAGCAGGCCGATGCGCTATTTGCAGTCGGCATCGGCATCTACATTTTATACAGCGCTTACCGGATGGCTTACCACGCGGTACATACTCTGCTTGATCATAAACTCCCGGATGAAGAACTGGTTCAGATCCGCACTATTTCATTATCGGTGGAAGGGGTGATGGGGGTGCATCAGCTGCGTACCCGCATGTCCGGACCTGTAAGATTTATCCAGTTGCATCTGGAACTCGATGACAATATTCCTCTGATTGAAGCGCACCGTATTTCCGATATTGTCGAAGCGAAGCTGCGTAAGGCATTTCCGGGCGCCGATGTGCTGATTCACCAGGACCCTTACTCCGTGGTATTCGGAGTGGAAAGGAAGCAAAAATTTCAGGGCTGGTAAGGCAAATACCAGCGATCTTGACTATCTTTTCTCAGTTCATGAAAGAAACCGGATCCTGATGTGAATCAACAACCGGAATGGCTAAAACTGTAATACTCTTACATAAGTAAAAAAGTTACAGAAAATCGTGCAATAACTGTAGTATTCCTATTTAGGAAATGTAACATAACGCACAGATAACAATGCTTTTGCCGCCTGAATGTCGTTAGCGGGCGGTATAGAAAAATTATATTAAGTTCCCAAAAATCGAGGGTGAGCATGATTAAGAAGATCGGTATTTTGACAAGTGGCGGCGACGCCCCGGGCATGAATGCTGCAATTCGCGGCGTGGTTCGTACTGCCTTGGGCGCAGGCCTGGAAGTGTATGGTATCTACGACGGCTATCAGGGCCTGTACGAAGATCGCATCAAGCAGCTGGATCGCTCCAGCGTATCTGATGTCATCAACCGCGGTGGTACCTTCCTGGGCTCGGCACGTTTTCCACAGTTTCGTGAAGTCGAAGTGCGTGAAAAAGCGATCGAAAACCTGAAAAAACACGGCATTGATGCACTGGTTGTGATCGGTGGTGACGGTTCGTACATGGGTGCGAAGAAACTGACTGAAATGGGTTACCCATGTATCGGTCTGCCAGGCACTATCGATAATGATATCGCAGGCACGGATTACACCATTGGTTACCTGACTGCACTCAACACAGTGATCGATTCGATTGACCGTTTGCGTGACACTTCATCGTCACACCAGCGGATCTCTATCGTGGAGATCATGGGTCGTCATTGTGGTGACCTGACCCTGATGTCAGCAGTGGCGGGTGGTTGTGAGTACATCATTACACCGGAAACCGGCCTGGACATGGAGCAGTTGATCTCTAACATCCAGGATGGCATCAAGAAAGGCAAGAAACACGCGATTATCGCGCTGACTGAGCTGATGATGGACGCCAACCAACTGGCGCAAGAGATTGAGAAAGCGACTGGCCGCGAAACCCGCGCTACGATTCTTGGTCACATTCAGCGCGGCGGTAAACCAACAGCATTTGACCGTGTACTGGCATCGCGCATGGGTAACTACGCGGTGCACCTGCTGATGGAAGGCTACGGCGGCCGCTGTGTCGGTATCCAGAAAGAGCAGCTGGTTCACCACGACATCATCGACGCGATTGAAAACATGAAGCGTCCGGTGCGTACCGACCTGTACAAAGTCGCTGAAGAGCTGTTCTAAGTCGGCTGCTGAGTGTCACAACTGAAAAAGACCGCTGCGGCGGTCTTTTTGTTATGGCCGCTATCCTTATCAGCGATAGCGGCCATTCCACTGCGCGCTTACAGAATCGCTTCACGCACTTCCGGATCTTTACGCTCCAGATAGTGGATCGACTTGATGCGGCGAATGGTACGACAGCGGCCACGAATAAGCAGAGTCTCGGTGGTGGCAATATTACCCTGGCGGGTAATGCCTTCCAGCAGATCACCTTTAGTAATACCGGTGGCGGAGAAAATCACATTGTCACTGCGCGCCATATCTTCCAGCTTGAGGATCACTTCAGCCTCAACGCCCATTTCCCGGCAACGCTCCAGCTCTTTAGCGCCCCAGATACGGTTGTCGTCACTGTCGCCTTTGACTTTATGGCGTGGCAGCAGACGGCCTTGCATATCACCGTCCAGCGCGCGGATAACCGCAGCCGACACCACACCTTCCGGCGCGCCGCCGATGCAATACATCACGTCCACTTCGCTGTCAGGCATACAGGTCAGAATGGAGGCCGCCACATCGCCATCCGGCACCGCAAAAACGCGTACGCCGAGGTTTTGCATCTCAGCGATAATGTTATCGTGACGTGGTTTGGCCAGGGTGATGACCGTCAGGTTGCTGAGCGGTTTATGCAGCGCCGCGGCGATATTCTCCAGGTTTTCCTGCAATGGTTTGTCGAGGTCAATACAGCCTTTCGCGCCCGGACCCACCACCAGTTTCTCCATGTACATATCCGGCGCCTTGAGGAAGCTGCCACGTTCACCGGCAGCCAGCACTGCCAGCGCATTGGACTGGCCCATTGCCGTCATACGGGTGCCTTCAATCGGGTCGACGGCGATATCGACTTCATCGCCGCCCAAACCGACGTGTTCACCAATGTACAGCATCGGCGCTTCATCGATTTCGCCTTCACCGATGACGATTTCACCACGGATGTCGGTTTTATTTAATAAGGTCCGCATCACTTCTACTGCGGCACCGTCAGCGGCGTTTTTATTGCCACGGCCGAGCCATTTGTAGCCTGCCAGGGCTGCGCCTTCCGTCACCCGTGAAAAAGCCATTGCTAAATCGCGTTTCATGCTCACTCCAAACCTGAAAAATCGTTATCCTCTCGCGTCCTGCGCTGCCATCATGCAGTGTTGACCGCATGTGAGCGTGCCGTATGCGGCGGCATGTCAGCCAGAGGGGGAAAGTTGCGCGAAGTTTAGCATATTCGGCGTGCAAGGTTCGGTTTTTGATTTGTGCACGGTTTAGCCTGGATCAAAATCGGCGTCAATAAGACGATTTCTGCGGCTGGATGTTTGTTAACCGCTGGTAAAGTTAACGCCAGGTCAATTTACGCTGTTTTTTTAAGCGAATGGCGCAAAATATCGAATATAGTGAGTGTTTCTCTGCGCTTGGCTGAGTAGAATGGAAAGATAACTGAAGTGACTGTCACCTCGACCGAATCAAGAAAAAGGTAAGTACCATGTCTTTTGAAGTGCTAGAACAATTAGAAGCGAAAATTCAAACTGCGGTTGATACAATCGCCCTGCTGCAAATGGAAGTTGAAGAACTGAAAGAAGAAAAACAGAAGCTGAGCACTGAAGCTTCTGAGCTGAAAGCCGAGCGTGAAGCGCTGGAGCAGCGTGCGCAGCAAGTTCAACAGGAACACGCAGCATGGCAAGAGCGTATCCGCAGTCTGCTGGGTAAAATGGACGACGTTGAATAACGACGACCTGAAGAATCAAAAAAACGCCGACCAGATGGTCGGCGTTTTTGCAGGTTGGGTTTGCCTGCGGTCCGACAGGCCAATCACCGATTATTTTTGCCTGTTCGGACGTACACCCAGGGTATGACACAGGGCGTAGGTCATCTCGGCACGGTTTAGCGTATAGAAGTGGAAATCTTTCACGCCTTCACGCGACAGGATACGAATCATGTCGATCGCCTGGCTGGCCCCCACCAACTGACGGGTCACCGGATCATCATCCAGGCCGTCAAACTGTTTTGCCATCCAGCTCGGGACTTTGACGTTGTTCTGCGCGGCGAAGCGCTGCGCCTGGTTGAAGTTAGACACCGGCAGGATACCCGGAACGATTTCTACATCGATACCGGCCGATACGCAGCGGTCACGAAAACGCAGGTAGCTTTCGACATCAAAGAAGAACTGGGTGATGGCACGGTTAGCACCGGCATCGACTTTGCGTTTCAGGTTAAGCAGGTCAGATTGCGCGCTCTTGGCTTCCGGGTGAACTTCCGGGAAAGCGGCCACTGACAGATCAAAGTCGTGGCGGGATTTAAGCAATGCGACCAGATCAGACGCGTACATATCTGGTTTGCCGCCGCCTTTAGGAATGTCACCACGCAGGGCGACGATATTCTGGATGCCGTTGTTCCAGTAGTCGTCAGCAATTTGAATCAGCTCTTCACGTGACGCATCAATACAGGTCAGGTGGGGGGCCGCGACCAGACCGGTCTGGTCTTTGATCGCTTTAATGATGGAGTGGGTACGGTCACGTTCACCGGAGTTCGCGCCGTAAGTCACCGAAACAAATTTCGGTTGCAGGGTTTTCAGACGGTGAACCGAATTCCACAGCGTCTCTTCCATTTGCGGTGTGCTCGGCGGGAAAAACTCAAATGAAACGTTGATGTCTGAAATATCAGCGATGTTCTGATTCAGAGCATCGATATGACTGGCGTGCGTGTATCCCATTTTCCTCTCCTTGTGGCATACGGCGGCCACAACGCGAACACTAAATTGAAACTGACGTTTAGACGTCTATATGGCTACAGAATGTCTTGAATACATTTTAATGTCAACATTGTAAATATGAACTTTTTTCATGTTGAACGTGAGCTTATTTCAACAATAATGTCAGCAATTGCACATCATTGACGTGTCTGACGGTGATATTCGACGTTTATCCTGTCGATGGATGTTTCTCTAGAATAATAGTAAAAAAGCTCGCCAAACAGGCGAGCTTTGTACGTTTGTTATCAGTCGTCGTTTTTAGCCGCCGTTATCTTTAGCTGCCATCGTTTGTAGCATAGTGTTGATTACAGCTGGCCCGCCAAACGGTTGAGATCGGATTGGATCGCACCGGCGGTGACTTCGCGTCCGGCCCCCGGGCCACGAATCACCAGCGGATTATCGCGGTACCATTTACTCTCGATGGCGAAGATGTTGTCACACGGCAGCAGGTTGGCGAGCGGATGCTCTTTATCCAGCGCTTCGACTCCGACCGTGGCTTTGCCGTCTTTTTCCAGACGCGCAACGTAACGCAGCACCTTGTCCTGCTTCTGGGCGCGGGCCAGACGCTCGGCCAGACGCTCGTTGAGCAACTGGCTGCGATCCAGGAAATCATCCAGCGACAAATCCTGCAGTTCGGCCGGCACCAGTGACTCGACTTTGACGCTGTCCGGTTCGATGTCCAGGCCAGATTCGCGCGCCAGAATCACCAGTTTGCGCATCACGTCTGAGCCGTCTAGGTCATGACGTGGGTCCGGTTCAGTCAGGCCTTGCTGCCAGGCCAGATCAACCAGTTCGCTGAACGGCACATTGCCGTCATACTGCTGGAACAACCAGGACAGAGTGCCGGAGAAAATGCCCGACAGGGCGGTGATTTCGTCGCCGCTCTCACGCAGGTCACGGACCGTGTGGTTAATCGGCAGGCCGGCACCTACTGTGGCGTTGTATAGCCAGTGACGGCTGATCTTGGCGAAGGCATCTTTAACCTGGTAGTAGTAATCTCCTGCAGCCGAGCCTGCCACTTTGTTGGCAGAGATCAGGTGCATGCCCTGTTCGGCGATTTGCGGATACAGGCTGGCAACGTCGGCGCTGGCGGTGACATCGAGCACAATCACTTCATCAAAGCCCTGGATGGCGCCCAACTGTTTAAGCCAGGTATGGCCGTCATTAGGCTGCGCTTCATCGGCGTAGCTGCTCAGTACTGAGGCTGCATCAATACCCTGCGGTTTAAACAGATACGCCTGGCTGTCGATCACGGCCACCAGCTCGAAGTGCATGCCGTAGCGTTTTTCCAGATCGTCTTTTTGTTCAGCGAACAGTTTCAGCCAGCTTGAGCCGATGTTGCCCTTGCCGCACAGCGCCAGTCCGACCCGTTTCTGGGCCTGGAACAACTGGGTATGCAGACCGGTCACCAGAGGATTCACATCACACTGACGCAGTACCGCAACCAGGCTCAGCTCGGATTCGGCTTCGCTGATAAATTCGACCGGCGCATTTTTCAGCTGCTGGAAAAAGCCGTAGCTGTGCTGGGCATTTTTGGTGACACCTGCGCCGACAGCGCCGACCAGAGCGAAGCCTTCCTTGAGGCGAATCTCGGCTTCAATCGCCACATCCTGCAGCAAGGAAAGCGCGCCGGAAGCGATCTCTGTGGTGTAAGCCAGACGCAGGCAGTGCTGATCGGCCTGCAGCTCAAACGCCAGCGGCTCGAGCTGAGCGCGTTTGAGTTTTTCCAGCACTTCGGCCTGAGCACGGGCAAAGTCGTGACCCTGGCCAAAGGCCAGTTCCAGCAGCAGCACTTCATCGAGTGACGTGATGATTTTGGCGCCGCGACCAGAGGCCAGCACACGTTCAATCCGGGTCGACCCCGACTCAGGCTGGTAGCTGCAACGCAGCTGCAGCTCCATCGCGCTCTGTGCGACGGGTTGTAAGGTGCGGCTGTGCAGCACAGGAGCGGCCAGACGGGCCAGTTCATTGGCTTCATCCAGGCGCAGCAGTGGCAGCAGACAGGCCTCCGACACCAGACGCGGGTCAGCGCTGTACACGCCGGCCACATCACTCCAGATGGTGACGCGTTCGGCATCGGCCAGGGCACCGATCACGGTGGCTGAGTAGTCAGAACCGTTGCGGCCGAGCAATACGGTTTCGCCTTGCTCGTTGCGGGCCATAAAGCCGGTGATGATCACCCGGTGATGAGCATGCTGGGCCAGGACTGCTTTCAGTAACGGGTAAGAGCGGGCGCGATCGACTTCCGGCTGAGTGCCGGTTTCGGCGCGCAGAAACGCACGTGCGTCCTGAGCCACTGCCGGCAATTTTTGCTGGTTAAGCAGCGCTGCCAGCAGGCGGGCAGACCAGAGTTCGCCGTGGCCGAGAACCGCGGCTTGCTGCGCTTTGCTCAGTGGTGCGGTCAGTTCTCCCAGTGCGACGAACTCGCCGCTCAGCTCGGTCAGCAGATGGTCTGCGACTTCGCCTTCCAGCAAACCTTCAATCAACTGGACCTGGAACTGGCGCAGGGCCTGCAGCGCTTCGTGCGCGGCGCGGCCATCTTTGTTGAGCGCTTCAAGAAATTCAATCAGGCGGTTGGTGGTTTTACCGGCGGCAGACACCACCACCAGATCGTCGGCCTGAGAGTAGTCACGCAGAATGTGCGCGACCCGTTGATAACATTCCGGATCCGCAAGGCTGCTACCACCAAATTTATGCAGCTGACGTGAAACCGACATTAAAAGGCCTCCTTGGCTTTGGTGAAGGCCTGGTCGAGGTCGGCAATCAGATCGCTCGCATCTTCCAGACCCACCGACAGGCGCAGCAACTGCTGAGAGACGCCGGCTTCGGCCAGCGCTTCTTCGCCCATCGCGCGGTGAGTCATGCTGGCCGGATGACATACCAGGCTTTCCACGCCGCCCAGCGATTCGGCCAGTGAGAACAGCTGCAGTTCACCGACAAAATATTTCAGCTGCTCGAATGAACCGCCGAATTCAAAGCTCAGCATGGAACCAAAGCCAAGCTGCTGTTTCTTGGCGATGTCATGACCCGGATGATTTGGCAGGCTAGGGTGGTAAATCACTTTGACCAGCTCCTGGTTTTGCAGGTAAGCGAGGATTTGCTGCGAGCTCTCTTCATGCACGCGCATACGGGCCCCCAGGGTGCGCAGGCCACGCAAAGTCATGTAGCTGTCAAACGGCGTGCCGGTGGCGCCGATGCAGTTACCCCACCATGCCAGCTCGGTGGCGTGTTCGGCGTCTTTACTGATGATCACACCGCCAATCACATCCGAGTGACCATTGAGGTATTTAGTGGTCGAGTGCACCACGAAGTCGGCACCAAGCAGCAGAGGCTTTTGGTACACAGGGGTCAAAAAGGTATTGTCGACCGCTACCAGAGCACCGACCGCTTGCGCCTGCTGACAGATTTTCTCAATATCCACCACTCGTACCAGCGGGTTAGACGGCGTTTCCAGCAGCACCAGCTTTGGCTTCTGGGCAAAAGCTGCGGCCATTGCCGCGTCGTCAGACTGGTCAACAAACAGCACTTTGAAATCGCCTTTCTTGGCGCGGGTGTTGAACAGACGGTAAGTACCGCCATAGCAGTCATGTGGTGCGATAATGATTTCGCCCGGCGACAGGAATGCCGAGACCCACAGGTTCAGTGCTGATGTGCCGCAGTTGGTGACCACGGCATCCGCACCGGATTCCAGTTCAGACAGGGCTTGTTCTAGCAGGCCACGGTTCGGGTTGCCGGAGCGGGTGTAGTCGTATTTTGGCACTTCACCAAATGCAGGAAAGCCATAGTTGGTTGAGAGATAAATGGGTGGAACAACGGCGTGGTACTGGGTGTCAGATTCAATACCGGTGCGAACCGCGATGGTGGCTGGCTTGCGATTGGTCATGAGCGTTTCCTTTCCTGTCTGGTGTTTCCTGAATGGTTGATTCCCTGAGCTCTGTCACCGAGCGAATCGGGCTACAGAGCGGGCAATGGTAAGCATTGGCATAGCTGCTATTGGGATTTCAAACAATTCCGGGCGATGTGTAAATCCAATTCCGGGGTGAGCGGTGAAGCAAATGTTCACTCCGGTGAATAACATCACACTTTACTGCTCAAAAAAGAAGACGTCAACACTTCTAGACGTCTATATGTCTTTGCTTATGGCAGTAAATCCCGCTAAAATTGAGGTCTTTGAAAAACTCAACTCGAATTCAAATTTACGAAGGTGCGCAATGGCAGACTGGAACGGCGAATATATTAGCCCGTACGCGGAACATGGGAAGAAGAACGAGCAGGTCAAAAAGATCACTGTCTCGATTCCGCTTAAGGTACTTAAAGTGCTGACGGATGAACGTACTCGTCGACAGATCAATAATTTACGTCATGCCACTAACAGTGAACTGCTGTGTGAAGCGTTTCTGCATGCTTACACCGGTCAGCCGCTGCCAACCGACGAAGACCTGCGTAAAGACCGTCCGGATGATATTCCGACCGAGGCCAAAGCGCTGATGACGGCGATGGGTATCGAGTTTGAGGCATACGACGACTAAGTCGCTGTGCACCGCATCAGCATAAAAAAACCCTGGTTACTGACCAGGGTTTTTGCATTGTTAGCTCTCAGATCATTTTTAAGCATCAGGGCATTGTTAACCCGCAAGGATCAACGCTTCCGTCACCGGAGTGTTTATCCGGCATGCTGCTTACTAATCTTGCATATAGTTATGCGGCATCTCGATCCGTGCGACACCAGAGTCAACCGCAGCTTGTGCGACTGCCTTAGCCACGCGGGGCAGCAGGCGTGGATCCATGGGCTTAGGAATAATGTATTGATGACCGTAGGTCAGGCTGTCACTGCCTGCGGCTTGTAGTACGGCTGCCGGCACCTCTTCTTTCGCCAGTTGACGAATCGCTTCGACCGCCGCCAGTTTCATCTCATCATTGATTTCGCTGGCACGTACATCCAGCGCGCCGCGGAAGATGAACGGGAAACACAGCACGTTGTTGACCTGGTTCGGGTAGTCACTGCGTCCGGTGCCCATGATCAGGTCGTCACGCACCGCGTGAGCCAGCTCAGGTTTGATTTCCGGATCCGGGTTAGAGCAGGCGAACACCACAGGCTTGTCAGCCATCAGCTTCAGCGCGTCGGCGGACAGCAGGTTCGGGCCTGATACACCCAGGAACAGATCCGCGCCGGCAATCACATCTTCCAGGGTGCGTTTGTCGGTGTTGTTGGCAAACAGTTGCTTGTACTGGTTCAGATCGTCACGACGGGTGTGGATGACACCTTTACGGTCGAGCATGTAAATCTTCTCACGCATCGCACCGCACTTAATCAGCAGTTCCATACACGCTACCGCTGCGGCACCCGCACCCAGACAGACAATCACACACTCAGACAGTTCTTTGCCTTGCAGTTCAATCGCGTTCAGCATGCCTGCTGCGGTCACGATCGCCGTGCCGTGCTGGTCATCGTGGAACACTGGCACGTCACAACGTTCAATCAGGCGACGCTCGATCTCAAAACAGTCCGGCGCTTTGATGTCTTCCAGGTTGATACCGCCAAAGGTGTCAGCGATGTTAGCGACGGTGTCGATAAACTCATCGATGGTGCGGTGTTTTACTTCAATATCAATGGAGTCGAGGCCGGCAAAACGTTTGAACAGCAGCGCTTTACCTTCCATGACCGGTTTAGAGGCCATTGGCCCCAGGTTACCCAGGCCAAGGATTGCGGTACCGTTTGAGATCACCGCCACTGTGTTGCCTTTGGCGGTGTATTTGTAAACGTTATCGACATTCTGAGCGATTTCACGTACCGGTTCTGCCACGCCCGGGCTGTAAGCTAACGCCAGATCAGTGGCTGAGTCAGCCGGTTTGGTGATCGAGACCGCGATTTTACCCGGGGTCGGCTGCGCGTGGTAATCCAGAGCACGTTGGCGGAAGGCTTCTTCCGCGCTTAATTGTTGACGATTGTCGTCGGACATAGGGGAGGTTCTCTTATTATTTTTGGAAAAGGGGCGCACATTTTAGTTGATGCCTGAAATAGTGACTAGGCAGGGGTGCTGTATAATCGTACAAAATGCGTGAGTTTTTGGCTGATAAGACCAGCTGTTTTGTGATCAGGGTAGACTTTAGTCGTAGAGCGGGGGGACGGGCAGATGGCAGGCATCAAAAAAGGACGCCGTAGCGTCCTTTTTGAAATCTTCGCGTAAAGTAAAAATTACTTCTTGCTTGACAGTGCGCCGAAACGCTTGTTGAAGCGATCAACACGGCCGCCAGTGTCAACAACACGTTGCTTACCAGTGTAGAATGGGTGGCACTTGTCACATACGTCCAGGTGCATTTCTTCTTTACCTAGAGTAGATTTGAAAACGAAAGTGTTGCCGCAAGAGCAGCTTGCATTTACTTCTTTGTATTCTGGGTGGATACCAGCTTTCATGGGATAACCTCAAAAATTGGGCCGTGTCGCCATCCGAGTCTGAGCCGGACACCACACGTAACGTTAATAATACGATTGCCATGGTCACAGCAAACTGCTGAGGACCATTAAGGCGCGATATAGTAATGAATCTGCTAGCCCGGATCAACCGATTTCGGCGTTATTTTAGCCAGCCATAGCAAACAGCCGCTCAGAGCATGACGGGTTGGCGGTGCCAACGGCCAGACCCGATGCCCGAACTGCTGCCGGCGTGCCGCATACGGCCTTTTGCCCGCCATGTGCGGGTCGAATTTATGCCCGTCTTCCAGTAGACTGTGGCGTCCTTAACTGACTTAATTGCTGACGGATTGTTATGCGCCCAACTATTGCTCGCGTTGCCCTGCCGGTGCCGCTTGATAAGCAATTTGATTACCTGATTCCCGGCCACCTGTTTCCGATTATCGGCGGCCGCGTTTCTGTGCCGTTCGGGCGCCAGACTCTGGTCGGCATTGTGACTGCACTGGTGCAGGAGTCCGAGTTTCCGCGTGAGCAGCTCAAAGCGCTCAAGGCCGTGCTCGATACCCAACCAGTCTGGCCGGATAAACTGTATCACCTGCTGCAGTGGTGCAGTCAGTTTTATCAGCATCCACTTGGCGAGACCCTGGCTAATGCTCTGCCGGGAGCGCTGCGTAAAGGTAAAGCGGCTGATTTTGCCAGCAGTAAAGAGTGGCTCATTACTGCCGCCGGGCGCGATCAGCTGATGCAGGGCTTTGGCCGTGCGATTAAACAGGCCAAGGTGATGAATCTGGTCGCTTCTGGCCCGGTCCCTCATCAGGTGATGCTGGATGAGGAAGTGTCGAGTACGACACTCAACACCCTGCAGGACAAAGGCTGGATTGAAGTCAGTGAACAGCGTCCGCAGTTCCGGCCTTGGCCGGCAGAGCCGGAAGCCGCGGTCGATAAGCCCAAGTTGAACTCTGAGCAGGCCATCGCAATTGCAACGGTCAACCATCAGCCGGCATTCGGCTGTTATCTGCTGCAGGGCGTAACAGGCTCGGGTAAAACTGAAGTCTACCTTAATCTTATCAAGCCGGTGCTGGCACAAGGCCGCCAGGCGCTGGTGCTGGTGCCGGAAATTGGCCTGACGCCGCAAACCATTAACCGTTTTCGTAAACGGTTTAATGTCCCGGTTGAGGTGATTCACTCTGGTCTCAATGAAACCGAACGTCTCAATGCCTGGCTGGCCGCGCGCGACAAAGTAGCCGGTATCGTGATTGGTACCCGTTCCGCGCTGCTGACCCCGTTTGCCGATCTCGGCATTATCATTGTCGACGAAGAGCATGACTCTTCGTATAAACAGCAGGACAGCCTGCGCTACCACGCACGCGATGTGGCGGTGATGCGTGCCAATCTGGAGCAGATCCCGATTGTGCTCGGCAGTGCCACCCCGGCGCTGGAAACGCTGCATAATGCCCTGAGCGGTAAATACCATCATCTGCATCTGACCCAGCGTGCCGGAACGGCGCGCCCGACCACCAACCGGGTGCTGGATGTCAAAGGCCTGTATCTGGAAAGCGGTTTGTCCGCGCCGTTGATTGCGGAAATGCGCCGCCATTTATCGCAGGGCAATCAGGTGCTGCTGTTCCTCAACCGGCGTGGCTTTTCTCCGGCGCTGATGTGTCACGAATGTGGCTGGATCGCCGATTGTCAGCGTTGTGATGCTTATTATACCTACCATCAGTACAGTAACGAGATTCGCTGCCACCACTGCGGCTCACAGCGTCCGGTGATCCACCAGTGTCAGGGGTGTGGCTCGACGCATCTGGTCACGGTCGGGGTCGGCACCGAGCAGCTCGAGGCGCAACTGGGGGAACTGTTTCCGGACTTCAAGACGATTCGGATTGACCGTGACAGTACCCGGCGCAAAGGCAGTCTGGAATCAGCGCTGCAAGCGATCCGCAATAACGAATATCAGATTTTGATCGGCACCCAGATGCTGGCCAAAGGCCACCATTTCCCCGATGTAACTCTGGTGGCGCTGCTGGATGTGGATGGCTCATTATACAGCAGTGATTTTCGCGCCTCTGAACGTCTGGCTCAGTTGTTTATCCAGGTGGCGGGCCGGGCCGGGCGGGCGAGTAAGCCGGGCGAAGTGGTGCTGCAGACCCACCATCCAGAGCATACCTTGTTGCAGGCGCTGCTCAACAAGGATTACCACCATTTTGCTGAAACCGCACTGGCGGAGCGCAAGCTGGCCCAACTGCCGCCGTATACCTTTCTGACCCTGTTTCGCGCCGAAGGCAACCAGTCGCAGCAGGTAGAAGATTTTCTGCGTCAGGTACGCCAGACGCTGGAAGCTCACCCGCTCAGTGAACAGGGCTGTCTGGTGCTGGGGCCGACGCCGGCACCGCTCGCCAAACGGGCCGGAAAATTTCGCTGGCAGTTGCTGTTGCAGGCGCCCAGCCGTTCGGTGATGCAGAAGCTGTTAGCCAGCGCACGCCCGGCGATTCAGATGTTGCCGCTGGCCACTAAAGTGCGCTGGACGCTGGACATTGAACCGCAGGATTTGAGCTGAGCAGCCCCATCCGGCTTGCTGGTAAAATTGTCAAAAAATGAAATCCTTCTTATCGTGATAAATATCACACTTGTGATGCAAAAATTGTTAATCAGACCGTAACTTTCCCATCGGAAAGGAATACACTAAATGCCATAATCGCGCAGTGAATCGTTTTCGCTGGCCTAAATGTGGCGAACCTTAAGCGAACGTGCAGCAGGTAAGCGTGAATCCAAGCAATGTTAGCAGCCAAACCGGATGCCCGGCGGCGCTCTATAACGATAATCAGTGTCTCAGACACGATGAATTTTTATTAAGAACCGAGAAAAGAGGACAGTACCCCCTATGGCGACAATGAAGGATGTTGCCCAGCTTGCAGGCGTATCAACGGCGACCGTATCGCGTGCTCTGATGAATCCCGAGAAAGTCTCATCCTCGACCCGTAAACGGGTTGAAGAGGCGGTGTTAGAAGCTGGTTATTCCCCTAACTCTCTCGCGCGCAATCTGCGTCGCAATGAGTCCAAAACGATTGTGGCCATTGTGCCGGATATCTGTGACCCGTATTACACCGAGATCATCCGCGGCATTGAAGATGCGGCGATGGAACACGGTTATCTGGTGCTGCTGGGTGACAGCGGTCAGCAGAAAAAACGTGAAAGCTCATTTGTGAACCTGGTGTTCACCAAGCAGGCGGACGGTATGTTGCTGCTCGGGACCGACCTGCCGTTTGATGTCAGTAAGCCGGAACAGAAAAACCTGCCGCCGATGGTGATGGCGTGTGAGTTTGCCCCGGAACTGGAGCTGCCCACGGTACATATTGATAACCTGACCTCGGCGTTTGAAGCGGTGAACTATCTGACCCAGATGGGCCACAAACGGGTGGCGCAAATTGCCGGCCCGGATACGGCCGTTCTGTGCCAGTTCCGCCAGCAAGGTTACCAGCAGGCGCTGCGCCGCTCCGGGATTACCCGCAATCCAGACTACAGTGTGAGCGGTGATTTCTCATTTGAATCGGGTGCTCAGGCGGTGCGTCAGCTGCTGGCGTTGTCCGAGCCGCCGACGGCGATTTTCTGCCACAACGATACCATGGCGATTGGGGCGATTCAGGAAGCCAAACGTCTGGGTACGCGAGTGCCGCAGGATCTTTCGGTGGTCGGTTTCGATGACATTCAGTTTGCCCAGTACTGCGATCCACCGCTGACCACCATTTCTCAGCCGCGTTATGAGATTGGCCGCCAGGCAATGCTGATGATGCTGGAATTGCTGCGCGGCAACGATGTTCAGGCCGGTTCACGTTTACTGGAAACCCAGCTGGTGGTACGCGACAGCGCGGCTCCGCCATGTGCAATCTAGTGCTTTAACCACGAGTAATATCTCAGTGTGAGCGGCGTATTTTGACACGCCGCTTCCATTTCTGCTCTGTTATCCGGCAGGAAACTGCATTAACATGAAGACAAAATTGTCAACTTTTGAAATAGTTTGTGGCTAATAAAGATTATGTAAGACGTGGTCGTAGTCCGAAAAAGCCGACCCGGAAAACAACTCCCATTCCCCGACGCAGAAAACCCTGGCGCAGTGGCTTGCTGGCTCTCGTGCTGGCGGGCGGCTTTGGCTATGGTTTGTATCAGCTCAGTCAGGATCCCGAGCCACCAGCACCGCAAGTGGTGGAAACCAAGCCACAGCCGGTCAGTAAACCGCAGCCGGCCAACAGCCTGCCGCCGCCGCCAACCGAACAGTGGGATTACGTGGAATCGCTGCCTAATCGCCAGATTGAGGTCAAAGCCAAAGAGCTGCAGGTGTCGGACATTCCTTACATCATGCAGTGCGGGGCCTATAAAACCATGCACCAGGCTGAAACCCGCAAGCTGGATATCGCCTTTCAGGGGCTGAGCAGTAAGATCCGCAACAAGGAAGGCAGCAGCTGGTTCCGGGTGGTTCTCGGCCCTTACAAGTTCAAGCGCGACGCTGAGCGTGACAAGCATAAGCTGCAGCGTGCCAAGATTGAGCCTTGTGCTATCTGGAAAGAGCAGCAGTAAACCTGATAGCAGTAAACTTGATATCAGTAACGCCCGGAGTTTCTCCGGGCGTTTTGCGTTGTGGCGCTGATTCTTTCCCTTGAATTTTGATTTTCCAGCCTCATATAACCACTATCTTGATAGTGAAAACCACAAAGGGGTTCCTAGTGACTACCATCGTATCTGTACGTCGTAATAACAAAGTTGTCATCGCAGGTGACGGACAAGTCTCGCTTGGCAATACCGTGATGAAAGGCAACGCGCGCAAAGTTCGTCGTTTGTACAACAACAAAGTATTGGCCGGATTCGCGGGTGGTACGGCGGACGCATTCACGCTATTTGAGCGTTTCGAAAGTAAATTGCAAATGCACCAGGGACACCTGACCAAAGCCGCGGTTGAACTGGCTAAAGACTGGCGCAGTGACCGTGCGTTACGCCGCCTGGAAGCGATTCTGGCGGTGGCAGATGAAACCGCATCGCTGATCATTACCGGTAATGGTGATGTGCTGCAGCCGGAGCATGACCTGATTGCGATTGGTTCCGGCGGTAACTATGCCCAGGCGGCGGCGATTGCTCTGCTGGAAAATACCGAGCTGGATGCGCGCGAGATTGCGGAAAAAGCCCTGAAGATTGCCGGTGACATCTGTGTGTTCACCAACCACCATCATACGATTGAAGAGCTGGAGATCCCTGCGGGAATGCTGCCAGCGACCAGCGATCAGTAAGCGCTGCCAGCCACCGAATTGAAGGAAAGCATTATGTCTGAAATGACTCCTCGTGAGATTGTCCATGAACTGAACCGTCACATCATCGGACAGGATAAAGCGAAACGAGCGGTTGCGATTGCACTGCGTAACCGCTGGCGCCGTATGCAGCTCGAAGAGAGCCTGCGCGTTGAAGTGACGCCGAAAAATATTCTGATGATCGGTCCGACCGGTGTGGGTAAAACTGAAATTGCCCGTCGTCTGGCCAAACTGGCTAACGCGCCCTTCATCAAAGTTGAAGCGACCAAATTCACTGAAGTGGGTTACGTCGGCAAAGAAGTTGAAACCATCATCCGCGATCTGACGGATGTGGCGGTAAAACTGACCCATCAGCAGGCGATGGAGAAAGTGAAATTCCGCGCCGAAGAGCTGGCGGAAGAGCGTATTCTGGATGCCTTGCTGCCACCGGCGCGCGATGCGTGGGGCCAGGCCGAGCACAACGATGAGTCTTCCAATACCCGCCAGGTTTTCCGCAAGAAACTGCGAGAAAATAAACTGGATGACAAAGAGATTGAGATCGAAGTCGCTGCGCCGCAGATGGGCGTAGAGATCATGGCGCCTCCGGGCATGGAAGAGATGACCAACCAACTGCAGGGTCTGTTCCAGAATCTGGGTGGCGACACCAAGAAAAAGCGTAAGCTGAAAATCAAAGAAGCGCTCAAAGCACTGACTGAAGAAGAAGCGGCTAAGCTGGTTAATCAGGAAGAGCTGAAAGAACAGGCGATTTACAATGTTGAAAATAATGGCATTGTGTTTATCGACGAGATTGACAAAATCTGTAAACGCGGCGAGAGCTCAGGTCCGGATGTGTCCCGTGAAGGGGTGCAGCGTGATCTGCTGCCGTTGATTGAAGGCAGCACGGTATCCACCAAGCATGGCATGGTGCGTACCGACCACATCCTGTTTATTGCTTCCGGCGCGTTCCAGGTGGCGAAGCCATCGGATCTGATCCCTGAGCTGCAGGGCCGTCTGCCGATTCGGGTTGAGCTGGAAGCGCTGTCGAGCAATGACTTTAAACGCATCCTGACCGAACCCAAAGCCTCACTGACCGAACAGTACATTGCGCTGATGAAAACCGAAGATGTCAATGTCGACTTTACCGAAGACGGCATCAAGCAGATTGCAGAGGCGGCGTGGCAGGTCAACGAGACAACGGAGAATATCGGTGCCCGTCGTCTGCATACTGTGATGGAGCGTCTGATGGATGAAATCTCGTTTGACGCCACGGAAAAAGCCGGCGACAGCCTGACTATTGACGGTGCTTATGTCAGAGCTCGTCTGGGTGAGCTGGTGGAAGACGAAGACCTGAGCCGTTTCATCCTGTAATCGGCCCGGTTTTACTCTGACCGTATAAAATTGTGCATTTTTCTGAGCCCACCTTGATCTGGTGGGCTTTTTTGTGTTGTCAGGTTGGGCGTATACTGAACGTATGTTGATCAATCTCTCATCACTATGAATAATTCATTACGTATCTGGTTTGACGCCGCTCGCCCTAAAACGCTGCCGTTGGCACTGGTGTCGATTTTTACCGGCAGTGCTCTGGCTTTCTCATCCGGCCGTTTTACTCCGGCGATTGCGGTGCTGGCGCTGTTAACCGCGACGCTGCTGCAGATCTTGTCTAATCTTGCTAATGACTACGGTGATGCCGTCAAAGGCACCGATAATGAAAAACGGCTCGGTCCGATGCGGGCCATCCAGTCTGGTGAGGTATCACTGGCCGATATGAAGCAGGCGATCATCATTAATGTGGTGCTGACCATTGTTGCCGGTCTGGGACTGGTGCTGTATGCCCTCGACAGTCTGCAAAGCATTCTGGTCTTTATTGGTCTTGGCGTACTGGCGATGGCGGCGGCGATTGCGTATACCGTGGGTAATAAGCCCTATGGCTATGTTGGCCTGGGTGATTTGTCGGTGTTTATCTTTTTTGGTCTGCTCGGCGTATCCGGCACTTATTTTCTGCACACCGGCTCGATTGACTGGAGCCTGTTTCTGCCCTCGCTAGGTTGCGGTCTGCTGGCGGTCGCGGTGCTCAATGTCAATAATATGCGTGACATCGAGAATGATGCTGAATGCGGTAAGCGGACCGTGGCAGTACGTCTGGGTCAGCAACGCGCCAAGCACTATCACTTTCTGCTCCTGGCGGGTGCGCTGGTGGCATTTGGCGGCTATCTGCTGATGCAGAGTAAACCGGTCTGGATCAGCCTGCCGTTTCTGCTCAGCCTGATTATTGTTACCCGCCACAGCCGTGCGGTATGGGCGACCCAAAAGCCGGCCCAGATTGCCCCTATGCTACCGGCGATCGTCAAATGTTCGCTGGTGACTAACCTTTTGTTTGTTGGGGTAGTTATCGCGCAAACTCTGACGAGTTAATGTGCACAATGTCATTGCATTGACTCAACGACCCGATATACTCGTTTAAAGACTGTTCGCAAAGAGACTCAAGCTATGGAATATAACACCTCTGCGTTATGTGATATCTATCTCGACCAGGTGGATGTGGTAGAACCCATGTTTAGCAATTTTGGCGGCTGTGCTTCCTTCGCGGGGCAGGTCACGACCATTAAATGTTTTGAAGATAATGGTCTTATCCGCGAAACCCTCGAGCAGGACGGCCTGGGCCGGGTACTGCTGATTGATGGGGGCGGCTCACTGCGTCGTGCGCTGATTGACGCTGAACTGGCGGCATTGGCGGAAGAGAACGAATGGGAAGGCATCGTGGTCTACGGCTGTGTACGTGAAGTCGACGAGCTGGAAGACATGAGTATCGGCATTCAGGCCATGGCCTCGATCCCGGTTGGTGCCACCGCGCAGGGGATTGGTGAAGTGGATGTACCGGTCAATTTCGGTGGCGTCACTTTCCTGCCGGAAGATTATCTCTATGCGGACAATACCGGTATCATCTTGTCACAAGAGCCGCTCAACAGTGGTCTTGACGGTGAAGAAGATGAAGTGCTGGAAGAACTGGAAGAGATTCTGGACGATGACGACAGACTGCTCTGATCGTTACTGAAATTAAGCCGGCCTGACAGCCGGCTTTTTTGTCGCGACCAGACAGTGAGCTTGTTGCTGGCAGACAGATTACTGCTGGTAGATAGCTTACGGCTGACAGAGATCTAGTGATGCGGCTTAAGGGTCGCAATGCGACTGACGTGTTGGCTTAGTGTGTCGCCGCGGAGCTGCCTGCTTGGTGGTGCGCGGCGCTAAAACGGCGGCGCAGCAGCACGGCGTACAGATAACCGAACACGCCGCCGAGGACATTGCCGCAGGCAATACCGATAAATAACCCTTCAATATCGAACAGCCATGACCCAAGCCAGGCCGCAGGCAGGGTAAACACAAACAGACGCATAAAACTCCACTGAAACGCCTTGAGCGGCAGATGCAGGGCATTCAGCGCTGATACCAGCATCATTACCACTCCCTGACAGCCGTAGCTGAACGGCACCACCAGCAGGTAATGCCATAACAGATCACGCACCGCCTGCTCTTGTGAGAACAGCGCCGCGAGCGGAATGCTCAGTGGCACCATCATGATAAAAATCATCAGTTGAAACAGCAGGGCAAAACGCAGGCTGAGGAACAGGCCGGCAAAACTGCGCTGCGGATTCCCCGCGCCCAGATTCTGCGCCATAAACGGCGTCAGCACCGAAGTCAGCGACATCAGTACCAGGATCAGAATGGATTCAATCCGCTGTGCCGCACCATAAGCTGCCACCGCTGCCGTACCGTGACTGGAGAGCAGCTTCATCAGCAGTGCGCCGCAGATAGGGTTCATGGCGGTGGAGAGCGCGGCCGGAGTACCGATTTTCAGGATCTGGCGCCAGTCGTGCAGCAAATAATTGAGGCGCGGCACAGCCAGCAGGTGTTCGCGTTTGATCAGCACATACCCGGAGCCGAGCAGAGCGCCGAGCCAGGATACAGCGCTGGCAATCGCCGCGCCCTGCATGCCCAGTTCGGGAAACGGACCGTAGCCAAAGATCAGCAGCGGATCGAGGCCGCCGTTAATCGCTCCGGCTAGCAGCATCATTTTCGCCGGTGTTTTGGTGTCACCGGTGGCGCGAATCGCGCTGTTGCCGGCCATCGGGATCACCAGCAGCGGAATCGTCAGGTACCACACCTGCATATACTGTTCGATCAGCGGCAGTAGCTCAGGTTTGGCGCCCAGTGCCAGAAACAGCGGCTCGATAGTGAAGAAGCCGCTGAGTGAGGCGAGCGTGACCAGGCACACGGCCAGGATCAGACCATGAGTGGCAAAACGGGCGGCATTCGGGGCTTCGCCCTGGCCGAGCAGACGGCCGATGCTGGTCGATAGGCCAACGCCGATGCCCATGGTGATACAGTTGACGGCAAACGTGACCGGAAAGGTATAACTGATCGCCGCCAGGGCATCTGTACCGAGCAGAGAGATGAAAAAGGTGTCGACCAGATTGAACATCAGAATCGCTATCATGCCGACGACCATAGGGAGGGTCATCTGGCGCAATACCAGCGCAATCGGTGCCGAGAGCAGGCCGTGTTTATCGTTCATATCTGTTTCTGCAAGCCGGTTGGTGATGTATGAAGCCGCCGGGAGACTCGCGCCTGTGGGCTCAGATGAAGACGGATAGGCGAGTGTGGCAGCGCAATATAATAAGGATACCTGATATTGGCGGGGGGCACTAGCACGCTGACGGTAAGGCGCAGCAACGAAAAAAGGCCGGCAAGCCGACCTTTTTTATCCAGAAAAGCGATTAAGCTTTGGCTTTTGCTGCTGCTTTAGCAATCGCGGCAAAGCTTTTCGCATCCAGAGATGCGCCGCCAACCAGAGCACCGTCGATGTCTGGTTGGGCGAAGTAAGCTTCTGCGTTTTCTGGTTTTACTGAACCGCCGTACTGGATGATCACTTGCTCAGCCACCGCTGCGTCTTTGGCTGCGATCAGGGCGCGGATAGAAGCGTGGATGCGCTGTGCATCGTCTGCAGTCGCTGCTTTACCCGTACCGATTGCCCAGATTGGTTCGTAAGCGATGATCGCGCCGTTCAGGGCTTCTACGCCGTAAGCGTCGATCACTGCGTTGATTTGACGTGCGCATACCGCTTCAGTTTCGCCCGCTTCGTTTTGCGCTTCAGACTCACCGATACAGAAAACCGGAGTCAGGCCGTTTTCTTTCAGGAACGCAAATTTCTTCGCGACGAACTCGTCTGATTCGTGGTGGTATTCACGACGCTCTGAGTGACCGATGATGATGTGAGAAGCACCAAAATCTTTCAGCATAGCCGGAGACATATCGCCAGTGAACGCACCGCTGTTGTTCAGGTCAGTGTTTTGTGCACCCAGGATCATCTTGTTGCCGCCTTCTGCGATCAGACGCTCAGCCAGATCCAGGTAAAGTGCCGGTGGCGCGACTGCCACGTCAACACCAGTTACACCTTCAAGTTCTGCATTCAGGCCAGCCAACAGTTCAGTCACCATTGCTTTGCTGCCATTTAGTTTCCAGTTCCCCATCACTACAGGACGACGCATAGGAATATCTCCAATTTCAATTAATAAAAAAAACCTGATTGCGACTGAATATAACAGATAAAACTGAGCAGATCATGACTCCGGTCATGACTTTCTGGGATCTTATCCAGTGCCGCACGTGTGCGGCAGTGATCTGCTATACAGAATAGAGGGGATATGCTCGGATTTTGTGCTGCGACTTGCTATTAGTGTCAGTTTACTATGATGAAATGACGTAACAGGGAAGTGACTATGCCTAATTTGGTGCTGGAGTACTCTAATTCAGTTGAGGAGCGCGTCAATGTGCAGGGGCTGCTGGAAGATCTCCATCAAGTGATGATTGAGTCCGGATTATTTGATGTGCTGACGGTGAAATCACGCACCCTGCGCTGTCATCACTGGTTGATTGGCGATCAGGCCGACAGTGAAGACTTTATTTATATCAGTGTCGAAGTGATGTCCGGTTACAGCGCTGAGCAGAAGCAGGCGTTATCGCAGCAACTGATGCAAGTGCTCGACAGCCAGACCGGGCAGGTACGTAGCTTATCGGTCAGTATTCGTGAATTGGATCAGGCCTGTTTCCGTAGTGTGATGCATTGACATTCCGCCAGCCCGGGCCCAAAGGAGAGGTTATGTCGTTAAGAGTTATGTCTTTAGATTCACAATCGTTACAGCAGTTGCTGTTCTCTTTTCAGGGCCGGGTCGGACGGCGTACCTTCTGGATCTGGAATCTGTGCTACTACCTGAGTATCGTGGTCTTTATTCAGCTGTGTCACCGCCTGGTGCCGGGGCTGGCTCCGGTCCTGATCCCTTTGCTGCTGCTGGTATTACTCATCCCCGATCTGGCCGTCACCGCCAAACGCTGGCACGATCGCAATAAAACCAGCTGGTGGTTGCTGCTCAATGTGCCGCTGGTGATCGGGCGTATGATGGTGCCGGGCGCCGAAGATGACATGGCCACCACGCCGACCTTGCTGGATACCGGAGCGACCCTGCTGGCGCTGCTGTGTGGCAGTTGGATTTTAATTGAGTGTGGCTTGTTACCCGCCGTTGAAGACAACAACCGGTTCGGCCCGCCGGAGCAGGGCTGAAACCGCTGACTTATCGCTCCGCTTGGGAGGATACCCTGGCATCCCCAGGATGCCCAGGATGAGTGTTAGCGCCAGGTGTCATTGCGCGGCCGGAATGGAATAACCTGCGCTTCACTTTGTTCATCCAGATCGCCATCCAGTGCATTGCGGAATTTTACCATCTGCATCGACAGTTCGCGCATCAGGGTCACATTGGCGTGGTCGGGATTTTTGCAGTGACTGAGGATCAGGTCGATGTGGCTCTGCTGGGCCTGCAGTCTGGCCTGCATGCTATCTGAGGCCGACTGAATCATCTCCTGACACATGGTGTGCTTAAAGCGGTTGAATCCATCCGGATCGGTTTTGGCCATTTCGACCAGTTCATCAAACGGTGGCAGCGTCTGCAGGGCTTCATGGGTATGTGGGGGGGACATGGCTTGCTCCTGTGCCAGCATGGCATTGATGATGTTATCAATACCTCAAGCATAAGAGACAAAACGGCATACTGCCTGGCGGCTATGGGTGCTTCTCAAAAATGAGACGGCGCTGTTGGTGTGACGGCCAGTCAGCGCCTGATCAGAGCGGATAAATCTGGTAGGTACAGCGCCGCTCACCGGCAATGATATGTTCACTGCGTTCCACCCGGCATTCATCGCCGAGCAGGCGCTGAAACACGTTGAGCTCTGACTGACACAGATTCGGACAGCGTTGGGCGGCTTTACAGATAGGGCAGTGGTTTTCCACCAGCAGGTAGCCCTGCTCGGTCTGTTCCAGTTCGGCCATGTAGCCTTCCTGCTCGCGCAGTTCGACCAGTTTTTCCAGCTTCGCGGCCAGATCGGGGCAGTGTTGCACCGCTTGCTGATACTGGGCCAGTGTCTGCGCTTCACGCTCGGCGGCGACTTTAGCTAGCCCTTCTTTACCGAAAATGTGTTCTACCGCTTCGATAACCTGAATGGTCAGCTCGCCGTGGCGGTCGGCAAACTGATCATGGCCCTGTTTGGTCAGGGACCAGTGGCGGGTCGGACGGCCGACTTTGACCTTCACATCATGAAAGGCCAGAACACCGTCATCTTCTAAGGCCTGCAGGTGCTGACGGGCCCCCATGGTGGTGATGCCTAAGTCTTCGGCAAGCTGTTTGGCGGTCACGGCACCTTCACGTTTGATGGTGTGTAAAATCCGGTCGATCGTCTTCATCATTTCCCTCTTATTCCTCTGATCTATTATGGATAATCAGGTTAATAAAGCAAATTATTTACTATACACGGGCAAGGAAAACGTGCCGCAGTGCAGTGGCTGATGAATGACTGCGCAGATTCGTTAATTTCATCACATTTTTTTCACTTCACCCCCTTGGGTTATGCTGTTTTATCCCCCCACATATCATTCACAAGCTGGTCACCCAGCGTTACATCAACCAAATGGAAATTTAATCAGGAGAGACGACCGATGAATATTCGTCCATTACATGACCGAGTTATCGTTGAACGCCAAGAAGTTGAATCTAAATCTGCTGGTGGAATTGTTCTCACTGGTTCTGCAGCTGAAAAGTCAACGCGCGGTAAAGTGCTTGCAGTAGGTAAAGGCCGCATTCTCGAAAACGGTACAGTTCTGCCTCTGGACGTGAAAGTTGGCGATGCAGTGATTTTTGCAGAAGGCTACGGCACCAAGTCAGAAAAAATCGACGGCAAAGAAGTACTGATTCTGTCTGAGAACGACATTCTGGCAATCGTTGAGTAATTGCTCCGAATCAAAACGATTAATTAAAACCGAATTCAAGAGAGGAAATACAAAATGGCTGCTAAAGACGTAAAATTTGGTAATGACGCTCGAGTAAAAATGCTGGAAGGTGTAAACGTTCTGGCTGATGCAGTAAAAGTAACCCTGGGCCCTAAAGGCCGTAACGTGGTACTGGACAAATCTTTTGGTTCACCAACGATTACTAAAGATGGTGTATCTGTGGCGCGTGAAATTGAACTGGAAGACAAATTCCAGAACATGGGCGCACAAATGGTGAAAGAAGTGGCGTCGCAGGCAAATGACGCAGCAGGCGACGGTACCACTACCGCGACTGTACTGGCACAGGCTATCGTCAACGAAGGTCTGAAAGCCGTGGCTGCGGGCATGAACCCGATGGATCTGAAGCGCGGTATCGACAAAGCGGTCATCGCGGCCGTTGAAGAGCTGAAAGCGCTGTCTGTTCCATGTGCAGACAACAACGCCATCGCGCAGGTAGGTACCATCTCTGCCAACTCTGATTCAAGCGTTGGTAACATCATTGCTCAGGCGATGGAAAAAGTCGGCCGTGACGGCGTGATCACCGTTGAAGAAGGTCAGGCTCTGCAGGACGAGCTGGACGTAGTAGAAGGTATGCAGTTTGACCGCGGTTACCTGTCTCCTTACTTCATCAACAACCAGGAAGCGGGCAGCGTTGATCTGGAAAACCCGTTCATCCTGCTGGTTGACAAGAAAGTGTCTAACATCCGTGAACTGCTGCCAGTTCTGGAAGGTGTCGCGAAAGCATCTCGTCCGCTGCTGATCATCGCAGAAGACGTAGAAGGCGAAGCGCTGGCAACACTGGTTGTCAACAACATGCGTGGTATCGTGAAAGTCGCCGCAGTGAAAGCTCCTGGTTTTGGCGATCGTCGTAAAGCGATGCTGCAGGATATCGCAATCCTGACTGGCGGTACTGTTATCTCTGAAGAGATCGGTCTGGAACTGGAAAAAGCGGTTCTGGAAGATCTGGGTCAGGCGAAACGTGTCACCATTACCAAAGAAAACACCACGGTTATCGACGGTGCCGGTGAAGAAGCCGCGATTCAGGGCCGTGTGATTCAGATTCGTCAGCAAATCGAAGAAGCAACTTCTGACTACGACAAAGAGAAACTGCAAGAGCGCGTGGCTAAACTGGCTGGCGGTGTTGCGGTCATCAAAGTTGGCGCAGCCACTGAAGTTGAAATGAAAGAGAAGAAAGACCGCGTTGAAGATGCACTGCACGCAACTCGTGCAGCGGTAGAAGAAGGCGTCGTTGCTGGTGGTGGTGTGGCTCTGATCCGTGCTGCATCGAAACTGACTGAACTGACTGGCGACAACGAAGAGCAGAACGTCGGTATCCGCGTTGCTCTGCGTGCGATGGAAGCTCCAATCCGTCAAATCACTAAGAACGCAGGCGATGAAGAGTCTGTGGTTGCCAACAACGTGAAAGCGGGTGAAGGTAACTACGGTTACAACGCAGCGACTGGTGAATACGGCGATATGATCGCAATGGGTATTCTGGATCCAACCAAAGTAACCCGTAGCGCACTGCAATTTGCAGCGTCTGTTGCCGGCCTGATGATCACCACTGAAGCTATGGTGACTGAACTGCCACAGAAAGACGGCCCATCAATGCCTGACATGGGCGGTATGGGTGGCATGGGCGGCATGATGTAATCATCCCCTGATGCAGAAGAGAGCCGGAGTGAACACTCCGGCTTTTTTATGCCTGTTTGCCAGGCTGGCAGTAAAGATTTGTGCGCAGTGAAATGACACAAGCACTGGTAATTCGGCGGCGCTTTTTGCACACTAATCGGCTCTTACCAAGGAAGGACGTTATGCAGATTCAACAGCTTAAACACCAGACCGAATCGGTCTCACTCACCATAGAACAGTGGCAGCTTACACCTGGTCAGCACTGGGGCATGTTCTCGACCCACAGTAACGCCGCGTCTTTGCTGGTGCGGGTTTTAAGTGGTGAACTCAGCCCGCAGCAGGGTACAGTGACCGGTTTGCCTGAGCGTATTGCCTGTGTTTCGCTGCATGAACAGCAGCGTCTGCTCGATCTGGAACTGGCTAACGATGACACCGATTTTATGGACCGCATCGACTACGGTTCGAGTGTGGAACAGCTGGTGCGCGACACCGGCTGCAGTGCTGAGGAGCTGGAGCTGTTGCTGCAACAGACGGACCTGCTGGCTTTGCGTCAGCGCGGCTTTCGTCAGCTCTCGACCGGGGAAACCCGCCGGGTGATGCTGGCCCGCGCGATGGCGCTTAAACCACAATTGCTGATCCTCGATGAACCTTATTCCGGGCTGGATATCGCCCACCGGGCCCATCTATCTGAACTGCTTGAGCAACTGGCACTGCAGATGCAACTGCTGATCGTGACTGCGCGCGAAGATGAGCTGCCACCGTTTATCACTGATGTGGCGCTGTTCGATGAGCAGAAACTGGTGCAGACGTTAACGCGTGCTGACTGGCTCAGCCACCCATTAATGGCGCAGATGAAAGCGCTGTCAGAGCAGAAAAGTGATGCCATGCTGGCGCTGATGCAGGCGCATCAAAGTCCGCATGCGTACCCCGACCCGCTGGTGGAGATGAATAACGTCACCGTCGAGTATGTCGATGCGCCGATTTTCCACGGTGTGAACTGGCGGATTGAACGCGGTCAGCACTGGCAGGTGCGCGGGCCGAATGGCTGCGGTAAAAGTACCTTACTGGGCCTGATTCTCGGTGACCATCCGCAGTGTTACAGCAATGACATTCGTGTGCTGGGTATGCAACGCGGTAGCGGCGAAACCATCTGGGATGTCAAAAAGCACATTGGTGTGGTGTCGTCGGCACTGCACCTGCAGTATCGGGTCAATTGCAGCGCGCTGGAAGTGCTCGTGTCGGGTTTTTATGACTCGATTGGTCTGTATCAGCAGCCGAGTAAAAAGAGATCCTCCTGGCGCGTGAGTGGCTTGGGATGCTGGAGATGGCCGAGCTGGAAAAAGTCGGATTCCGCTCACTGGGTTATGGCCAGCAGCGCCTGCTGCTGATTGGCCGCGCGCTGATCAAACAGCCGGCTTTGCTGATTCTGGATGAGCCGTATCAGGGGCTGGATTTTCTCAATCGCAAGCTGGTATTCCATGCTCTGAACCGGATTGCCTCAAGCCAGATTAGCCAGTTGCTGTATGTGACTCACCACGAGGAAGATGCGCTGGATGCGGTGCATCATTTTGTCGACTTTGTCGCTGACAACGGACAGGGCTACCGGGTCGACATCCACTCGCGCAGCGGGCGGTAAGTCACAAAAAAAGCGTTGCCGGGGCAACGCTTTTTTACCGGTTCTTTTTACCGGGCATTGTTAGCGATCACTTTTGCCGGTTAATGGCGACGACGCAGGCGCTGATGCACACCGCGGCGCAGACTCTGGAAAGTATTCTCGACTTTGTCGACCCCGTACAGCACACTCAGTACCAGTACAGTGATCATCACGGACTGGGCCATATAGCCAAGACCAATCATCAGCCCGAGCGCCGCCAACACCCAAATTACCGCGGCTGAAGTCACGCCATGAATCTTACCATCCTGGGCCATCATTACCCCGGCGCCGAGAAAACCAACCCCGGTAATGATCTGACCCAGTACCCGCGCCTGATCAAGCGTATTGGGTGAAAGGGAGACGGCCATGGCCATAAACAGGTAGGTGCCGGAGATAATCAGAATCGAGGTGCGAATACCGACCGGCTTACCGCGTGTCTGGCGTTCGACGCCAATCAGAAAACCATTGATGGCACAACACATCAGCGCAGGCCAGCTGAACGGCCCGAAATCAAACAAAAAATCCAGCGCAGACATGTCGCCCTCCACAGATGCTGGGAAAGGGCGAAGTATGCGTTTTATTGCGTTGGGATGCGAATAAAAGCTTTTAGTGGTGTGGATAAAAAACGCTTGTAAAGCCGGGCCTGACGCGCTTATTCCAGGTGCAGATCGAGCGGTGTTTTGCTCTTGCGGCCACCGATTTCACGGGTCAGTTTAGGCACCAGATAGCCGGACACCCGGGTCATGACTTCCGCCATAATCGCTTTTGCCTGCTGATCGCTGATAAAGAAATGCGCCGCGCCCTGTACTTTATCCAGCACGTGCAGGTAATAGGGCAGAATGCCGGCATCAAACAGGGTTTCGCTCAGTTCAACCTGGGCATCGACACTGTCGTTAACCCCTTTTAGCATCACCCCCTGGTTGAGCAGGGTCACATTGACCGCGCGCAGGCGGGCCATCTGCTGTTTCAGTTCGAGGTTAATTTCGTTGCCATGATTGATATGGGTCACCATGATGACCTGCAAACGGGTCGTGGCGAGCAGATCGACCAGTTGATCGGTAATGCGGGCCGGGATCACCACCGGCAGACGTGAATGAATGCGCAGCCGTTTGATGTGCGTAATGGCACCAATCGCGTTAATCAGCCAGGCCAGTTCATGATCTTTGGCCATCAGCGGATCACCGCCGGACAGGATCACTTCATTGAGCTCCGGATGCGCGGCGATGTAGTCCAGGCTGTGTTGCCAGGTGGTTTTGTTGCCCTTGTTATCGGCATAAGGAAAATGGCGCCGGAAACAGTAGCGGCAGTTAATCGCACAGCCGCCTTTGACGATCAGCAGCGCGCGGTTACGGTACTTATGCAGCAGGCCGGGCGTGGTATTGTTCTGCTCTTCGAGTGGATCGCTGGAGTAGCCGGCATGCACTTCAAACTCTTCACTGAGCGGCAAAACCTGGCGTAGCAGCGGGTCGTACGGATTGCCTTTTTGCATCCGATCGACAAAACTTTGTGGTACGCGCTGTGCGAACAGCTGACGTGCTGCAAATCCGTTTTGCCAGGGCTTGGGATCGATCTCGAGCTGCTGGAGTAACTGCGCGGGATCGGAGATCCCATTCGCAAGCTGTTGGATCCAGTTTTGCTCAACAGATTCGACTTTTCGGGTTATGATGTGCGGCATTAAACTTTAACTCGAAGAATGTAAGAGGAAATAATGGCTACTGTTAGCACGAATGAATTTAAAGGCGGTCTTAAAATTATGCTTGATAATGAGCCTTGTGTCATTCTCGAAAACGAGTATGTAAAACCAGGCAAAGGTCAGGCGTTCAACCGCGTACGAATCCGTAAACTGCTTTCTGGTAAAGTTCTGGAAAAAACATTCAAATCTGGTGACACTGTTGAAGTCGCCGACGTGATGGATATCGATCTGGACTACCTGTACAACGACGGTGAGTTCTACCACTTCATGAACGCTGAAACGTTCGAGCAGATCCCGGCTGATCTGAAAGCTGTTGGCGAAAACGCAAAATGGCTGGTAGAGAACAACACTTGTACTCTGACCCTGTGGAACGGTAACCCAATCACGGTCACTCCACCAAACTTTGTGGAGCTGGAAGTGACGGAAACTGACCCAGGTCTGAAAGGTGATACTCAGGGCACCGGCGGTAAGCCTGCAACTCTGAACACCGGCGCAGTAGTGCGTGTTCCTCTGTTCATCCAAATCGGTGAAGTCATCAAAGTCGACACCCGCAGCGGTGAATACGTCAGCCGCGTGAAGTAATCCTTCCGGGTATGACTGTGAGTCAAAAGGCCGCTGATGCGGCCTTTTTTACCTCCTGAGCAAGCTGGCATCTGAGTAATCTTCGGAAAAACTATATTCATCAGGATAAATATTCGACTATTCCTTTGTGTCTTAAATTGTTACATTTACCTCCGTTATCAATTGGCTAGTTAAGTTGTTGGTTTATAAATATTTATATCAAAAATAACCATAACAAGGAGAATCAAAATGAACAGTGCGGACCTGGCAAAAGGTTTGAAAGTCGAACAGCGACGTCAGCTGATCCGTCGCGGACTCAAAGCGGCAGTGGTGGGTATTCCGGTTTTGGCGGTGGCCTTAACCATCAACAGCTCGGTATTGATGACTGATGCCGGCTACAGTTACGTGCACCAGAATAATATTACCGGTGAGTTGGATGTGTTTACCGAACCGGGTATTCATTTCCGGATGCCGTTTTTGTCCAAAATTACCCAGTATGACCAGGTGATCACGGTATCATTTGGCAACAATACCGGAGAAGATTTTTATCAGCGTCTCGATCCGGTTCAGGTGCGTTTCGCCGATACTTACATCGGCCAGATCCCGGTAACGTTCCGTTTCAAACTGAGCACCGATCCCCAGGCGCTGATTAAAATGCACCGCGAATTTCGTAACAACAGCAATTTAATTGACGCGCTGCTGGTCAAAAATGCCCGCAACGTTACGGTGATTACCGCCACCCAGTATACCGGCGAAGAATTCTTCCAGGGCGGTCTCAACCAGTTTAAATCTAAGCTGGGCGATCAATTGCGTGAGGGTATCTACCTCACCGAACGTCGTCAGGTCGAAGTAGAGGAGATGGATCTGGCTCCGGTGGGAATGAATCAAAGCAATCCGAACCAATTGCAACGGACCAATCAACTGGTGTGGAAAACCGTGCCGGTGCTGGATAGTACCGGGCAGCCAATCCGCCAGGACAACCCGCTGCTGCAGTACGGCATTCATGTGACCCAGGTGACGATTGGTGATCCGCAACCGGAAACCCAGCTTGATCAATTGCTGGCTGATAAAAAGCGTTTGGTAGCAGATCGTATCCGCGCCATCCAGGAGCAGGAAACATCCAAAGCTCAGGCTGAAACCGAACAGCTGCGAAAAGAAATTCAGCGTACCCGGGAAGTGCAGGATGCGCAGCGTCAGAAAGAACTGGCGTTGATCTCGCAGCAGAAAGACGTTGAGGTCGCACGTCAGATAGCGGAGCGTGAGATTGTCGAAGTAGAAAAAACCAAGCGTCTGGCTGAGGTTGAGAAAGAGAAAGAGCTGGCGATTGCAGAAGCGAACCTGGCGATTCAGAAAGCGAATGCCTTGTCATCCGAGTACGAAGCTAAAGCCATTCTGGAAAAAGGCCGTGCTGAGTCGGAAGTGTTAAAAGCCAAATACGCCGCGTTGGGGGCCAACCGGGAAGTGTACCTGGCAGAGCTGCAACGGGATGTGGCCAACTCACTTTACAGCAATCTGCAGAACTTCCAGGTGCAGATGCCGCAGAATTACATCGGCGGTGGCGAGGCAAGCGGGCTGAAAACCAACCTGGATGTGATTACCGGTTTCGGCGCACTAGGCCTGATGGACCAAACCAAGAAAGTCGTCAGCAAATAACCGGCTCAGCCACGGGCGAGCATTTACAAACCACAAGGCGGGCTCAAAGCCCGCCTTGTTCATTTCGATTTTAAATCATCAGGATAAACACCACCGCTAACACGCTGAACAGCGCGGCGATACCGTAGCAGGCGATTTTGCCGATCAGGCCAGTGTGTAGCTTAAGATCGTGCATACCGTGATGAACGCGGTGCATGGCGTGCCACATCGGCAGGGCGATAGTGGCGATGACAAACAGGGCCCCGATAATGCTGGTGGCAAAGTCGGCGACGCGTTCATAGCTCAGGGCTGCGCTGTCAATCACACCAAGTGGCACCAGAATACCGAGTACCAGAATCGTGATCGGAGTGACCATGGCAAACCAGGTACCGCCGGCACCGAACAATCCCCACCATACTGGTTCGTCTGAACGTTTTGGATTGGTATTAATCACAACAGGCTCCTTACACCAGAATGAGAACAAGCAGTGAGATCACCGCCACCGCGGCCCACTGCGTGACAACGATGACGCTTTTTTCTACCGGTTTGCCCTTGAGGCGAATCGGCATCACCTGCGGCACCATGGAGAAAAAGGTCTGCGCGTGCAGCAGGCTGCCGGCCAAAGCCACGATGTTGATGGCCACCACAACCGGATTAGCCATAAAGGCCAGCCAGCTGTGCCAGGCATCAGCACCTTTGACCAGCGATGCAAGGCCAATTAGCACAAACAGCGTGAACAGAATCAGCGGCAGTACTGTCGCTTCGCGCAGCATGTAGAAGCGGTAAAACGGATGATTCTGCCACCAGGTGCGTTTTACTTCACGCACATAAGGTTTACGGTTCGTCATCATCAGGCCTCCTGTGTTTTCACTGAACCGTCCGGCTTCAGCATCGCGATAACAAAATCCATCGATGACTCGACTTTACCCTGGTTGACGGCGGCAGCCGGATCGACATGTTTCGGGCACACTTCCGAGCAGTAGCCGACAAAGGTACAGCCCCAGGCACCATTTTCACCATTAATCAGCTTCATCCGTTCCGCTTTGCCGTGGTCACGGCTGTCGAGGTTGTAACGATGAGCCAGAGTCAGCGCGGCCGGACCGATAAATTCCGGATTGAGGCCGAACTGAGGGCAGGCGGCGTAACACAGGCCGCAGTTGATGCAACCGGCGAACTGTTTGTACTTTTCCATCTGCTGCGGGGTTTGCAGATTGGTGCCGTCTTCCGGTTTGCGGTCGTTGCCGATGATGTAGGGTTTGATGGCTTCGAGACGCTCGATAAACGGCGTCATGTCGACGATCAGATCTTTTTCAATCGGGAAGTTGGCCAGTGGCTCGATTTTGACCCCGTTCGGGTAGTCACGCAGGAAACTTTTGCACGCCAGTTTCGGCACCCCGTTGACCATGATGCCGCATGAGCCACAGATAGCCATCCGGCATGACCAGCGGTACGAGAGCTGTTTATCGAGATGGTCTTTGACGTAACCAATCGCATCGAGGACCGACATGGTCTCATCAAACGGTACTTCAAACGCCTGCAGATAGGGCTCGTTGTCACGCGCCGGGTCGTAGCGCAGAATTTCGACTTTCTGAATACGGTTAGCTGACATTAGTTCTGCTCCTGTGCAATCTGCGCGGCTTCTGCGGCGGCGGCTTGTTCGGCAGCTGCACCATACAGGCGGGCTTTCGGTTGCGACTTGGTAATAGTGACCGGGCTGTAATCGATCTTCGGTGCGGCGCCAGCCTGATAATAGGCCAGTGAGTGACGCAGAAAGTTGACGTCATCCCGTTCGGTACAACCTTCATCCAGACGCTGGTGAGCACCGCGTGACTCTTTGCGCAGAATCGCGGAATGAACCATGGCTTCGGCCACTTCCAGGCCGTAACCGACCTCAATCGCGTACAGCAGATCCGTGTTGAACACCTTACCCTGATCCTGGATGCTGATATGCTGGTAACGCTGTTTCAGCTCCGCCAGCTTGTCAATGGTTTGTTGCATCAGATCTTGCTCGCGGTAAATACCACAGCCGGCTTCCATCGCATGGCCCATTTCCGTGCGGATATCGGCCCAGTTTTCATCGCCCTGCTGATTGAGCAGGGCCTGAATGCGGGCTTCAACGGCTTCGACCTGCTGCGCAATGGCGCTGTCATTCCAGCCCTGGAACGAGGCGGCGCGCTGCACGGCGTGTTCACCGGCGACGCGGCCAAACACCACGAACTCAGCCAGCGAGTTGGAGCCGAGGCGGTTAGCGCCGTGCAAACCGACCGAGGCACATTCTCCGACTGCAAACAGGCCGCGGATACGGGTTTCACACTGGCCGTTGGTTTCAATGCCGCCCATGGTGTAGTGCACGGTGGGACGAATCGGGATCGGCTCTTTAGCAGGGTCGACGTTGACGTATGCCTTAGCCAGTTCACAGATGAACGGCAGACGCTCCTGCAGATACGCTTCACCCAGATGACGCAGATCGAGATGGACCACGTCGCCGAGCGGATGCTTAATGGTGTTGCCTTTTTGCTGCTCGTGCCAGAAGGCCTGTGACACTTTGTCACGCGGGCCAAGCTCCATGTATTTGTTTTTCGGCTCGCCGACCGGTGTTTCCGGACCCATGCCGTAATCCTGCAGGTAGCGGTAGCCATTTTTGTTGACGATAATCCCGCCCTCACCGCGACAGCCTTCCGTCATCAGGATACCAGTGCCCGGCAGTCCGGTTGGGTGGTACTGGACAAACTCCATGTCGCGCAGTGGTACGCCGTGGCGATAGGCCATCGCCATACCGTCACCGGTAACGATACCGCCGTTAGTGTTACAGTGGTAAACCCGGCCGGCACCACCGGTGGCCAGGACGACGGATTTGGCTTTGATCGTAACCAGTTCACCTTCGGACATGTGAATCGCGATCAGGCCCTGGACTTCGCCGTCCACCACCAGCAGATCAACCACAAAGTACTCATCAAAGCGTTTGATTTGCGGATATTTCATTGAGGTCTGAAACAGGGTGTGCAGCATATGGAAGCCGGTTTTATCGGCGGCAAACCAGGTGCGCTCGACTTTCATGCCCCCGAAACGGCGCACGTTGACTTCGCCGTTTTCTTTACGGCTCCACGGGCAGCCCCACTGTTCCATCTGGATCATTTCGCGGGTTGAGTTGGCGACGAAGTATTCCACCACGTCCTGTTCGCACAGCCAGTCACCGCCGCCGACGGTGTCGTTAAAGTGGTTGTCTAAGCTGTCTTCTGCTTTAACCACCGCCGCTGAGCCGCCTTCGGCTGCTACGGTATGGGAACGCATGGGATAGACTTTGGAAATCAGTGCGACTTCTAAATTCGGGTTCGCTTCGGCTGCGGCAATTGCCGTACGAAGACCAGCGCCGCCAGCGCCGATGACTGCGATATCTGTGGTGAGAGTTTGCACAGTTATCCTCCGGTGTATTGAGATTTGGGCGAGGCCGGACACGAGCCTCTTAATTATAATCAGCAGCGGGTTGGCTTCGGGAAAGAGACGGGAGCTGGCACTCGCTGCGCACCACCTGTTCCTAAGTGGTAGAGCTAGTGTAGAAGAGGCCAGCGGGGCAAATATTGATTCGGTTGGACTTTTGTGGCGGTATTGCACATGCGAGCATATTTAATGCTGCAGGTGTGAGTTTGATCACGTCACTGTTTGGAATTTGTTCTCCAGCAGGTAGAATTGGCGGCTTGTGCGTAGTGAAGAAGAACAAATATGAGCCAGCCAGAGTGGATGCCAACGGCATCAATCCAGCAACTTAAGCAGCGTGCTGCGCTGCTGAATACTATCCGGCAGTTTTTTGCTGCCCGTGATGTCCTTGAGGTCGATACGCCGGCCATGAGCCACGCCACGGTGACTGACGTCCACCTGCATACTTTTCAGACCGAGTTTGTCGGGCCGGGTTATGCTGATGGCGGGCATCTGCATCTGATGACCAGCCCGGAGTTCCACATGAAACGCTTGCTGGCCGCCGGCAGCGGTTCGATTTACCAGATAGGTAAAGCCTTTCGCAATGAAGAGAACGGCCGTTACCACAACCCGGAATTTACCATGCTGGAGTGGTACCGGGTCGGATTTGACCATCACATGTTGATGGATGAAATGGAGGCGCTGCTGCAACTTGTGCTTGGCATCGGCGCCGCTGAGCGCATGACCTATCAGCAGGCATTTATCACTGTGCTCGGTGTCTGCCCGCTGCAAGGCAGTATGACGGAACTTAAACAGGCGGCGGCGCAACTCGGCCTGAGTGATATCGCTGAGCCGGAGCAGGATCGCGATACCCTGCTGCAACTGCTGTTCAGTATGGGCATCGAGCCGCACATCGGCCAGCAGGTCCCGGCGTTTGTGTATGACTTTCCGGCCTCTCAGGCGGCGCTGGCCAAAATTAACCCGCACGACGCGCGGGTGGCTGATCGCTTCGAGGTCTATTTTAAAGGCATTGAGCTGGCGAACGGCTTCCATGAACTGGATAACCCGGCCGAGCAACTGGCACGTTTTGAGGGCGATAATGCCAAGCGTTTAGCAATGGGACTGACGGCGCAGCCGATCGACTACCACCTGATTGCGGCGCTGCAGGCCGGACTACCACCCTGTGCCGGTGTTGCGCTCGGTATTGATCGCCTGATCATGCTGGCGCTGGGCGAAGATCATATTGATAAGGTGACGGCGTTTCCGTTTCCACGCGCGTAAAGCCCGGTCACGGACGGCGGATCCCGGTAACATCCGGGATCAATTTCGTGGCCTGGGTCAGGGATTCTGCGCGCTAAGCGCTCGCGTCATGCGGGCAACCTCGCTATACTCCTTGACTGTTTTGAACCACCATTGCAAGAGCACAGGATATGCAAGAATACATTGAGTTTTTTCAACAGAACATGATCCTATCGTTGGCCTGGGTAGGTATTTTGGTGGCGTTGATCGTTACCACGTTTAAATCCGCTACGGCCGCCTACAAAGAAGTGAGTGCCTCTCAGGTGACTCAACTGATGAACCGTGAAAATGGTGTGGTGGTTGATATTCGTACCAAAGACGAATACAAACGTGGCCATATTACTGACTCAGTTCACATTTTACCGTCAGACATCAAAGCCGGTAATCTGTCTGCCCTTGAAAGTCATAAATCAGACCCAATCATTGTGGTATGCAAGACCGGTCAGACGGCGCGTCAAAGCGCTGAGCTGTTAGCCAAAGCAGGATTCGAAAAAGTGAATCTGCTCAAAAATGGCCTGGTCGCCTGGAACGAAGCGAATCTGCCGCTGGTACGTGGCAAGAAGTAATTCCGGGGCAACAAAACACGGTTGTAATGGTGGCGGTGGTGCTGGTTGCAAAGTCAGCACCCACTCGCACCGGATGTGATGGCCGGCACGGAATGACGCATCGTTCTAGTGCCGCAGCACGCTCTCGGTTAGTCTCCCCACCATTATGACCCGAATTTATCTGTATTAAGGACAAAATCATGGCTGAAGCAGCACAACAACAAGCTCCGCAACAAAACTTCGCAATTCAACGCATCTATCTGAAAGATGTGTCGTTTGAAGCACCGAACTCGCCAACCATGTTCCAGAAAGAGTGGAACCCGGATGTGAAACTGGATCTGGATACGCAGAGCCGTGAACTGGGCGAAGGTGTCTACGAAGTCGTGCTACGTCTGACTGTGACAGTGAAAAACGAAGAAGAGAACGCGTTCCTGTGTGAAGTACAGCAAGCGGGTATCTTTACGGCAGAACAGATGGAAGCCGGTCAGCTGGCTCATTGCCTGGGTGCATTCTGCCCGAACATCCTGTTCCCGTACGCACGTGAAACTATCTCAAGCCTGGTGGTAAAAGGTACTTTCCCACAACTGAACCTGGCACCAGTTAACTTTGATGCGCTGTTCATGAACTACCTGCAACAGCAGGCTGGTCAGGAAGAAGCGCAAGCGTAATCGCTGCGGGTTTCTGACTCATCCGGGCCGGCGGTGCGACAACCGGCGGCTTATTGAATGCACAACGCACTGACACATCAAGGTGCGGTGTGCATTTTTGTTTTCACTCAGGGAAAACAGACGAATGCGCCTGCACCTCGCGCTGTTTTGGGTATAGAATAACAAAACCGATGACCAAGCCCCGGGCTTTGGTGCATCTGAGCATAGCTATCAGGCGGAACAATGAGCGATTCACAAACAAATAATGCCGACGGTAAAGCGATTTCAATGAGCGTGATCGGTGCGGGCTCTTACGGTACCTCACTGGCGATATCTCTGGCTCGTAACGGAGCTAACGTGGTGTTGTGGGGACATGACCCTGAGCACATGGCGCGTCTGCAAGCCGATCGGGCCAACCACGCCTTTTTGCCGGGTATCGATTTCCCGCCATCTCTGATCATTGAAGCTGATTTGCAAAAGGCGGTGCAGGCGAGTCGTGATTTGTTGGTCGTGGTACCCAGCCATGTGTTCGGTATTGTGCTCAACAGCCTGCAACCTTATCTGCGCGAAGATACCCGTATCTGCTGGGCAACGAAGGGGCTGGAGCCGGAAACCGGCCGTCTGCTGCAGGATGTGGCTCGTGAAGTGCTGGGGGATAACCATCCACTGGCGGTGCTGTCCGGTCCGACGTTTGCCAAAGAGCTGGCGATGGGTATGCCGACCGCGATCTCTGTTGCGTCTTCCGATGCCGAGTTCCTGAAGCAGTTGCAGGAGAAAATCCACTGCAGCAAGACCTTCCGCGTCTATGCCAACAATGATTTCACCGGCCTGCAACTGGGCGGCGCGGTGAAGAACGTGATTGCGATTGGCGCCGGGATGTCGGATGGCATCGGTTTTGGTGCCAATGCGCGTACTGCGCTTATTACCCGCGGCCTGGCGGAAATGAGCCGCCTAGGCGCGGCTCTGGGCGCACAGCCGGAAACCTTTATGGGCATGGCTGGTCTGGGCGATCTGGTGTTGACCTGTACTGACAATCAGTCACGTAACCGCCGTTTTGGTCTGGCGCTGGGTCAGGGCAAAGATGTCGATACCGCACAGGATGAGATCGGTCAGGTCGTTGAAGGTTACCGCAACACCAAAGAGGTGTGGCTGCTGGCACAGCGTATGGGTGTTGAGATGCCAATCGTTGACCAAATTTATCAGGTATTGTATCAAGGCAAAGACGCGCGTCTGGCCGCTCAGGACTTATTGGCGCGCGACAAGAAAGCAGAACGAGAATGATCACCACCAAGCTGCTTGGTAGAATTTTGAAGGATTAAAAGAGCTGCGCGGTACGCCGTTGTGCCGAACACAGCCAGAGGCAGAGTGAATAATGAAACAGTGTGCACAAAGTAAAGTTTGGCAGACCATAGTACAAGAAGCCCGAGAGCAGGCAGAGCAGGAGCCGATGCTGGCCAGTTTCTACCATGCGACCATTATTAAGCATGACAGCCTGGCGGCTGCGTTGAGCTACATCCTCGCTAACCGTCTGGAGACGGCGTCGATGCCGGCGATTGCGGTACGGGAAGTGGTCGAGGAAGCATTTAAATCAGACCCGGCTATTGCTGAAGCCGCCGCCTGTGATATTTGCGCCACGGTCAACCGTGACCCGGCGGTGTCGATGTATTCCATGCCGCTGCTGTACCTGAAAGGTTATCATGCTCTGCAGGGCCACCGGGTTGCCAACTGGTTGTGGAAGCAAGGACGCCAGGCACTGGCAACCTATATGCAGAACCAGATTTCTGTCGCGTGTCAGGTGGATATCCACCCGGCGGCACAAGTCGGGCGTGGCATCATGCTGGATCACGCCACCGGCATTGTGATCGGTGAAACGGCCGTGGTCGGCGACGACGTGTCGATTCTGCAGGACGTCACGCTGGGCGGTACCGGTAAAGAGAGCGGTGACCGTCACCCGAAAATCCGTGAAGGGGTTATGATCGGTGCCGGAGCGAAAATTCTCGGTAATATCGAAGTCGGCGAGGGCGCTAAAATCGGCTCTTGTTCGGTGGTGCTGCAACCTGTGCCGCCACACACGACAGTAGCCGGGGTGCCGGCACGTATCGTCGGCCGGCCAAAAACCCAGAAGCCGTCGCTGGATATGGATCAGCAGTTCAATGGCCGCACTCAGACGTTCACCGGCGGAGATGGCATTTAAGCTTGCCTGACCGTAAGTGGTTTAAAATCTGCCTGGGTTGACAGCGTAAGGCGAAAACGAAAAAAGGATGATGCCGGGCATCATCCTTTTTGTTTGCTGTTCGGTTGGTGCGGCTTACGCCATTGCATCCAGTTCCGCAATCACTTCTTCTGCCCAGTTGATCCAGGCCTGGCGAACCAGCAGATTACGGCGTAGCGTCAGACGCTCCAGACGTTGCTGCTTATCCATTACCGCCGGATTGGCGTAGTAAGCCGACTCAATCTCTTTGTAGTGAGTCACCAGCTTACGGGATTCTTCAATCAGCTCGCCCAGTTGAGCCCGGTAAGGGTGTGCAGGCTGAACGGCACAAGCCATCAATTTAGCACTGAATTCATCCCTTACTGTCGGATGCGCGGTCGGCTGATCGAACCATTCGCCCAGAGCGCTGCGGCCTGCGTCCGTAATCGAATAAACTTTACGGTCAGGTTTGCCTTCCTGAGGTTCCAGGACACAAGTTACCAGGCCCTGCTGACCCATTTTATTCAGTTCACGGTAGACTTGTTGGTGGCTGGCTTTCCAAAAATAGCCAATGCTCGCAGAAAACTCTTTGGTGATATCGTAGCCGGTTGCATCGCGAGTGCTAAGAACAGTAAGGATAACGTGTGGTAATGACATGTCTTCAATCCAAATGGTTAATAAACTTTTTACACCAGATTCAGCTATCGTGGGTACTCTGCGGTACTCTCTGATGCAGTGCCTGATTCTGGTCAGCAGAAATCTGCTGTCATGTCACCTTAAAGCCGTTTATCACCTAGGGTTGATACTCTACGTATCGCTCTGCGACTTGTTGTTATTAAATGCCGTCATCGAGCAGCCGTAGTATATCTAAATAATAAGCATAAAGTAGAATACAATGCGGTTTTGAAATAAAAAACTGATATTGTTCTCAATAAGATTGCTAGGTAAAACAAAAGACCGCAAAGATGCGATCTTTTGTTAATTTTTAGAATTTTATACTGGCGATTAGCCGGTGTTACGCATGCCTGCGGCAATACCTGCGATGGTCACCATCAGTGCTTCTTCCAGCTCGGGATCCGGCTGTTCACTCTGACGGGTACGGTACAGCAGTTCAGCCTGCAGCATGTTGAGCGGCTCAACGTAGATGTTACGCAGGCGAATCGACTCATGGCCCCATGGGTCGCTTTGCATCAGGTTCTCGTTGTTTTCCACGTTCAGCACGGTTTTGATGTCTTTCTGCAATTGATCGCGCAGACGCTGGCCAAGCGGACGCAGTGGTTCATCCACCAGGCGCTCGTCGTAGTAACGGGCAATATCCAGATTACACTTGGTGTACACCATTTCCAGCATACCGAGACGGGTTGAGAAGAACGGCCATTCGCGACACATCTCTTCCAGCTGCGCCTGGTAACCTTGATCGATGGCGTGCTGAATCGCTTCGCCGGCACCAAGCCAGGCCGGCAGAACCAGACGGTTCTGGCTCCAGGAGAAGATCCACGGAATGGCACGCAGACTTTCCACACCGCCATTCGGGTTACGTTTCGCCGGGCGTGAACCGAGCGGCAGTTTACCCAGCTCCAGTTCAGGTGTGGCCTGACGGAAGTAAGGGACGAAGTCGGCTTCTCCACGCACGACCGCACGGTAAGCCGCGCAGGATACGTCTGACAGCACTTCCATCAGATCGCGCCACTCCTGTTTTGGCTCCGGAGGCGGCAGCAGGTTGGCTTCCAGAATCGCACTGGCGTACACGTTGAAGCTGTTGACCGCCACGTCCGGCAGACCGAGTTTAAAGCGGATCATTTCACCTTGCTCGGTCACGCGCAGGCCGCCTTTCAGGCTCTTTGGCGGCTGAGACAGCAGTGCGGCGTGCGCTGGCGCACCACCACGACCGATTGTACCGCCGCGGCCATGGAACAGGGTCAGCTCAATACCGGCTTCTTCGGCGACTTTAACCAGGGATTCCATCGCATGGTACTGTGCCCAGCCCGCCGACATCACACCGGCGTCTTTGGCGGAATCGGAGTAACCGATCATCACCATCTGGTGGTTCTGGATAAAGCCGCGGTACAGGTCGATGCTCATCAGCTGGGTAATAACGGCTTCGGCGTTATTGAGGTCATCGAGCGTTTCAAACAGCGGACATACATCGAGGCGGTAAGGACAGCCGCATTCTTGCAGCAGCAGATGGACTGCCAGCACGTCAGACGCAGTGCGCGCCATGGAAATCACGTAGGCACCAAAGGCTTCACGTGGCTGAGACGCGATAATTTTACAGGTATCGAGGACTTCTTTAACCGGCTCTGAAGGTTGCCAGTCGCGCGGCAGCAGCGGGCGTTTAGAGGCCAGCTCGTTAGTCAGGAAGGCAATCTTGTCCTGCTCACTCCACTGGTCGTAATCACCAATACCCAGATAACGGGTCAGTTCAGACAGCACATCAGAGTGACGGGTACTTTCCTGACGGATATCAAGGCGTACCAGGTGTACGCCGAACGCTTTCACGCGGCGCAGGGTATCGAGCAGTGAGCCATCGGCAATCACGCCCATGCCACATTCGTGCAGCGACTGGTAACAGGCGTACAGCGGCTCCCACAGCTGACTGATGTTACGCAGCGGTGCTTTAACCGCCAGTTGCTGGCCATGCACTTTGGCATCGAGGATTTCCAGCGTTTCCTGCAGCACCGAACGCACCCGTTTCAGGATGGCGCGGTACGGTTCGTGTTCTTCTTCACCTGCCAGATCGCGAACCGTGTCGTTACACTTGGTCATCGACAGTTCGGAGATCAGCTCATTGATATCACCCAGATACAGGTCCGCCGCTTTCCAGCGTGACAGCAGCATGACTTCACGGGTAATGGTGTGGGTGACAAACGGGTTACCGTCACGGTCGCCACCCATCCAGGAGGAGAAATGGACCGGACGGGCATCGATAGGCAGCCCTTCGCCGAGGTAGTTTTTCACGCTGACGTCCAGTTCGCGCAAAAATTCAGGTACCGCCTGCCATAGTGAGTTCTCAACCACAGCGAAACCCCATTTGGCTTCATCCAGCGGCGTCGGGCGCTGTTTACGGATAACATCAGAGTGCCAGCCCTGAGCGATCAGCTGTTCTAAGCGACGCTCGGTTTTAAGGCGCTCTTTGGACGAAAGGTCGCTCAGCTCAAGTTTCGATAAACATTCGTTAATCTTAACCAGATTATTGATCATGGTACGACGGGTGATTTCCGTCGGGTGCGCGGTCAGAACCAGCTCAATATTGAGATCTCGCACCGCCTGTGCGGTATCGAGTTTGCTGATGCTGTTGTCGCTCAGTTTACTGAACAGATCGTGAATGGCGTCAGGTTCACACACATGCTCTTCGCAGTGACGCGAGATGGTGTGGTACTGATCGGCAATATTGGTCAGATTCAGAAACTGGTTAAACGCGCGGGCAACCGGCGTTAACTGATCATTGTTCAGGCTTTTAATCTCTTCAATGAGATTATCGCGGTCGGCCTGATTGCCGGCGCGGGCAGATTTGGAAAGTTTTCGGATGGTTTCCACTTTCTCTAAAATAACGTCACCGCTGGCATCCTGAATTGTCTGCCCCAGAAGGCGACCCAGCATGCTCACGTTACTTTTGAGCGCGGCGTATTTCTCGTTCATTGTCATCCTGCCTTGTAAAAAAATTACATCCATTGTTCTTTTCTTAAGTACACAATCTAACTATGTTTGTCCACTACAGTCAAACCCGACATACTAAAATTCCATTTATGCCGTTGAGCAATCATTTGAACACTTGTTCAGTCAAATTCCCAATTTTGTTGAAAATTTCTTACAAAAACCCCCGAGCGAATAAAATCTGCTCAGGGGCTGTCATTCAAGATTTATGCTTTAAAAGCAGTATTTAACCATGGCTTTCGATAACACATTGATGGTCGGATCAATGAAGTCAAAGGCGAGGAACTCATCCGGCTGGTGCGCCTGATCAATCGATCCCGGACCCAGTACCAGGGTCGGACACAGCTGTTGCAGGAACGGCGCCTCAGTGCAGTAATTGACGGTTTGCGCCGGCTGCTCACAGATTTGACTGACGTCAGTCACGAACGGATGGTCGTGATCACAGGCATAGCCCGGAATCGCATCATGCAAAGGTTCAACTTCAATCCGGCCCGGCCATTTGTCCTGTACCTCTTTCAGGGCACCGCGCAGCATGTTATCCAGACCGTCCAGGCTGATGCCCGGCAGCGGACGTACATCGTAGTGCAGCTCACAGCAGCCACAGATGCGGTTTGGTGTGTCACCGCCATGGATATGGCCGAGGTTAAGCGTCGGGTGCGGGATTTCAAATCCCGGATGCTGATACTCTTTAATCAGCTTGTCGCGCAGTTGCATCATCGCGAACATGACTTCGTACATAATTTCGATCGCATTGACGCCCAGCGCCGGGTTGGAGGAGTGGCCCGACTTACCGGTCACGCGAATCGCATTGGCAACGTGACCTTTATGGCCGTAAATTGGCACCAGACTGGTGGGTTCGCCGATGATGCAGTAATCGGGCTGAAATGGCGCGTTTTCAGTAAAGTGACGCGCACCGAGCATGGTGGTTTCTTCATCACAGGTCGCCAGCACGTACAGGGGTTTGGTCTGCTTGCTCCAGTCGACTTTTTTCACCGCTTCGAGGATAAACGCAAAGAAGCCTTTCATATCTGCGGTACCGAGGCCGTAAAAGCGGTTGTCGGCCTGAGTCAGGGCATGGGGATCAAAATTCCAGCGTCCTTCGTCAAATGGCACGGTATCACTGTGACCGGCCAGCAGCAGGCCGCCTTCGCCCTGACCCTTTTTCGCAATCAGGTTCTGTTTGCCGGGAGCGACCTGGTCGATTTCAACGCTAAAGCCAAGCGCAGTAAGCCAGTCCGCCAGTTTGGCAATCACCTTTTCATTGCCCAGGTCCCATTGCGGGTCCGTGGAACTGATCGACGGGGTCGAAATCAAGCCTTCATAGACTTCGAGGAAACTCGGTAATTGCATATTATTCTTGCTCCTACTATTGACAGAATAACGCTGAAAATGTAAAAAACATATTAAATCACTTTTAATGAATAAAAAACCAAATAATCCGGTCTTTTTACAAATTAATAGTCAGTTTAAATGTAAATCAATAATCAGTTTTAACTATTATCATTTACCTTCACTTTGGATGCTTTGAGATGCTAAAAACCACCATTATCGGCGCAAGCGGCTACACCGGAGCAGAACTTGCTCTTATGGTTCACAAACACCCAGAGCTCACGCTATCAGGTTTATACGTTTCCGCCAACAGCGTCGATGCAGGAAAATCGATTGCCCAGTTGCACGGTAAACTGGCGGGGCTGGTCGATATGCCGGTACAGGCATTGACGGATGTGGAGCAGGTCGCGCAAGAGTGTGATGTGGTGTTTCTCGCGACGGCGCACGAAGTAAGCCACGATCTGGCACCGGTTTTCCTGGCCAACAACTGTCAGGTGTTTGACCTGTCAGGTGCTTACCGGGTGCAGAGTGAAGGTTTTTATGACCAGTACTACGGCTTCCAGCACCAGCATGGTGACTGGCTGGCGGAAGCGGCTTACGGACTGGCCGAGTGGAACCAGGAAGCTATTCTTAATAGTCAGCTGGTCGCGGTAGCCGGTTGTTACCCGACGGCTTCGCAACTGGCCATTAAGCCACTGCTGGCAGCGGGTCTGGTTGATAAAGCGCAGTGGCCGGTGATTAATGCGGTCAGTGGCGTCACGGGCGCAGGCCGTAAAGCCACCATGACCAACAGTTTCTGTGAAGTCAGCCTGCAGCCGTACGGTGTGTTTACCCACCGTCACCAGCCGGAGATTGCCACTCACCTGGGTTGTGATGTGATTTTCACGCCGCACCTGGGTAACTTTAAGCGCGGGATTCTGGCGACCATCACCATGAAACTGGCGGCGGGTGTCAGCGCTGAGCAGGTTGCACAGGCCTTTGCTGAGGCATACGGCGACAAGCCGGCGGTACGTTTGCATACCAGCACGCTGCCGCGTATTCAGGATGTTGAGTTCACTCCGTTCTGTGATATTGGCTGGAAGGTGCAGGGCGAGCACGTCATCGTGGTCTCGGCAATTGACAACTTATTAAAAGGCGCATCGAGTCAAGCGATGCAATGTCTGAACATACACTACGGTTTCGATGAACTGACCGCTTTGGTGTGAGGGTAAGGTATGACGGATACAAAACAAAATCCATTAGTGGTTAAGTTAGGCGGCGCGGCGCTGTCGTGCAGTGAAACGCTGAGCAAGTTGTTTGGCGCGATGGCTCAATACCAGGCTGAGGCGCAGCGTCCACTGGTGATTGTGCACGGTGGTGGTTATATCGTCGATGAACTGATGGAAAAACTGCAGCTGAAAACGGTTAAGAAAGATGGTCTGCGTGTTACCCCGTATGATCAGATTGGCTACATCACCGGCGCTCTGGCCGGTACAGCCAACAAGCTGCTGCAGGGCCAGGCGATTAAAGATGGCCTCAATGCGGTCGGTCTGAGCCTGGCGGACGGTGGTCTGTGTCAGGTCGAGGAACTGGACCCTGAGCTGGGCGCTGTGGGCCTGGCGAAACCAGGTAAAGCGGACGTGGTGAATGCGCTGCTGGCGGCGGGCGCTCTGCCTATCATCAGTTCCATCGGCATGACCAATGAGGGTCAGCTGATGAACGTCAATGCCGATCAGGCCGCAGTGGCAGTGGCAGCGGCGCTGGATGCCGAGCTGGTGCTGTTGTCGGATGTCAGCGGCGTACTGGATGGTAAAGGTCATCTGATCCACAGCCTGAATCAGCACCAGGCGGACGCTCTGATTGAAGCCAAAGTGATTACCGATGGCATGATTGTTAAAGTCCGTGCGGCTCTGGAAGCGGCACAGGATCTGGGCCGCCCAATTGAAGTGGCCACCTGGCGTTATCCGGAAAAACTGGCGCAGCTGTTTGCCGGCCAGAGTATCGGCACCCAGTTTTTACCGCAGTAAACATATTGAATTATTCACCCATCCGTTTTGTTAACTCGTCTGTTTGAAAAGATTGATTTTTAACGTAATGTGTTGAACGGATGGGAAACCAAACGAAGCAGATTTTTTACAGCATCATAGCAAAACAACCTGAGCACTAACCGCCAAGCGCAGAGCCAGGGAATCGGAGATAAAAGAACATGAGCAAAGTTCAAGTAAATAAAGTGGTTGTCGCTTATTCTGGCGGTCTGGATACCTCAGTGATCATTCCATGGCTGAAAGAGAACTACAGCTGTGAAGTGGTTGCCTTCGTGGCCGATGTGGGTCAGGGTGCTGACGAGCTGGTTGGCATCGAAGAGAAAGCGATCGCATCAGGTGCATCTGAGTGTTATGTGGTTGACCTGAAAGAAGAGCTGGTTAAAGACTACATCTACCCAACTCTGAAAACCGGTGCTTACTACGAAGGTAAATACCTGCTGGGTACCTCAATGGCACGTCCTGTGATTGCTAAAGCTCAGGTAGAAGTGGCACGTAAAGTGGGTGCGGATGCACTGGCACACGGTTGTACCGGTAAAGGTAACGACCAAATCCGTTTTGAAGGTGCATTTGCGGCACTGGCACCGGATCTGCACGTGATTGCACCATGGCGTGAGTGGGATCTGGTCAGCCGTGAAGAGTGTCTGGATTACCTGGCAGAGCGCAACATTCCGTGTGCGGCGTCACTGACTAAAATCTACTCACGTGATGCCAACGCATGGCACATCTCGACTGAAGGTGGCGTACTGGAAAGCACCTGGAATGCACCAAACGACGATTGCTGGGCCTGGACAGTGGATCCTGAGCAGGCTCCAAACGAAGCAGAATACGTGACGCTGAAAGTGGCCAAAGGTGAAGTGGTTGCGGTTGATGGTCAGGAACTGTCGCCATACGACGCACTGGTTGCTCTGAACGAAAAAGGCGTGAAACACGGCGTGGGTCGTATCGATATCGTTGAAAACCGTCTGGTTGGTATGAAGTCGCGTGGTTGTTACGAAACTCCGGGGGGTACCATCATCATGGAAGCTCTGCGTGCCGTTGAGCAACTGGTGCTGGATAAAACGTCTTTTGAATTCCGTGAAGAGCTGGGCATTAAAGCATCACACCTGGTGTATGATGGCCGTTGGTTTACTCCACTGCGTCAGGCAGTGTTCGCTGCGGCAGATGAACTGGCGCAGGACGTGAACGGTGAAGTAGTGATCAAGCTTTACAAAGGTCAGGCGACAGCAACGCAAAAACGTTCTGAAAACAGCCTATACTCAGAAGAGTTTGCCACCTTTGGCGCGGATGAAGTTTACGACCAGAGCCACGCGGGCGGTTTCATCCGTCTGTACTCTCTGTCTAGTCGTATCAGAGCGTTGAACGCCGCTGCGAAAAAATAATCCGGCGTAGTCTGCGTCTACACGCTTTAAACTGAATCTCAGCCCGCTTGTTTTGCAAGCGGGCTTTGTTGTATGTGTGAGATTATAAGCATAGTTATCTGGTTATTTTTGAATAAGTATGTTTAAAAAGTGAATTTTTACTTTATTTTTTGTTCAACTTCCCGTAACTTTGACGGGTAGGCAAATAACACAATAAATCGCCTGTTTCAGGTCGAATATCATATTAGCAAAAGCAAGTGATTAGTGAGCATTAGGAGAAACGCAATGGCATTATGGGGCGGAAGATTTACCCAGGCAGCAGACACCAGATTCAAACAATTTAATGATTCATTGCGCTTCGATTACCGCTTGGCGGAACAGGACATCGTCGGCTCGATTGCCTGGTCCAAGGCTCTGCTGTCAGTCAATGTGTTAACAGCAGAAGAACAGCAAAAGCTGGAGCTGGCACTCAATGAGCTGAAACTGGAAGTGATGGAAGATCCGGAACAAATCCTGTTGTCAGACGCCGAAGATATCCACTCCTGGGTTGAACAGCAGCTGATTGGCAAAGTGGGTGACCTGGGTAAAAAACTGCACACTGGCCGTTCACGTAACGACCAGGTCGCGACCGACCTGAAACTATGGTGTCGTCAGCAGGGTCAGCAACTGCTGATCGCGCTTGACCGTCTGCAAAATAAAATGGTGGAAGTGGCCAGAGAACATCAGGGCACAGTACTGCCGGGTTACACTCACTTGCAACGCGCTCAGCCGGTCACATTTGCTCACTGGTGTCTGGCTTACGTGGAAATGTTTGAACGTGACTATTCACGTCTTAGCGATGCCATCAAACGTCTTGATACCTGCCCGCTGGGTTCAGGCGCTCTGGCGGGTACCGCATACTCTATTGACCGTGAGAAACTGGCACACAATCTGGGCTTCCGTCGTGCCACCCGTAACTCACTGGACTCGGTATCTGACCGTGACCATGTGATGGAGCTGATGACCACTGCGTCTATCTCTATGCTGCACCTGTCACGTCTGGCAGAAGATATGATTTTCTATAACTCAGGCGAGTCAGGCTTTATTGAACTGGCAGATACTGTGACTTCCGGCTCTTCCCTGATGCCGCAGAAGAAAAACCCGGATGCGCTGGAGCTTATCCGTGGTAAAACCGGCCGGGTGTATGGTTCACTGGCTGGCATGATGATGACAGTGAAAGCACTGCCACTGGCTTATAACAAAGACATGCAGGAAGATAAAGAAGGCCTGTTCGACGCGCTCGACACCTGGAACGACTGTATGGAAATGGCCGCGCTGTGCTTTGAAGGTATCAAGGTCAATGGTGAGCGGACTCTGGAAGCGGCCAAGCAAGGTTACGCCAACGCGACTGAACTGGCTGACTATCTGGTAGCAAAAGGCATCCCGTTCCGTGAAGCGCACCATATCGTTGGTGTGGCCGTGGTCGGTGCGATTGCCAAAGGCAGTGCGCTGGAAGAGCTTTCTCTGGCAGAACTGAAAGAGTTCTCACCGGTGATTGAAGAGGATGTGTACGCGATTCTGACGATTGATTCGTGTCTGGAAAAACGTAGTGCGTTGGGTGGTGTCGCGCCGCACCAAGTAGCTTACGCAGTAGAACAGGCGGAAAAACGGCTGGCTAAACGTGATGCCTCATCGGTCAAAGTACGTCCGGCTCGTCTGACCGACATTGAACGTCTGGAAGGCATGGTGGCTTACTGGGCCAACATGGGGGAAAACCTGCCACGTTCACGCAATGAAATTGTGCGCGATATCGGCTCATTCGCCGTGGCAGAACATAATGGTGAGATCACCGGTTGTGCGTCACTGTATGTGTATGACTCAGGTCTGGCAGAAATTCGCTCCCTGGGGGTGGAAGCCGGCTGGCAAGGTCAGGGCCAGGGGACAGCGATTGTCGATTACCTGGTTAACAAAGCGCGTCAGATGGCCATCAACAAGGTGTTTGTTCTGACCCGTACCCCGGAGTTCTTTATGAAGCAGGACTTCATTCCGACCTCGAAGACGCTGTTGCCGGAAAAAGTACTGAAAGATTGCGAACAGTGCCCGCGTCAGCATGCCTGTGATGAAGTGGCTCTGGAAGTGAATCTGGATGACCAGCTGATCATTAAGGCGAGTGTTGCATAAGCTGCTGAATATAAAGCGTTCATGAATTTGTTTAAAAAAGATCAAAAAAGATCGATTTTTATCGGAACCAATAAGAGGAAGCAGGGTCTATTACTGTACCACTGCTTTTTCTTAGAACTCTCTAAGAGAGCCCTGAAACAGACTTAGTTTCAGGGCTTTTTTTCTTTTTTTGCCCCGCACCATTCACAATGGTGAATTATTCATCAGGCTTATCTTTGCCACTGTGTTTACGTAATGGCAGGATCACGAACTTCATCCAGACATGCAGCAACAGCAAACTATTGCAGGCAAAAGCGGCCATGAGCAGGGTAATGGATTCAATCGTGCGCGGTGTGTCGCGGCAGGTAAACCACCAGAGAATCCAGCACAATACCGACAGCACGGTTAATTGATTCATACAGCGTTGGCAGCGGCCGATTTTTTTCCAGAACCAGTGGCTTTGACAGTCGTAACAACTCATCGTCTTCTACTCATCGGTAACCGTTCATCCTTAATCACTTATTGTCAGTCTGAATTGAGAGTGCGGACTCCAGTATAAGGCGAGCAGGAAAAAAACAGCAAGCTGTGGCATCTATCCTCTTTAGCGCCATTCAGCCTGTGGGGCGCTCACAAAAAAGCCGCCAGCTTGTGAGGCTGGCGGCGGGTCATGTTTATAAGGTAAATGTCATCGGTGACTGAATGGCTTCCTGCAGTGTATGGCGCAGCCTGACTGTTATGCGCTGCGGTTGATTAAGTAGCTTTCCAGCTCTTCACTGCCACCAATATGTTTACCGCCGATAAACACCTGCGGCACTGTGGTACGCCCGGTGATGGCGCGCAGGCTGACGCTGGTGGCATCTTTACCCAGAATCACCTCTTCATACTGCAGACCGGCGTCAATCAGATTCTGCTTGGCTTTCGCACAGAACGGACAGCCCGGTTTGCTGAATACCGTAATCGATTCCTGGGTTTTAAACTCCGGTGCCAGGTAGCTCAGCATAGTATCGGCGTCAGACACTTTAAACGGGTCGCCCGGTTCGTTTGGTTCGATAAACATTTTTTCCACGATACCGTTACGTACCAGCATGCTGTAGCGCCATGAACGCTGACCAAAACCGAGATCGCGCTTATCGACCAGCATGCCCATGCCTGAGGTGAAATCGCCGTTACCATCCGGAATAAAGGTGATGTTTTCGGCTTCCTGATCGTTTTTCCAGGCATTCATCACAAAGGTATCGTTGACCGACATACAGAGGATGTCATCAACGCCATTTTCTTTGAAGACCGAAAACAGTTCGTTGTAGCGTGGCAGGTGGCTGCTGGAGCAGGTCGGGGTGAACGCGCCCGGCAGGCTGAATACAATCACGGTTTTGTTAGCAAACAGTTCGTCACTGCTGACATTGACCCATTGATCGCCCTGACGAGTCGGGAACGTAACCTGCGGGACTGACTGACCTTCTTTCGATACAAACATACGGTTTTCCTTCCAAGTTTTAGATTCGTGTCCAGGGCAAAGTGATTTCGCCCTGTTGATGACGCCATTATTGAATAAATACTTTGATAGCTCTAATCGTTTGATGTTATGGTTTTGATAGGTACATCCTATAGAGGTACACAATGAATATTCGTGATTTTGAATACTTGGTCGCCCTGGCCGAGCATAAGCATTTTCGCAAAGCGGCTGAGGCCTGCTTCGTCAGCCAGCCGACCCTGAGCGGTCAAATTCGCAAGCTGGAAGATGAACTGGGTACGGTGCTGCTTGAGCGCAGCAGCCGGCGGGTGCTGTTTACTGATGCCGGTCTGCAGCTGGTGGAACAGGCTAAACGGATTCTGAGTGAGGTGAAAACCTTTAAAGATATGGCCAGCGGACAGGGTGGGTCAATGACCGGCCCGATGCACATCGGCTTTATTCCGACCCTGGGACCCTACTTATTACCGCGTATTGTACCGACCCTGAAACAGCGTTTTCCCGAACTGGAACTGTACCTGCATGAAGCACAAACCCAGCAGCTGATCCATCAGCTTGAAGAGGGTAAGCTCGATTGTCTGGTGCTGGCGTCGGTCGCTGAAACCGAACCGTTTAAAGAGCTGGACATTTATGTCGAACCGATGAGTATTGCGATTCCGTGCGGCCATGAGTGGGCCGAGCGTGATGAAGTCGACATGATGGAGCTGAAAGGTAAAACCGTACTGGCTCTGGGCGATGGTCACTGCCTGCGCGATCAGGCGCTGGGTTTCTGTTTTGCCGCTGGTGCTCAGGATGATGAACGTTTTAAGGCCACCAGTCTGGAGACGCTGCGCAATATGGTTGCGGCGGGAGGCGGCATTACGCTGCTACCGGAGCTGTCGCTGCCGGCGGAAAAGGTCAAAGACGGTGTGTGCTATGTTAAAGCGGTCAATCCGGTTCCATCGCGTAGGCTGGTACTGGTGTATCGTCCGGGCTCACCGCTCAGACAGCGTTTTGAGACTCTGGCTGCGGCGATGCATGACTGTCTGATGGCGCTGCCGAACACCGCCACCGGTCTGACTGCCGCCTGATTATTAATCTCAGGCTGATAAACCACAAAGAGAAACAAAAAAAGAGGCTGAATATTCAGCCTCTTTTTTATCTTACCTGACGATTAGAACAGGGATTCGTTCTCATCGTTGGTGTAGGTACTGTTGGTCGATGACTCGCTAACGTAATCTTCAGGTTCGGTGCCGTCGGCAAAATACTCAAACATTGAGCTGCCATCAAGCTTATTGGTCAGCAGCCCGGTGTTGCGGTCGATACGCACTCGTGAGATGCCATCCGGCACTTTCTTATCCTGCTCGCCAACCCCTTGCAGGGCTTGCTGCATGAATTCGATCCAGGCTGGCTGAGCCGTTTTCGCACCCGCTTCCACACCGGAGACATCATCTTCAATCGCAGGGTTTGGTGTACTGCGACCCAGATCGCGGCTGTGCTCATCAAAACCGACCCAGGCGGTGGCGACAATGCCCGGAGCAAAGCCGTTGTACCATGCATCTTTTGAATCGTTGGTGGTCCCGGTTTTACCGCCGATGTCGCGGCGTTTCAGTGCTTGTGCGCGCCAGCCGGTGCCGTTCCAGCCGGTGCCTTCACGCCAGTCACCACCACCCCAGATGTTGCTGTACATCATTTCGCGGACCAGGAAGGCGTTCTGCTCAGAGATCACTTGTGGTGCATACTGAGTGTCCGCATCCTGCTCGCTGATGCCGTTCATATCGGTCTGGTCACAGGCCTGGTGGCAGACTACTTTCGGAGTTGCCTCATATTCAGGTTCGCCGAACGGGCCCATCACTTTGCTGATGTAGTATGGCTCAACATAGTAGCCGCCATTGGCAAAGACGGAGTAACCTTGTGCCATTTTGACCGGAGTCAGGCTACCGGCACCGAGTGCGATGGTTTCTGAACGCGGTAATTTATCCAGTTCAAAACCAAACCGGGTCAGATACTGACGCGTATCATCCAGGCCAACTTCACGCAGTACCCGTACTGCCATGACGTTTTTCGACTGCGCCAGACCAATACGGAGACGGGTCGGACCGCCATAAGTCGGTGGCGAGTTCTTTGGACGCCATGCGGTGCCCTGGCTCTGATCCCACTGGTTAATCGGTGCGTCGTTGATCAGACTGGCCAGGGTCATGCCTTTATTCAGTGCGGCAGAGTAGATGAATGGCTTGATACTGGAGCCGACCTGACGCACGGACTGCGTAGCACGGTTGAACTTGTTATGGACGAAGTTGAAACCGCCGACCAGAGCACGGACCGCACCGTTTTCCGGGTCCATGGCAACAAATGCGGTCTGCGCATTCGGTACCTGGCTCAGTTTCCAGTGTTGCTGCTCTGCATCATCTTGATGTAACTGACGTACCCAGATTTGCTGACCGGCCGCCATAATGTCACTGGCCGCTTTTGGCAGCGCGCCCTGACGTTCATCGGTGATGAAGCGGCGGGCCCAGTTCATATCATCCCAGGCGATGGTTTGCAGGCCGTTGTTTTTGACCCACACCTGAGCCGATTGCGGCTCAACGTTCACTACAACAGCAGGGTAGAGATCGTTGTAGGTCGGCTCATCCTGCAGATGGTCGCGAATTTTCTCTTCGTCCCATGCAGCCTGGCCGGATTTCCACAGTTCTTTTTCCGCGCCGCGGTAACCGTGACGTTCATCATAAGCCAGCAGGTTATCCAGAGCGGCGCGATTGGCCGCTTTCTGCAGTTTTGAATCGACAGTGGTGTAGACGTTCATACCTGAGGTATAAGCATCTTCGCCGTAGCGGTCGATCATCCAGGCACGGGCAATTTCGGCGACGTAAGGTGCGTTAAGAGAAATCTCTGCACCGTGGTAGCGTGACTGCAACACTTCGTTCCGCGCTTCGTGATACTGCGCCTGGGTGATGTATTTCTCATCCAGCATACGTTGCAGTACCACGTTACGACGATGGGTCGCACGCTCAAGCGAGTAGATAGGGTTCATGGTCGACGGTGCTTTTGGCAGACCGGCAATCATGGCGATCTCACCTAAGGTCAGATCTTTCACTTCTTTACCAAAATAGGCCTGTGCGGCTGCGCCGACCCCGTAAGAACGGTAGCCGAGATAGATTTTATTCAGGTACAGCTCAAGGATTTCGTCTTTGCTCAGCAGTTGTTCGATATGCACAGCGATAAAAATCTCTTTGATTTTTCGCATGATCTTCTTCTCGTTAGACAAGAAAAAGTTCCGTGCCAGCTGCTGGGTAATGGTACTCGCACCCTGAGAAGCGCTGCCGGTTGCAATCACAGCGAACGCGGCACGAGTGATACCGATCGGATCAAATCCGAAATGTTCGTAGAAGCGTGAGTCTTCGGTGGCGATGATCGCCTCGACCAGCTCTTTCGGCATTTCGTCCAGTTTGAGCGGAATACGGCGCTGCTCACCAAACTGAGCAATCAGTTTGCCGTCGCGACTGAAGACCTGCATTGGCGTCTGCAACTTTACATCGCGCAGTGTCGCCACATCTGGGAGGTCAGGCTTTACATAATAGTAGAAGCCAAAGATTGTTGTGACTCCAAGAATAATGCAAATCAATGAAAATACTAATAAACGCTTTATGAACTTCACCGGAGAATCCCTGTTTAGTAGAGGCTGCCCTAATGGAAACCCTTGTACTCTAGACTAAAACCTCAGCACTTAAAAATGTAACGCAGCTATTTTTCACATAAAGCTGTTTGGCGAACTGAGCTCTGTTACGAATATCGCTTTCAGCGACCTGGCGCTGTATTGCATATCACTGCGTGGTCACAGAGTGTTGTTACTGGAGTTAATCTTATTTATGGGTCAATCATTAGTTGCAGGTGTCGATATCGGCCACCACAGTATTAAAGCCGTGCTATTAAAACCGCATCGTGAATCTTACTCGCTGCTCGGTTGGCAGGAGATAGTCGTACCTGATGATATTTTCGCTGATAACCACACGCTGAATTATCAGAAAATTGTAAAGAAACTCAAAGAACTAAAAAAGGCATTACCGCTATTTAGTCGTAAAGTGGCGCTGGCAGTGCCGGACAGTTCGGTAATAACCAAACAAATACAAATAGATAGTGCTTTAGACAGCCATGAACAGCAGTTTGCGGTCTACCAGGCCTTTGCCCAGCAGTCTCCCCTGCCTCTTGATGCGTTGCAGTTGGATTACATTATGCAACCTGGATCCGTTAGCGCTGAGGGCAAGCAGGAGGGGCAGGTGTATGCGACCCGGAGTGAAGTGGTGCAAAGCCGGGTTGCCGCACTGCGCGGTGCCGGATGGCAACCTTTGCAACTGGCTCTGCTCAGTCAGGTGATGCGTGGTTTGTGGTGCTGGTACAGCGTGCAGCAGGGACGCAGTGACTGCCTGCTGGTCGATGTCGGCCAGCGTTGGCTGACTTTAACGATGCAACTGCCCGACGGCAGTTTTTACTACAGGCAACAGAGTTTTAATCAGCCGCCGGCTTTAACCTTCCCAGCTATGTCCTCCGCTGCCGAAACGGTGGCGGACGCCATGTTATGTGATTGCCTGCAGCGTGAGCTGCAACGGCTGTCCGCTCTGCACGGCAGTGATGTAGTGGCCGGACTATGGCTGTGTGGCGGCGGCGCAGAGCAACTGCTCAGCAGCCCGCTGACTGAGGCTCTGCCTTGTGAACTGCTCTCGGTGTTCGATGGCCTGGATCGGGCGGGCGGCGCAAGCCTGCCGGAGAAACCGCATTGCTATAGCCTGGCGATGGCTCTGGCGTTATCGGGTTTACGCTGGCAGCAGCAGTTATTGTCAGGGGCGAAGCGATGAGCGCGGAGGTGAACTTCCTGCCCTGGCGCGAACACCAGCGCGTCGCCGCTCAGCACCGTTTTGTTGCCGCCAGTCTGGCGGCAGTGATGTTCGGGTTGGTACTGCTCGCATTGGTGGCCTGGCAGCAACAAAGCAGAATCACGCAGCGTCAGCAGCAGCTTAGCGCGTTACAGCTGCAGTCAGCTCAGTTGGCGCGCTATCCGCAGCAACTTGCCGAGTGGCAGCATAAGCTGGCTCGCTCACGTGCGCATCAGGAAAGCCGACAACAACTGCTGGACCAGCGTCATCATGCTGAGCGACTGATGCAGCAACTGGCGTCAACCGTGCCGCCTGGTGTCTATCTCGACAGCGTTATTCAGAGTGTTGCTGTGGTTGAGGTGCGCGGAGTCAGCCTGGCCGCCGACCATCTGCATAATCTGCTCGAACAGCTGCAAGAGGCAAGGTCAGTCAGCGCAGTCAACATCGAACTTATTGCTGCGCCTGAACATCGCTTTGGCAGCATCTATCAGCCGTTTGAGCTGTCATTCCGGTGGCAGCCGGAGCGGGCGGTGCAGCCATGATGCGTGAATTACAATTTGATCTCAGCGAGATGGCGCAATGGTCACCAGGCGCGCAGTGGCTGCTGCGTCTGCTGCTGGTGCTGATTGTGGCAGCTATCGGCTATCAGTCGCGCCTGCTGCCTCAGCAGCAGTTTGCAGCATCCCTCGATCAGCAAATTGAGCAGATAAGCCAGGAGCTGCGTCAACGGGCTGAGGCGAAACATGAACTGCAGATGCTGCAGGACCAATATGCCGACCAGCGGGCGAGCCATGACGCATTACTGCGTCACTTTCCGCGTCAGCAGCAGTTGGCGCCTTTGTTAAATCACATCAGTCAGTTGGCTGCTCAGCATCAGCTTGTGCTGACCCGGCTTGAGTGGCAAACCGTGGTGCCTGAGGCCCAATTACTGCGTGTACCACTGCGTCTGGAAGCCAGTGGTGAGTATCCGGCGTTGCGCCACTTTATGCGCGATCTGGCGGCGCTGCCTTTTGGCGTGCTGTTGACTGATGTGCGCTGGCAGCGTATCTCCCCGGATCTGTCACGGCTGCAGATCCGTGCCCGCGGCTTTACCTATCTGGCTGATGAGTTGCACAGTGATGATGAGTTCGGGAGTGAGGATGACTAGGTCAGGAATGCGGCTTATCAGCCATAGACTATTGCCTGCGGTGCTGGTGCTGACGGGACATTGTGTCTTTGCCGTCGCCCCCTTTACTGCCGACTCTTTGACCGCTGAAACAGGGCCGTTGACCGGAGCGGAGGCTGAGCGGCATAGCGCGGCGAGTAATCCGTTTGCGGTGCCGTCCACAGCCAGTGATGCTTCCGAACCATGCCGCAGTTTGTTGCCACTGCCGCTATCGTTGCGCCCGGAAAATGAAGGATGGCCTGCTGAGGGCAGCTGGTTATTGAAAGCCGTGCTCGGTAATGAGCAGCAACGCCTGGCTGTGATTGAAATTCAGGCCGGGCAACTGGTGCAGGTTAAGGTCGGCGACCAGGTGGCAGATGCGCGGGTGGAACGAATCGATGCTCGTTCGCTGTGGCTGGTGCTGGCTGAGAATAACAACTGTAACCGGCCTGAGCTGCTGAGGATCAAGATGGAGTTGAGTGCAGCGTGAATATGATGCGATGTCCCGCAGCGGTCAGTCGCTTTGCCTGGGTGAGATTGCTGGTGGTGAATCTGCTGCGCCTGCTGATCCTGGTGCTGGCTGTGAGCGGTCCGCTGACCGGGCTGGCGAGCGAGCAGGCGACCAGATCCGCGTCGAATACCATCACAGCTAAGCCCGGTGAAAGCGCCCGGATTTCACTTAATTTTCAGGCGATAGCGCTGCGCAGTGTGTTGCAGTTACTGGCGGATTATCAGGGGGTCAATCTGGTGGTGTCGGATAGTGTGCAGGGTGAGCTGACGCTGCGCCTGGAGGATGTCACCTGGCAGCAGGCTCTGAATCTTATCCTGCGACACAGCGGGCTGGAGATGCAACGGGTGGATGGTGTGATGCTGATTGCGCCGCAGGATGAGTTTGCCCGTCAGGCCCAGCACCACAGGGAGCAGGCGCAGCTCCTGGCACCGCTGCATAGCCAGGTGGTCACGGTGCATTATGCCAGAGCGCAGGACATGGCGGCGATCATTGCGACGGACGGTAATTTTGGCCTGCTGTCTGAGCGCGGTTCGCTTAGCGTTGATGAACGCACCAATGCGCTGCTGGTGCGCGATCTGGCACCGAACGTTGCGGATATCGCGAGAATGGTCAAAGCGCTCGATGTGCCGGTCAAGCAGGTGCAGATTGAGGCGCGCATTGTCAGCATCAATGAAGGTGATTTGGATGAGCTGGGGGTACGCTGGGGATTTCATTCTTCCCCCGCGCATGGCCGGATAGGGGCCTCTCTGGAGGAGAATCTGTTTGCCGGCGCAGGCCTGGCGGATGAGTCGGGCGATCTGGCACTGGAAGACCGTCTCAACGTCAATCTGGCGGCCACCTCACTGAATGCGTCCACGATTGCGTTTCAGGTGGCGCGCCTTGGCTCTGACACCTTGCTTGATCTTGAACTGTCGGCTTTGCAGCGTGAGTCGAAAGCGGAAATTATCTCCAGTCCGCGTCTTATCACCACTAATCAACAGCCGGCTTTTATTGAGCAGGGCACAGAAATTCCGTATCTGGAGTCGTCGTCGAGCGGGGCGACCAGCGTGGCGTTTAAAAAGGCGGTGCTGAGCCTCAAGGTGACCCCGCAGATTACGCCGGATAATCGACTGGTGCTGGATTTGAATGTCACTCAGGACCGGCCGGGGGAAGTGGTGCAGACCGGAACTGGTGAAGCGGTTGCCATTAACACTCAGCGTATCGGTACCCAGGTGCTGGTTAATGACGGTGAAACCGTGGTGCTGGGCGGTATTTTCCAGCACAGTGTCACCCATACGGTGGATAAGGTGCCGCTGCTGGGGGACTTGCCGTGGCTGGGGGCATTGTTCCGGCGCAGTTACCAGCAAAGTGGTAAAGGTGAGCTGCTGATCTTCGTCACGCCGAAAGTTGTGATTCAGTAACTTACCCGTCAATATTGGTGGTCGGTAAAAATTAAAGTTGCATTACTGGCACCATATCTAGATAATTTCGGGTCTTATCACGAAATATCTGTGAGGAATAGGTGCCACAAGCAATCCTATCGCTGACTTCTGTCCGGCGTAACCTTGTGGCGATGTCATTGAATTAACGTTGTAAATTACTGCTAAACATGGCTGAAAAACGCAATATTTTCCTTGTTGGCCCAATGGGCGCTGGCAAAAGCACAATTGGTAGACACCTGGCTCAGCAACTGCATATGGAGTTTGTTGACTCTGATACTGTGATTGAAGAGCGCACTGGCGCAGATATCGCATGGGTATTTGATGTCGAAGGTGAAGAGGGCTTCCGTAAACGCGAAGAAGCTGTGATTAATGATCTCACTGAGCAGCAAGGTATTGTTCTTGCCACCGGTGGTGGTTCTGTGAAAAGCAAAGAGAACCGCAACCGTCTATCTGCACGTGGCATCGTTGTTTACCTGGAAACCACCATCGAGAAGCAACTGGCGCGTACCAATCGCGACAAAAAACGTCCGTTGCTGCAGACTGACAACCCTCGCGAAGTCCTGGAAGGCCTGGCGGGTGATCGTAACCCACTGTATGAAGAGATCGCAGATATTACTGTACGCACTGATGATCAAAGTGCAAAAGTGGTAGCCAACCAGATCGTAAAAATGCTAGAAGAACATTAAGTTGTTCTTTGACGTGGAGTGCATACCATGGAACGGATTACGGTCAGCTTAGATGAACGTAGCTACCCTATCTCTATTGGCGCCGGATTGTTCAATGATCCGGCTCTTCTTTGTCTGTCGGCAAAGCAAAAAGTCCTGATTATCACTAACCATACCGTGGCCCCACTGTATGCGGATAAACTGACAGTGATGCTGGATAGCCTCGGTTGTCAGTCGGCAGTGCTTGAACTACCGGATGGCGAGCAATACAAAACTCTCGACACCTTTAATACCATCATGAGTTATCTGCTTGAGCACAACTACAGCCGCGATGTGGTGATTGTCGCGCTCGGTGGCGGCGTGATTGGTGATTTGGTTGGATTTGCCTCGGCGTGTTATCAACGCGGAGTCGACTTCATCCAGGTGCCGACCACACTGTTATCGCAGGTCGATTCATCGGTCGGCGGTAAGACCGCGGTTAACCATCCGCTGGGCAAAAACATGATCGGTGCTTTCTATCAACCGAAAGCGGTGCTGATTGATACCCAGTGTCTGTCAACGTTGCCGGAGCGTGAGTTTGCGGCCGGGATGGCAGAGGTGATCAAATACGGCATCATTTATGATCAGGATTTCTTTGTCTGGCTGGAGCAGAACATGTCTGCGCTCTACGCTCTGGATGAAGAGGCGCTGACCTACGCTATTGCGCGCTGTTGCCAGATTAAAGCTGAAGTTGTGGCGCAGGATGAGAAAGAAGCGGGTATCCGTGCTCTGCTCAACCTCGGACACACGTTCGGTCACGCGATTGAGGCTGAGCTCGGCTACGGTAACTGGCTGCACGGTGAAGCGGTCGCTGCAGGCACTGTGATGGCGGCCAAAACCGCTCAGTTACAGGGGCTGATTAGCGAGCCGGAACTGGAGCGCATCAAAGCTATTCTGCTGCAGGCCAAACTGCCTATCCATACTCCGGACAGCATGTCGTTCGATGATTTCATCAAGCACATGATGCGGGATAAAAAAGTATTGGCAGGTGAGCTACGCTTAGTATTACCGACTGGTATTGGTACCTCTGAAGTAGTGAAAGGCGTACCGCAAGCCATCATTCAACAGGCGATCGATTACTGCCGCACGGTATAAACCTGTCTCGGGCTGCAGTCATCCCGTCTTATCACTAGGATAAGTCATGAGTTTGGCACATGAGTTGACACTGGATTCTCAGGTGGAGTTGCTGGAACGCTTGCAGCTCCTGACCCGGTATAGTTCCAATTTTGTCAATGTCGCCGGAAGCAAAGGCGCCGGAAAATCCTGGCTTGCCCAACGTTTTCTGGAGCACTGGGCTGAGGATAAAAATCAGTCTTTGCTGATGTGCCATCCTAATCAGGATGACGAGCAGCGCCGTACCACCATTCTCAATCAGCTGGTTTCTGACCCGCTGTTTAACCCCAAAGATTCCCTCAGCGATAGCTTCTCTGCTCTGTTTGCCGACAGCAGCTGTGATGTTGTGATTGTGGTCGACGATGCCCACTTGTTGTCAGACGTCCTGCTGTCAGAGCTATGGATGTGGCTGCTTGAAGCGCAAAGCCATCCGTTATGGCGTGTTAATGTGGTGCTGTTTTCACTGCCAAGTCGTCTGGATACCTTACTGACCCGGCTCAGCTATGGTCAGGAGTTAAAACCGGTCGATCTGGAAATTGAGTCGCTTTCACAACCTGAGGCGGACAGACTGTTTGAACAGCGTGTTATGCGTTATGTTGATGATGACAGGGAACGCCAGGTTCGTCAGGCGTTTAAAAAGGTCAAGCGGTTACCGGGAGACATTATGGCGCTCGCAGAGCAGAAGATGGAAAAACGCATCGTGATTCGTTCAATCATAGGTTCACCTCTCAATATCGCCTTGCTGGTGATTTTACTGCTGTTGTTGATCGGTGGTGGTTACTGGTGGATGTGGTCGCAGCCGTCCGCAGATGAGACTGCGCAGCAACTAACACAAGGGATTGAACAGACGGCAATTCCAACCCTGGAATCAAATGAGCAGGTGCGGATGGACGATGTGGCCGCCGAGGCTGCCGATAACCGAACCCGGGCCGATGATGATTCATCAGCCCTGCCGCCGGCGGTGATCGAATCGAGCGAAGGGGTGGGCAAGGCTGATGGTGATCAGCAGCGCGTCGTGATTACGTCTGATGTGGTCGATGCGCTGCTGGATGACAAAGCGGCAGTGCCAGCCCAATCTCAGTCTCAACCGCAAGCCAGCGCCGACGCGGCACCGCAAAACAGCGCTGCAGCGGCTGAAAGCGAAACGAACGACCAGGCTGCTGGCGCTGAAAATAGTGCCGCCGAGGCCGGTCAGAGCGATAGGCCGGTGCGTTTTTCATTCGGGCGGGACGAGCTTAATGCCATGTCGCCACGCAGCTACACCTTGCAACTGGCTGCGGTGAACTCATTGCCGGAAGTGCAGCGTTTTATCGACCAGTATCAATTACAGGGCGAGGTGAATGTGTATCCGACGGTGCGTAATGACACCGAATGGTACATTATCACGTACCGCAACTATGCGACGATTCAGCTGGCGCGTGATGCGGTTGAGACTCTGCCGCAGCCGCTGCAGTCACTCGGCCCGTGGGCTAAGTCACTCAGCCAGGTACAACGCGAGATTGCCCGCGGTCAGTAAAAGGCACACATTCTCGGGCTATTCGCGTCTTACGGCGCCAATTACGTTGGGTCTGACCTGAAAATATGTTACATTCCGCAGCCTTATTTTTTCGGTGATTGATTAGAGCAGTAGATGAAGAAGCAGCGTGCCTTTCTGAAATGGGCTGGAGGAAAATTTAGCCTGGTTGAAGACATTCAACGTCACCTGCCGCCAGCGGAGCAGCTGGTTGAACCGTTTGTCGGTGCAGGATCTATTTTTCTCAATACCGAGTTTGAACGCTACCTGCTGGCGGACATTAATCCGGATCTGATCAACCTGTACAACCTGCTCAAGCAGAGTCCACAGCAATATATCGATGAAGCACGGCGCTGGTTCGTGGCCGATAACAATCGCAAAGATGCGTATTTGTCTATCCGGGCCGAATTCAATCAGAGCGATGATGTGATGTACCGTTCGCTGGCGTTTCTGTACATGAACCGTTTCGGTTTTAACGGCTTGTGCCGTTACAACAAGAAAGGTGGCTTTAACGTGCCGTTCGGTTCGTACAAAAAACCGTATTTTCCGCACGCCGAGCTGGAATTTTTTGCCGAGAAAGCCCAGCGAGCGACCTTTGTCTGTACCAGCTATGTCGACACCTTTGCCCGCGCGGATGAGAACAGTGTGGTCTATTGTGATCCGCCGTACGCACCGCTCTCCAACACCGCCAACTTTACCTCCTATGCCGGTAACGGCTTCTCTCTTGATGATCAGGCGGCGCTGGCTGACGTGGCGGAAAAAACCGCTTCTGAACGCGGTATCCCGGTGCTGATTTCCAACCACGATACCATCCTGACCCGCCGGCTGTATCACGGCGCGCAGCTCAATGTGGTGAAGGTCAAACGTACCATTAGCCGCAACGGAGCCGGGCGTAATAAAGTCGATGAGCTGCTGGCGCTGTTTAATCCGCGTGCGCTGAGTGCCGCCCGCGACTGAAAGATCCTGCCGCTATCTGACGATCCTTGCCTTGCTGCTAGGATCTCGCCGCTCGCTTAGGTAGAATGCGAACATAAACTGTTCATCGTATTCCATCGCCTAAGAGGTCAGGTATGAAAGATTTTCTCATTGCGCCATCCATTCTCTCCGCTGATTTTGCCCGTCTCGGAGAAGACGTCGAACGTGTACTTGCGGCCGGTGCCGACGTCGTTCACTTCGATGTGATGGACAATCACTACGTACCTAACCTGACGTTCGGTGCGCCAATCTGTAAAGCGCTGCGCGACTACGGCATCACCGCTCCGATTGATGTGCATCTGATGGTTAAGCCGGTCGATCGCATCATTCCCGATTTTGCCAAAGCCGGTGCGTCGATGATCACTTTCCATGTTGAAGCGTCTGAACACGTTGACCGTACCCTGCAACTGATTAAAGAGCATGGCTGTAAAGCCGGTGTCGTGCTTAACCCGGCCACCTCTCTCAGCCATCTGGATTACCTCATGGACAAAGTGGACATGATTCTGCTGATGTCAGTGAATCCGGGTTTTGGCGGTCAGTCCTTCATTGCGCATACCCTGGATAAACTGCGTGCAGTACGCAAGCTTATCGATGCCAGCGGGCGCGATATCCGGCTTGAAATCGACGGCGGAGTCAAAGTGGACAACATTCGCGAAATCGCCGCCGCCGGTGCCGATATGTTCGTCGCCGGTTCGGCGATTTTTGGCCAGCCGGATTATCAGGCAGTGATTGCCGAAATGCGCGCTGAACTGGCCCGGGTTGAATAACCGACTTGGTCACCATGATTACTCTTAATCAGCCTCATGATTATAACCAGCCTAGGAAGAATATTTTGAACCAGATTAAACTGATTGCTTTTGATCTCGACGGTACTTTGCTCGACAGTGTGCCGGATCTTGCGGTTGCGGCTGACCAGGCCGTGCGTGCTTTGGGTTACCCTGGCGTGTCTGAACTGCAGGTGCGCGATTACGTCGGTAATGGCGCCGATGTGCTGATTGGCCGCGCGCTGAGCCAGAGCCTGACTATAGATCCAGAGCTGAGCGCCGCAACCCGCAACCAGGCGCGCGCTCTGTTTGACGACTTCTATGAGCAGACCGGCCACAAGCTGAGCCATCTGTACGCGAATGTCAAACAGACGCTGAGCGAGCTGCATGATGCCGGTTTCACCCTGGCAGTGGTGACCAATAAACCGTCTAAGTTTGTGCCGCATATCCTCGAGCAACATGGCATCGACGGCTTTTTCAGCGATGTGATCGGTGGTGATACCTTCCCGCATAAAAAACCGGATCCGATGGCACTCAACTGGCTGCTGGAAAAACATCAGCTCAGTGCAGCGCAGATGCTGATGGTCGGCGATTCCAAAAATGACATTCTGGCGGCTAAAAATGCCGGCTGCGCGTCGTTTGGTCTGACTTATGGCTACAACCATGGTGAGCCGATTGCCAATGCTGGTCCGGATGTGGTCGCGGATAACATTGCCGAACTGCTGGAACTCCTGGCGGTTTGCGCCTAAAGTTGGCAATCTTCTCTGGCAAAATACTCGTTAATGAGTACACTGCTGAATTACTGTTTTCGAATTAACACCCGCCCGCTCTAGCCTGGCGGGTGTTATTACAGATTTGTTCTGTCTTATCTCATTTTAAGTAACAAGGAAATCATTCTCATGAGCAAACCCATCGTATTGAGTGGTGTTCAACCGTCAGGTGAACTTAGTATCGGTAACTACCTGGGTGCTCTACGTCAGTGGCAACAAATGCAGGACGATTATGATTGTCAGTACTGTGTGGTGGATCTGCACGCGATTACGGTTCGTCAGGATCCTAAAGCGCTGCATGAAGCGACCCTGGACGCGCTGGCAATTTGTCTGGCGGTTGGCGTTGATCCGCAAAAGAGCACGCTGTTTGTCCAGTCACATGTACCGGAGCATGCTCAATTGGGTTGGGTGCTGAACTGTTACACGCAAATGGGTGAACTGAACCGCATGACTCAGTTCAAAGATAAGTCAGCCCGTTACGCCAATGATGTTAACGTGGGTCTGTACGATTACCCGGTTTTGATGGCGGCCGATATTCTGCTGTACGGTGCCCACCAGGTACCGGTTGGCAGCGACCAGAAACAGCATCTGGAACTGGCGCGTGATATCGCGACTCGTTTCAATAACATCTACAGCCCGGATGCGCCAATCTTCACCGTACCAGAGCCGTATATTCCGGAAGTGAATGCGCGCGTAATGAGTCTGCAGGATGCGACTAAGAAGATGTCGAAATCCGACGACAACCGTAAGAACGTGATCACCCTGCTGGAAGAGCCGAAGTCGATCATCAAGAAGATTAACAAAGCGCAAACGGATACCGATACACCGCCACGCATTGCTTATGATGCGCAGAATAAAGCGGGCATTGCGAACCTGATGGGCCTGTATGCAGCAGCGACCGGTAAGACATTTGCCGAGATCGAAGCCGAGTACGCCGGGGTGGAAATGTACGGCCCGTTTAAGAAAGATGTCGGCGAAGCGCTGGTGGCCATGCTGGAACCTGTGCAAGCAGAGTACCACCGTGTGCGTGCGGACCGCGCATTCCTGGACAGTGTGATGCGAGATGGTGCCGAGAAAGCCTCTGCCCGTGCTTACGAAACCCTGAAACAGGTTTACCAAGCGGTCGGCTTTGTTGCTCGTCCGTAAGCGCGAATGCATGAGTTATCAGCCCTGGCTTCGGCCGGGGCTTTTTTTGTTCCGCGTCAGGTAGGTCAGGAGAACGCAGGTTGAGACAGCGGCGGCCTGACGAAAAACCCGTGTAATCAAGGCTTAATCTAAGCGTCATCTCAATTGTTACTCGCTCTGTTTAAAATGCATGTATCCGGCCGGTTGTCCGCATTCGCCGTACGGCAAAGGTCGCTGTCAGGCGCCACGCTGAGCCGATAAAGCGCAGCATAGGTGATTGAGGGGGCTTAGGTCCCCTTATTTATGGCAGCTCGACGCCGGTGAGCGGCATGGCGCAGACAAAAACAGTCATGATTAGCGGCAAAACGCTTTTATTGATTGAATCCGCATCGGGGATTTGTAGAATGCGGGGGTTGTTCTCTAACCTGTAACACCACTATGCTTCTGATTATCGATAACTATGATTCGTTCACCTATAACTTGTACCAGTACTTTTGCGAACTGGGCGCAAAGGTTGAGGTGGTGCGTAACGATGAGATCTCGCTCGAACAGATTGAAGCAATGGCGCCAAGCCATCTGGTGATTTCGCCCGGGCCGTGTACGCCCAATGAAGCCGGTATTTCACTGGCGGCGATTGCGCATTTTGCCGGCAAGCTGCCGATGCTTGGCGTGTGTCTGGGCCATCAGGCGATTGCACAGGTATTTGGTGGTGAAGTGGTGCGTGCCCGTCAGGTGATGCATGGTAAAACCTCACCGATCCGACATACCGGACGCAGTGTATTCGCTGGTCTGAACAATCCGCTCACTGTGACCCGCTATCACTCGCTGGTGGTCAAAAACGGTACTTTGCCGGATTGTTTTGAGCTGACCGCCTGGACTGAACTGGCCGATGGCAGCGTGGATGAGATCATGGGCTATCAGCACAAAACCCTGCCGATTGACGCGGTGCAGTTTCACCCGGAATCGATTAAAACCGAACAAGGCCACGAGTTGCTGGCGAATTTCCTCAAGCGCTGAGCGCGCAAATCTTTCTTTTTCCTCTCAGCCTGGCGGTATATCCGGCGGGCTGATTCCTGATCGCGATCACTTTTCTTAACATTTTCGTCATTAAATTTACCTTTTTTCTGTGTTGAAAATTTATGCGCCGCACATCCTGCCAATGCCTTGCCAGCGCTGATGGATACAGGGCTCAAATGAGGTTTTTTCGCTCATTGTTAAAAAGTGCTTCATAAAAGAGTTTACATGGTGCATAAATAATCATGAGTGGTGAGGATTGTGAGCTTAAATGCTAAGCTGAAAGAATAATTCACTATTGAATTGGTTAATATTTTGTAAATACAATGCTGCATCTGCTTAAACGCAACACAAAATCTTATGAGTAAGGTTTTGCGAAGGAGAGCCTTTTTGCCAGGCATGCGGTATTGATAAGGAATGGGTAATGACAGTGGAAAATAAAGTAGATCGTGGTTTGTTTGATGAGGTGATGGTGCCTTGTTATAACCCGATGGAGTTCATCCCGGTTAAGGGCGAAGGTTCACGTGTTTGGGATCAGCAGGGTAAAGAGTACATCGACTTTGCCGGCGGTATCGCAGTGAGCTGTTTGGGGCACTGTCATCCGGCTATGGTGAAAGCGCTGACTGAACAGGGCAACAAAATCTGGCACCTCAGCAACGTGATGACCAATGAGCCTGCGCTGCGTCTGGCAAAAAAACTGACCGAGGTCAGCTTTGCGGAAAAAGTATTCTTTGCTAACTCTGGCGCAGAAGCGAACGAGGCGGCCCTGAAGCTGGCCCGTCGTTATGCGGCAGATGTGTATGGTGCGCAAAAATCGGAAATCATCGCATTTAAACAGGGTTTCCACGGCCGTACTTTCTTTACTGTCACCGTGGGCGGCCAGGAAGCATACTCGGACGGCTTTGGTCCAAAACCGGGCGATGTGACGCACCTGCCTTATAACGATATCGAAGCGCTGCAGGCACACATCTCTGATCGCACCTGTGCCATCATGATGGAGCCGCTGCAGGGCGAAGGCGGCATCGTGTCGCCGAACCCTGAATTTGTCCAGGCGGTGCGTGAGCTGTGTGATAAACACAACGCCCTGCTGATTTTTGATGAAGTACAGACCGGTAACGGCCGTACCGGTGATTTCTATGCTTATCAGGGCATTGGCGTGACTCCGGATATTCTCAGCACCGCCAAATCACTGGGCGGCGGTTTCCCAATCGGCGCCATGCTGACCACGACTAAATTGGCGCAGCACATGAAAGTGGGCGTACACGGCTCGACGTATGGTGGTAACCCGCTGGCTTGTGCTGTGGCAGAGGCGGTGGTGGATATCGTCAGCCAACCTGAGACGCTGGCGGGGGTTAAGCAGCGTGAAGCTCTGCTGCGTGCCGGACTGGAGAAAATCAACGCCAAATACAACCTGTTTAAAGAGATCCGTGGTAAAGGTCTGCTGCTGGGTGCGGCACTGAACGATGAGTGGCAAGGCCGCGCGCGTGATGTGTTGGTGGCGGCTGGTCAGCAAGGCCTGATGCTGCTGGTGGCAGGTGCGTCTGTGGTGCGTATGACACCATCACTGGTGATCACAGAGCAAGAAATTGAACAAGGCTTAGCACGACTGGATAAAGCGATTGCGACGCTAGTTTAAGCGAGCCGGAGCACTGTATCCTAGCCAGCAGATGGCGCGGATACAGTGTGTTATCAGGCTGACAGGCGCGGGCCTGTCTGCATCTGGAGGGAATATAGATGCTTGTTGTTCGCCCCATTGCAATGTCTGATTATGACGCGCTGCATACCTGCGCGGTTGAATCGGGACATGGTTTCACCTCATTGCCGGTCAACCAGGAACTGTTGACCAACCGCATTACCCATTCCGAATACAGTTTTAGCAAATCCAATGTGACCGAGCCGGGAGACGAAGGCTACCTGATGGTTGGCTTTGACTCCGAAAGCGGTGAAGTGGCCGGTACCACCGGTATTGAAGCGGCGGTTGGCTGGGACATGCCCTGTTACTCTTATCACATCAGTACCATAGTGCATTCTTCACCTAAACTCGGCGTCAACAATGTGGTCAAGTTACTGACGTTTGGCAACAACTACACCGGTTGCTCCGAGATCTGCACCCTTTACCTGCGCCCGGCGTTTCGTCAGGGGCTGAACGGGCGTCTGATGTCGAAGTGCCGTTTTCTGATGATGGCAGAACACCCGGAGCGCTTTTCGCAAACCATATTCGCCGAAATGCGCGGCGTGTCGGACGAGCAGGGTAACTCGCCGTTCTGGCAGTGGCTGCAGGAACACTTTTTTTCGATTGATTTCACCATGGCGGATTATCTGACCGGGATTGGCAAAAAAGGCTTTATTGCCGATCTGATGCCCAAACTGCCGATCTACATCAACCTGCTGAGTAAAGAAGCGCAGGCCGTGATTGGTCAGGTGCATGAGAAAACCCGCCCGGCATTAGCCTTACTGGAAAAAGAGGGCTTTACCTGCCGCAACTATGTCGACATTTTTGATGCCGGTCCGTCGGTCGAGTGCGATTTACGCAATATCGAATCGGTGCGCGAGTCGGTGCGGGCTAAGGTTGAAGTGGCTGCGCACTCCAGTTCGCAGACGTTTTTGATGTGTAACAGCTCATTTGAACAGTTTCGTGCCACCGCAGCGAAAGCAGCGCATAACCGCGAAAACGGCACCGTCATTATTGCGCCGGACGTCGCTCTAGCGCTCCAGGTGGAAACCGGTGACTGGGTGCGGATTCTGGCCCAGTAGGCCCCATTTACAAGACAAGTTAAGGATGTAACACATGACTCAGTGGATTGCCGGTCAATGGGTGGCTGGCCAGGGTGAACATTTCACCTCTCTAAGCCCATACAACCAGGAAGTAGTCTGGCAGGGGGACTGCGCGACACCAGCTCAGGTTGAAGCGGCGGTCAGTGCCGCGCGCAGCGCACTGCTGAGCTGGAAGCAACGTTCGTTTGCTGAGCGTGAACAGGTCGTGCTGGCGTTTGCTGAGCAGGTGAAAGCCAACAGCGAGATGATCGCCGAAGTCATTGCCAAAGAAACCGGCAAACCATTGTGGGAAACCCGCACTGAAGCGGCGGCGATGGCCGGTAAAATTGCGATTTCTATTCGTGCTTATCATGACCGTACCGGCGAAAGTGTGCGTGAGGCGGCGGGCAACCAGATTGTGCTGCGCCATCGCCCGCTCGGCGTCATGGCGGTATTCGGGCCATATAATTTCCCGGGTCATTTGCCGAACGGACACATTGTACCGGCGCTGCTGGCGGGTAATACTGTGGTGTTTAAGCCGTCAGAGCAGACGCCGTGGACCGGTGAAATAGCGATGAAACTGTGGCAGCAGGCCGGATTGCCGGATGGTGTGCTTAACCTGGTTCAGGGCGGAAAAGAGACTGGCATCGCTTTAGCGCAGTCAAAAGGCATTGATGGCCTGCTGTTTACCGGCAGCGCTCATACCGGTCATTTGTTGCACCGTCAGTTCGCCGGTCAGCCGGGTAAGATGCTGGCGCTGGAAATGGGCGGCAATAACCCTATGGTGATCTCTGAGCAGTATGGCGATCTGGACTCGACCGTGTACACCATACTGCAATCCGCTTTTATCAGTGCCGGGCAGCGTTGTACCTGCGCGCGGCGGTTGTACATTCCCGCCGGAGAGAAAGGCGATGCGCTGCTGGTACGTCTGGTTGAGGCGACCCGCAAGCTGCGTATTGACCAGCCGTTTGCCGAGCCGGCGCCATTTATGGGCCCGCAAATCTCGGTTGCGGCGGCTGAGGTGATTCTCGCTGCGCAGGCCCGTCTGGTTGAGCTTGGTGCTGAGCCTTTGATTGAGGCTCGTGCGCTGCAGGCGGCGTTTGTGACACCGGGGATTATTGATGTGACCGCGGTGCGTGAACTACCGGATGAAGAAGTGTTCGGGCCGTTGCTGCAGGTAGTGCGTTACCACGGCCTTGAGCAGGCTGTTGCGCTGGCCAATGATACCCAGTTTGGTTTGTCAGCCGGTCTGGTCAGTACCGATGACAACGAGTGGCAGTATTTCGTCGACCATATTCGTGCCGGTATTGTTAACCGTAACCGGCAACTGACCGGCGCGAGCGGAGATGCGCCGTTTGGCGGGCCGGGTGCGTCCGGTAACCTGCGTCCGAGTGCCTACTATGCCGCCGACTACTGCGCTTATCCGATGGCTTCGATGGAAGGGTCTGCGACCGAGCTGCCGGCGACGCTCAGCCCGGGCATCGAACTGTGAGTTCAGGGGCTGGCCAAGTGCCGGCCCGGTAGTTGCTATCACTGTGCCGCCCTGTCGGGTGGTGAACGCTAATGCACGCGCTGGCGTGCTGATAAGGAGGCGTTATGACGCCAACAGATCTGTTTCAATCTCTGTGGAATGATTACATTGACCGTCTTTGTCCTTCGGCGGACAAAGTGCATCAGTTGCTGGAAGAAGACGAAGCACTGATCAATGACCATATTGCCCTGCGTACCTTCAATCTGGCGCCATTAGGCCTGGAGACTCTTGCCCGGCCGTTTATCGAGCTGGGTTATCAGGCGTGCGGCGAGTATCTGTTTGAGAGTAAAAAACTGGTGGCCAAACATTATGAGCATCCGGATCCGTTGCAGCCGAAAGTGTTTATCAGTGAACTCAAAGTGGCAGAGTGCTCAGCGCAGTTGCAGGCCATTGTACAGGGGCTGGTGGCTCAGGTTGATGAGCGTCAACTGACGGGCAGTGATTTTCTCTTCGGCGGGCGCTTATGGGAGTTAAGCTACGCGGATTATCAGGTGCTGGCCGCTGAGAGCGAGTATGCCTCCTGGCTGGCAGCACACGGTTATGGTGCCAACCATTTCACCGTCAATGTCAATCAGCTCAAGCATCTGCATGAAGTGCAGCAGGTTAATGATCACCTGCGCCAGGCCGGATTTACCATCAACGAATCGGGCGGCGAAGTAAAAGGGTCGCCGCAGGTATTGCTCGAACAGTCCTCGACCATGGCGGATAAGGTTGAGGTGCGTTTTAGTGAGGGGAGCTATACCATCCCGGGCGGTTTTTATGAGTTCGCCAAACGTTATCCGCTGCCGGATGGTAAGTTGTACACCGGCTTTGTCGCGGCCTCGGCCGATAAGATTTTCGAAAGTACAGACAGCCGCTAGAGAGCCTGCTTGGTACCCTAAGCTCAATAATTAGGTACCTTGAGCTCAATAATTAGGTGCCGTGAGCTCAATAATTAGGTATCTGAAAGTAATCACCTGGTGTCCTGAACGCTATAAAAAAGCCACCGCGAGGTGGCTTTTGCAATCTTGTCTATTTGCCGTATGGGCTTAACGCGTGCCGTAAACCACGATGGTTTTACCGTGCGCAGAAATCAGGTTCTGCTCTTCCAGCATCTTCAGGATACGGCCAACGGTTTCACGTGAACAGCCGACAATCTGACCGATTTCCTGGCGGGTAATCTTGATTTGCATACCATCCGGGTGGGTCATCGCATCTGGTTGTTTCGCCAGGTTCAGCAGAGTCTGCGCGATACGGCCCGTTACGTCCAGGAACGCCAGATCGCCTACTTTTTGGCTGGTGACTTGCAGACGGCGCGCCATCTGACCAGAAAGACGCATCAGGATATCAGGGTTAACCTGAATCAACTGACGGAATTTCTTGAACGAAATTTCAGCCACTTCACAAGGAGATTTGGCACGAACCCAGGCAGTACGCTCTTGGCCTTCTTCAAACAAGCCAAGTTCACCGATGAAATCACCTTGGTTCAGGTAAGACAGAATCATCTCCTTACCTTCTTCATCTTTGATCAGTACCGCAACAGAACCTTTAACGATGTAGTACAGGGTTTCTGCTTTTTCGCCCGCGTGAATCAGCGTGCTTTTTGAAGGGTACTTATGAATGTGACAATGGGAAAGAAACCACTCTAGTGTTGGGTCGGTTTGAGGTTTACCTAGAACCATAATATCTCACTTCCTCTGCAGGGTACGCTTGCTGCTATCCATATTTTAGCGAAGCCTTATTCAACGGATTCTCTAGAATAAGAGGACTTTATTATTGCTGCAAGTTATCTTGTGTTTCGGTTTAGAATAGTATCCTTTTTCCAACACGATTTCTTGACTTTAATCGTGTTGGAGACCGGATAATGTACGCAAAACTGTGCCCATGATCACGGTATGAAAAGTAAGCGACAGCCTCAGCCGATTTTTCCTGATTCTATCAGTTGTTCCAGCAGTGGCCGTACGATCAGCTCCATCGCGAAGCTCATTTTACCGCCCGGAACCACGATGGTGTTGTGGCGTGACATAAACGAGCCGTCAATCATCGCCAGTAGGTAGGGATAGTCGACATTTTTAATCCCGCGCACCCGGATCACCACAAAACTTTCATCCAGGCTCGGGATGCCTTTGGCGTTGAGCGGGTTAGAGGTATCGACCGTCGGTACGCGCTGGAAGTTGATGTGGGTGCGGGAAAACTGCGGTGTGATGTAGTTGAGGTAGTCATCCATCGAACGCACGATGGAGTCCATCACCGCTTCACGTGAGTGGCCGCGGTCGCGGGTATCACGCACGTATTTCTGAATCCATTCCAGGTTGACGATAGGCACCATGCCGATCAGAAAATCGACATGCTGAGCGACATTGATGTCACCATCGACGACTCCGCCGTGCAGACCTTCGTAGAACATGATGTCTGAGTTCTGTGGCAGATCCTGCCACGGGGTAAAGGTGCCCGGCATCTGATTGTAAGGGACCGCTTCGTCAAAGGTGTGCAGATAACGGCGAATCTGGCCGGTACCGGACTTACCATACTGACGGAAGAAGCCTTCCAGCGCGGCAAAATCGTTGGCCTGAGGGCCGAAGTAGCTGATATGGCGCCCTTGCTCCCGTGCTTTACGGATTTCGACGTCCATCTCCGGACGGGTAAAACGGTGAAAACTGTCACCTTCCACCCAGGCCGGCCGGATGTCCATCATATTGAACATCTTGCGAAAGGCTTCTGAGGTGGTGGTGGTGCCCGCGCCCGATGAACCGGTCACGGCAATAATTGGGTGTTTCGCTGACATGACAGACCTTGTCTCTGATTCCTTAACGAGGCTGTGTAATTTCACAGCCTGAGTCGAAACACTATAGCACGGAAACGGTGAGCGGGTGATGGCTTAAGCGCGGTTGGTTTTGATATCGACCGTTTCATGCAGTTCAGAGTAAACAATTACCGCATCACCGCGCTGCAGCTGGGATCTGACCTGATCGACTTTATCCTGCAGCGAAACTTCTTGTGCACCGTAGTCGGTGCCTTCACGTAACACGAATTCGCGGATCAGGCTGTCTAACGTGTCGGGGTCAATTTGTTGCCAGGGAACAATCATAAATATCTCATACTTTTATGATGGATGAACAGGGCGATTATATCAGTTTTTATCGCGCAGGCAGGCATAGTAAGCGGGCAGGGCTTGTTCGAGCCAGAACACCGGTTTGAGCAGGCTACCGCTGACAAAGCCGACGTGGCCACCCTGCTCGAACAGACGATAGTCAATGTTATCCGGCAGGATAAATTTCGGGATCACTGCATCGGTCATAAAGGGGTCGTCTTTGGCATGAATGATCTGGGTCGGCACGCGGATATCCTGCAATTTATGAATCCCTGAACAGCGCTGGTAATAATCGCTGGCATCACGAAAACCGTGCAGTGGGGCGGTGATCAGGTCGTCAAACTCCTGCAGGCGGGTGACACGCTTTATATTGTGGTAAGACAGCCCGAGTTCACCTTTCAGCAGGTGATGCTTTTTGAGCGCGGTATTTTTCAGTGATGAGAGCAGATAGGTACGGTACAACTTGGAGAAGCCGTGCTCAATCCGCTCTGAGCAGGCGGCCAGGTCAAGCGGCGCCGAGACGATAGTCGCGGCGCTCAGGATCGGATCCTGGTTGTAATGGGCGAGGTAATTAACCAGCATGTTGCCACCGAGTGAGATGCCGACCGCGATAATGGTCTGCTGCGGGAAGCGCTCACGGATGTTCTCCAGCACGAAGCGCGCATCTTCCACCTCGCCGGAATGATAAGCACGTGCCAGGTGGTTGGGTTTACCACTGCAGCCGCGAAAGTGCATCATCACGGACAGCCAGCCATCCTGGGCAAAAGCGTGCATCAGGCCATTGGCATACGGACTGTAAAAGCAGCCTTCCAGACCATGGAACAGTACGAACACGGGCTTATTACCGCGGGTATGCTGCGGGTCTTCACTCCAGGCCAGATCGAGAAAATCACCGTCCGGCGTGTCCAGTGTCTGCCAACAAGGTTCGAACAGTGCCTTTTTGCGGATAAAGCGCGGCAATAAGGTTTGCAGGTGGGGATTCTTCAGGCCGGTCGCGGCAACAAATTGGGTCATAGTTCAGCCAATACAAAGTGTTTAAATGAGTATATACCCTAATAATCGGCTGTTCGAATTTTGCCGCGCAGCCCTGTCTGGGCGCAGTGGTGAGCGCTCAGAATGAAGCCGGAACGGGTTTACCGAAAATGGTGGCCAGATGTTCGGCACCGAGCTGGCGACAGTAGCGTAAGGTCAGTACTTCGCCGTGATTGATGGTCAGGGTATGACGGTTGATGACCTCAATAAGGTCAGACTGCTGCTGCTTCTCAAGCTGCAGTTCAAACTGCAGCGCTTCGCGGTATAAAGTATCGGTCAGATTGTTTTTGAGCTTGCGGCGCAGTTCGCGGTAGTGATGGAGCAGGGTTTCGGTTCTGGCAATGCCTTCAATCAGTGATTGCCAGTCCTGTTCCTGCAAGGTGAGCTGCTGCTCGTCGAGATATTTAAGCAGCAGCAGTAAGTTCACATTGCCGTTAAAGTTATTCTGTAAGCTGAGACACGCCTCTTTGACCTCGCGTACGCTGTAGTATTGCAAACTGAATTGCCACAATCTTTCTAACGTGAGGGATAGTGTGACGTGTTCTTGGCTCATTGAATGTTGAACTCCTGTTCCATCTCTTCCAGGGCTTCCTGCTCACTCATCCAGTCACCTTCGACCTGTTCCAGTTCGGATTTGGCGCTGGCCTGAGTTGCGAGAACCTGATTAAGTTTAGCTTTATTTTCCGCGTCATACAGTGCGGAATCGGATAATTGTTGTTCTGCCTCGGCAATGGTGGCGTTCAACTTATCCATTTTTGCTTCCAGTTGTGTCAGCTTTTTGCGAATTGGCGCGGTCAGCTTGCGGAAATCTGCTTCACGTCGTTTCTGCTCTTTTTTCGCTGCGGCACTGTTGGTGTTGTCTTTGGCCGGAGCCTGCGCTGCACTCTCTTTACG